>CALEYZ010000022.1 GCA_937928195.1 uncultured Limnohabitans sp.
GCATGCGATTTTGCGCAACTACCCCATCATTGGGCACTTGCGTTTCATGTTCGAGACGATTCGCCCAGAAATTCGTCAGTATTTTTTAGAGTCAGAAACAGAAGCCGCACCCTTTTCTCGCGCACAACGCTCTTTGGTTTACGCGCGCGCCAAGGGGCAGTCTGACAAGCGTCCTTTTGGTACCCAACTTGACACGCGTGCTGTTGGCTATGAATGGATCAACCATTCGATGGCACCCTCGGTGTTGCAAAGCCATGACTTTCGCGTGATGGTGGGTGGCAGTGCCTGCACGCAACCCTACAGCATGAGTTTGTTCAATATTTCTGCCATGAGTTTTGGTGCGCTCAGTGCCAATGCCATCATGGCGTTGAACCAAGGCGCCAAGTTGGGTGGCTTTGCGCACGACACAGGCGAGGGATCGATCTCGCGTCATCACCGCACTTACGGTGGCGATTTGATTTGGGAAATCGGTTCGGGTTATTTTGGGTGCCGCGATGAAACGGGCCACTTCAGTCCAGAACGTTTTGTTGAGAATGTGCGATCACCCCAAGTCAAGATGGTTGAAATCAAACTCAGTCAAGGCGCCAAACCGGGACATGGCGGGGTGTTACCTGGTCCCAAAGTGACTCCCGAAATTGCAGAGGCTCGAGGTGTACCCGTCGGTGTCGATTGCGTATCACCGGCAGCGCACACCAGCTTTGATTCACCTTTGGGTCTCATTGAGTTTGTGCAAACATTGCGCGAACTCAGTGGGGGTAAGCCTGTTGGTTTCAAGCTGTGCATTGGCCATCCATGGGAATGGTTTGGCATTGCAAAGGCCATGCAGCAAACGGGCATCTGTCCAGACTTTATCGTGGTCGATGGCGCAGAAGGTGGCACAGGTGCCGCGCCTGTTGAATTCACAGACCACATGGGCATGCCAATGCTGGAGGGCTTGCGCCTGGTTCACAACACGCTTGTTGGTTTGAATTTACGACAACACATTCGAGTCGGTGCCAGTGGCAAGATCATCAGTGGTTTTGATGTGATTCGAACACTGGCTTTGGGCGCTGATTGGTGCAACAGCGCCCGCGGTTTCATGTTTGCGTTGGGCTGCATTCAAGCGCAAACCTGTCATACCGGCAATTGCCCAACTGGCGTGACCACCCAAGACCCTCACCGACAAGTGGCATTGGTGGTGCCGACCAAATCTGATCGTGTGAGAAATTTTCACCTTCAAACTTTGGAATCTGTGCGCGAAATGTTGCAAGCAACGGGACTTGCAAGTCCTTCAGAACTCAGTTTGCGGCACATCATGCGAAGGCTCAGCGAGCACGAGATTCAAAACTTGGCCGATTTGATGCCCAGTGTGAATGAAGGCGCATTGCTTGAAGGTCAGTTGCCAGAAGGTGTGTTTTCGAAATATTGGCATTTGGCCAGTTCAGAGCGTTTTTAGTTGAGTGCTTGTGCCTCGCTCTCACAAGGGGGCTGAGGGCTTCAGATAAACTGAAAGCACTTTTTTCAGAATCTGAAAGTTATTTCATGACACGCCTCAACCTGTCGATTGCAACCACCGATTACGATCACTTCCGCGACATCCGCATGGGTTTCGTGAAACCTGAGGGCATTGATCTCAATTGGCTGAATTTGGGCCATCACGAATGCTTTGCGCGTTTCACGGCCAATCGCGAGTTCGATATTTCCGAACTTTCATTTGCCAAGTTCACCACCCAAGTGACACGTCCTGACAGTGACATCATCGGTTTGCCCATTGTGTGCTCTCGTCTGTTCAGATTCAGTTCCTTCTATGTGAATAAAAAGTCTGGCATCAAATCGGTGAAAGATTTGATTGGCAAAAAAGTAGGCTCACCAGAGTGGGCGCATTCGGCCGCTGTTTACATGCGCGGTTGGTTGCACAACGACATGGGCGTGAAACTCCAAGATGTCCATTGGTACCAAGCGGGTGCCAATGCCCCGGGACGTGAAGAGAAGGTCGAAATCAGCTTGCCAGAAGGCGTTCAATTAACCCGAGTGGCAGACAAATCACTCAGTGAAATGTTGGCTTCAGGCGAAATTGATTGCGCCATCATTGCGCGTCCACCCACTTGTTTCCTGGAGGGCCACCCCGATGTGGTCCGTCTGTTTCCAGATTTTCTGGACATGGAAGATGAGTATTTTGCCAAAACGAAAGTTTGGCCCATCATGCACATCATCGCCATGAAAAAAAGCGTGGTGGAAGAACACCCATGGGTACCTCGCAATTTGTTCAACGCCTTCTTGGAATCCAAGCGACGCAGCATTGAACGCTTGATGGATCCGGCGGTTTCGCGTTACCCCTTGCCTTGGCTGGCAACCTACGCACGAAAAATGCGTGACAAGTTCGAAGGTGATACGTTTCCCTATGGCATTGAAGAAAATCGTCCCACATGGGAGTTGATGGCCAAGTACACCTTCCAACAAGGCATTGCCCATCGGGAGTTCACACCTGAAGAAATTTTTCCCCAAGGCATGATGACCAAAGTCGTCATTTGATGACGAAGCCTTCGTTCACTGGCCTTTGATATCTTTTGAGGAAAGCACGGCACCATGACTGACACACTTGAACTCAAGCAGCAATTGGTTGATTGCATTCGCATGTTGGAATCGCAAGACATCATTGACTACAACGGCCATGCCAGTATTCGCTTGCCCAACAATCAGATGTTGATCAACATAGGATCGTGTCAAAGAAGTCAGTTAACAGTGGACGACATCTGTACGATTGACATGGACGGGCAGGTGGTGGAGGGCAACGGTAAACCCCCGTTGGAATTCCATTTGCACGCGGGCATCTACCGTGCACGCCCTGATTTGAAGGCGGTTGTGCATGCCCATCCCAAGTGGTCGACCTACCTGACCATGGCGGGAAAAGATTACTTGCCAGTGTATGGACAGGGCTCGTTGGTTTACCCTGTCCCTTTGTTAGATTCACCCAATTCCATCAACAACAAGCCCATGGCCGATCGTTTGGCGGCCACTTTGGGAGATCGACCCGCTGCCTTGATGAAGTCGCACGGTGCTGTGACCGTTGGGCAAAGCATTCGTGAAGCTTTTGTGCTGGCCAGCTACATGGAAGAGAATGCACATCGTCAATACATGGCCATGCAATTGGGTACCCCTTATGCATTCAGCGAGCACGAAATTCAAATGTGCCGCGAAAAATTGTGGAATGACGCCTTGTTTCAGCGTTGCTGGGACCACTTCAAAGCCAAATTGAAGTGATGCATGCGATCTGTCGCTTGACTTAGCTCAGACTTTGCTCGAGTAACTTTCGCAGTTCAGGGGTCACTTTGGGCTCAATGCCAAACCATGCCTTCCAACCGAGAGGGCCTTGGTGCAACAGCATACCTAAGCCATTCAAGATTGGATTGCCGCGCAGTCGCGCCTGTCTCAAAAAGGGCGTTTCTAAAGGGGTGTAGACAATGTCGGTGGCCAAAGCGCTGATGGGCAATTTGTCGAGTTGAATGTCCAGCGGTGTTTGTCCTACCATGCCTTGACTCGTGGTGTTGACCACCATGCTTGCATCCGCCATGAGGTCTGCCCGGTCTTGCCATGCGTAGGCTTGAATGGGGCCACCTAAGTCTGCTTGGATGATCTGTGCGCGCTCAAGATGGCGATTGACCAGTCGAATTTCTGTGGCACCTTCCTGTATCAATCCTTGGCATACCGCTCGAGAGCCGCCGCCAGCACCGATGACCACAATGGGGCCTTTGCTGGCTTGCCAGTCTGGCTGAAATTCTTTCACATTGCGAATAAAACCAGCCGCATCATTGTTGCTGCCCACCAGGCGACCGTCATCTTTGACCGCAACACAGCTGATGGCCCCCATTTTGAGTGCCACAGAATCAATCTCATCAACGATTTGAAGCGCCTTTTGCTTGTGCGGAATGGTCAGGTTGCAACCAGAAAAACCCAATGCATGCAGGCTGCGCAAAGCGCGCTCTAAATTCTCTGGCTGGATGGCCAGAGGAACATAGACACCCTTGAGTTTTTCTTGGGCAAACCAATGGTTGTGCATCAGCGGGGATCGGGAGTGCATCACGGGCCAACCCATGACACCGGCCATTAAGAAACGATCTTGAAGGTTCATGGAGGTGTACTATATATTTGTTCCTGTGAGAATTTATTCAGAGGGTAGAGCTCGGTATGTCCAGATTGAACGCTTTTTTAATGTTGCTCATCCTGTCATGGGGCGTTTCTGCTTTCGCGCAATCGCCATCCAGCGGTGTTTCTGTCGCCGTGTCTGGGGCGGCAGCGCCTCCTGCCGTCGTCAATATTTGGCCCAGAATCCCCTTCACGCGAGGCAAAGACCTGTGTGAATATCACGATGCGTATGGTCGAACCAAGCGTGAACAGATGGGGGAGTTGACGCAAACAGTTCGAAGCCTGTTGCGGGAGGGTGTTGATTCACGCAATTTGGTGGCTTTGCTCAGTGCGATGGACGATCAAGTGAATCAGCAACGGAAGGTGGCCAGCAGCAGTCCTGGCATGGATGTGATGCTGGCAGGCTCGCTGAAAGCTGCTGTGGACAAGGTTTATCAGGACCGTCGCCCTCAAACTCGGCGTTTTAATTTTTTCAATCCAGCACCTCTGAACGAGTTGTTAAAGCAACTGAAAGATCCACAGAAACAGGCGGTTTGGGATCCTCAAGTCATGCGTTCATTGTCAGGGGTTGCGTATGGTACTTATGCCTACGCGCCAACTTGCCGTGGAGATCTCCTGGTCACCTTGCACATCGATTTATCGTGCGGCAACACCTACCATTTTCAGGCGCAGGGTTTCCCAGAGCAGGTGATGCAGTCCATTGGCCAGCAAGTTTTCGACACATTTCAGCAAACTCAATTTCCTTCCAAAATCAAAATGGGTCAGCGAAGCTTAGAACTTTTGGGGTCACCGGGTGGCGCCATTGGTCGTGCACCTTCACCCAGGTCGGCAGAAATGGCATGCAAAGCCATGCAAGCACGACTTCCTACTGAAGAGGAGTATGAGTACCTGTCCAATCTGGGGGATTGGAATGGTGGCGTGACCTGTTCACGCGGAAAGTTATGGGCCATGGCTGGCAACATGGTCATGGCACCAGATCTGCCCAATCCTTCCCCTGTGCGATCGGTTTCTGAATTTCCTGGACAGGACTTTAGTTATTACTGTGTTCGATGAAATTGCAAACGGGACATTCCAACATGCTCTACAAATTCAAATCCAAGGTCACCGGTGACCTCATCATGCTTGAACCAGATGCCAAGCGCTTGTTGAAAATCATGGGGCGCGAGGACCAGATCAAAGGAATTTTTTTGGCAGAACAAATTCAACACGCCATGGATGCACTTGCGCGTGCGATCGAGGTGGAAGAGTCCGAAGGGCTGCAAGATCCAAAACTGGTGTCCTTGCGGCAACGCTGTCAGCCGATGCTGAAAATGCTCAAAACTTGCCAAGACAAATCGGCTGACCTTGTTTGGGGTGTTTAAGGGCAGGGTGCTTTTTCTTACTTTGTAAAAACGGGCCCAGTCAACTTGAATCCTGCTTGAATATTGCGTTTTGCAAACCAGCCTTGGTTCATTTCCAATACAAAACGCACAGGTTTGTGAGAGCAATGTGAACTGTCATTCAGCGGCTTCATGTCGGCTAAATTGACAATGGTGCCATCATCCGCCACAAATGCAGCGGTCAGTGGGAGGAGCGTGTTGCGCATCCAAAAACATTGAACCCCTGCTTGTTCAAAAATGAAGAGCATGCCTTCATTTTGAGGCATTTCTTTACGCCACATCAAGCCAGTTTGTCGTTGCTCAAAATCTTGCGCCAACTGAACTTGCAGGAGGTGCATGCCGGCATTCAGCGTGGTTCTTGAAAGTTGTGTCTGAGGCACACCTTGTGCAGGGGCCACGAAGCTGACCATGCTGGCCAACAAAAAGAGAATGACGCTTTGAAGCGATTGCTTTTGTGCTGCGCGCAGAACTTGCAGAAAGTGAATTGAAGCCATAAGGGTGTGCTTGGTGAGGAGGGTCGAATCTAGAGGGATTGTGACTGATTTGTGGCTAGAATGAAACAACGGAGACCAGTTCCATGTACAGACATATTCAGATACCTGCACAAGGTAAGCCCATCACCGTCAATCCCGACAACAGCTTGAACGTTCCCCATGACCCCATCATTCCTTTCATTGAAGGGGATGGCACGGGGGTGGACATCACGCCCGTCATGAAAACCGTGGTCGATGCGGCGGTGCAAAGAGCCTACAAAGGCGCTCGCACCATCCATTGGATGGAGGTGTTTGCGGGAGACAAAGCCGTGGCACTGTATGGGCCTGATGTTTATTTGCCCGCAGAGACGCTGTCCGCTTTGAGGGATTATGTGGTGTCTATCAAAGGCCCTTTAAGTCCGCCGGCAAGTGGCAGCATGCGTTCTTTGAATGTGGCACTTCGGCAAGAGCTCGATCTCTATGTGTGTCTGCGTCCTTTGCGTTACTTTCAGGGCGTGCCATCACCTGTGCGTGCGCCAGAAAAAACCAACATCACGCTTTTCAGAGAAAACTCTGAAGACATCTATGCAGGTATTGAGTACGCAGCCAATAGCAAAGAGGCTGAAAAGCTCATTGCATTTCTGACGCAAGAATTAGGTGCCAAAAGCATTCGATTTCCTGCCAGCTCTGGTATTGGCATCAAACCAGTTTCCAGGGAAGGCACTCAACGATTGGTGCGCAAGGCCATTCAGTACGCCATCGACCACGACAAGCCCAGCGTTACAGTGGTTCACAAGGGCGGCATCATGAAGTACACCGAAGGTGCTTTTCGCGACTGGGCCTATGAATTGGCCCAAGAAGAATTTGGTGCAACGCTCATTGACGATGGCCCCTGGTGTGGCGTCAAACACCCCAAAACTGGTAGAACCATCACGATCAAAGACATCGCGATGGATGCCTTCTTGCAACAAATTCTGATGCGACCGCAAGAGTTTTCGGTCGTTGCAACGCTTAATTTGAATGGCGATTACATTTCGGATGCTGTTTCTGCGCAAGTCGGTGGTATTGGCATTGCGCCAGGTGCCAATATGTCAGACAGCGTGGCCTGCTTTGAAGCAACGGTTGACGTACTGTCCAAATTTGCGGGCAAGGACTATGTGAATCCAGGCTCTGAAATTCTGTCGGCTGAAATGATGTTGCGTTACATGGGGTGGACGGAGGCGGCTGACATCATCATTCGGGCCATGGAAGATGCCATTCAGAGCAAGCGTGTTCCCCATGATTTTGCCCGTCTCATGGAAGGTGCATCCCAAGTCAGCTGTTCTGGTTTTGGACAAGTGATCATCGACTACATGTGATGCAAATTCAATTGATGCGACAAGCCTAGCATGTACGAGGAAAATCAAAGTCAGCTGCCTGAATCGTTCATGATGCTGTACCTAAAGCCGCATCAGCACAAGCCCAGTTTGCCGCGTGATGAATTAACGAAGCGCTATGAGTTGTGTGAAGATCTGGCCCACATGTTGATGGATACTGTCAGCACACAGCAATTTCAGCTGGGGATCACAGAAGACGATGCCTTGGAGAAATGTTGGCGGGGACTGATGGCGCAGTCTGAGCTGCTCAATGCGGTCGAATCTTTTTGGGTGGTAAGCCGGCTGGCTGAATTGCTTGGATGGCCTTTGCCCGATTCACCCTGGGATTAATCTTTCAAAACCCATTCACGACCGCTTTGTGCAGACGCGATGGCCGCTTCGCAAACTCGAAGATTTTCGTAGCCCCAGCGCCCATCATGTCCGTTGAGAGCGCCGCCACGCCAAGCCTGCGCCAGTTCGACCAACACCAAATCACGAGGGCTTTGGCGAGAGGATAGTTTGATCTCACGTTCGCCTGATGCCGTTGCCAGCAGTAGGCCCTCTGGGGTTTGCCGCATGTCTCCCAAGGCACAACTGACCATGGTGAGGCCAAAATGTGGCTGCAGGGGGGCTTGGCCTGGAATGGCGGTTTTTGCACGCTCTTGCTTTGCAAGTAATTCCTGTTCCGCACTTGCTTGAAGCATGGGGCGTCTTTTCCAAGGCCGAGTTTCTGCACTTTGCGCAAAACCCCATTCTGAAACGTTTTGCGTCCAATCCATGCTGGACAAGCCTGCATAGCCGTTGTAAATGGCGGTTGCAGCTGCACCATTTTCAAAATCCAAATAGATGCTGTGTGCACCAATGGTGTTGCGCAAGGGATCTGTGTTGAAAACTTTGGCTTTCACGGTTTGCACCTTGGTACCGCACAGTGCTCGCAAAATGTCAATTTGATGTGCGCCTTGCCTGAAGGTGACGCCACCACCCAAAGTTGGGTCGAGCTCTTCGGCGCGTCTTGGGCGGTAGACCCAGTCCGTTAAACACCAGGTGTTGACCATTTGCACTGCACCCAATTCGCCGCTGTCAATGATTTTTTTCATGGCTTGAATGGGCGCATCAAAACTGTGCGAGTGACCAACCGTGAGCGACTTACCGTACTGGTTGGCCGCCGTCACCATGCGCAAGGCTTCCGCAGCATTGCATGCCATGGGTTTTTCAACCAACACATGCCAACCGCTCGCAAATGCTTCGATGGACTGCGCAGCATGGCATGGCGTGGGTGTTGCGATGTAGACCCCATCCAGATTTTGGATTTTTTTCAAGTCAGCGAGTTGGCTGAAAACGGGCACGCCAAGTTGCTTCGCTGCGTCTTGAACGGTCAAGTTGTTTTCAACAATGGCGACCAACTCAAAGTCGTGATTCGCTTGGATGGCTGGCACAAACGCTTGCGCCGCCGCGCCAAATCCGACGATGGCGATACGCAAAGCGTCCTCAGTGTGGGGAGAGACGTTGGAAGACAATTATTTGGCTCGTTTGATCACGGTGTCTTCGAACATTTTGAACCATTTGGCTTGCTGGTCCAAAGCCATTGCAGGGTCAATGAAATTCAAGGGAACCTTGGGAAATGGCAGCTCGTATTTTTTGCTGGTCGGTACAAACTTCAAGTCAAAGAGTTGTTTCTGACCTTCAGACAGAATGTAGTCATAAAACAGCAAAGCTGTGTAGGGGTTGGGTGCTTTTTTAAGCATGGCGATGGTGCTGGGTTGTGCCATCAAAGGTTGCAGCGCCAAACCTTCAACAGGGGCACCTTTGATTTTCAGCTGTTCGGGGTTCCAGCTGTACACCGTCAGTGCCAAAGGGACTTCGCCTGAGGAGACCATCATGGTAAGCAGAGAGTGCCCCTTGCGATTGGACATGCCATTGGTACTCGCGATGTTGGCAAATAATTTTTGACCTTCTTGTTCACCCATTTGGGCCATCAAGGCACCAAACCAAGCATGGTTGTTTCCTTCGATGCCTAATTGCCCCTTCCATTTGGGATCTAACAAATCTTTGTATGTTTTGGGCAAGTCTTCTTTTTTGATTTTGTCCGTGTTGTAAGCGGCGGTCCAAATGTCCAGCGTAATGCCGACCCATTGTTTGTGTGTCGGAACAGCTTGCGGCAGCAAATCGTTTTGATACGGTGACTTCACCTCGAGTAACAGTTTTTCACGGAAGGCGGCTTCATTTTCTGGTGCGTTGTTTTGAACGATGTCGACGTCAAATTTGTTGCCACGACTTTCACTGGTGACTCTTTGCAAAACTGCCTCTGACCCTGCACGCCATGACTTGACCTTGATGCCATACTTTTTGCCGAACTCATTCATGAGGTTGGTCAGTGCGGGATAGGTGTGGTACACAGAAAGCCCCGATTCTTTCTTGGCGCCTTCCAGCAGTTTCGTTTGTCGGTCTGGACCTTGGTACACCGCCATCTCTGCAACAGACATCGGCTTTGCAGGCTCGATAACTTGTGCGTTCGCAGTGACGAACAGTGCGAATAACAAAGTGGCAAGAAGCAAGTTCTTTCGTTGCGACATGGCGTGTCCTTGAAAAAATTTCAGTGGCCGAGTTGGCGAAGTGCACGTCTTCTCAAGTATTCGAAATTAATCACATACTGTTCTGGACGCGTGATGTCATGGTGAAGTTTGCTGACCTGCTCAGGTGTGAATTTCTCGCCAATACCGCCAGCAGCCATGGTGGCCAATTGAATTTGGCAAGCGTTATCTAGCATGATTGACAAGATGGTGGCTTCTTCTACGTTGGCGCCTACGATGGCTGCACCATGATTTCTCAGCAGAACGGCTTTATGTTGCCCTAGAGACTTCGCCACAGCAGCCCCCAGATCTTGGCTGCGAACCAAATCAATGGCGCGGCTAAAGTAGGGCAGGCCGTCGGCAAAAGCGACGGCTGGCTGGCTGATGGGCTCTAGGTTTTGGCCGGTTGCAGACAACGCAACTGCGTAGGTGGGGTGCGTGTGAATCACGCTGTTCACGTCGGGTCTTGCTTTGTAAATTTCGGAGTGAATGAAAACCTCGCTGTGCCGTCTTCCGCCGCCGTCAATTTTCTCTCCTGCCATGTTGCACACCACAATGTTCTCGAGTGTGATTTCATCAAAACCAAAACTGTGCGGTTTCATGATGAAAACCGATGGATCGTCTGGTGATCTGATTGACACATGGCCACGTGTCAGGTCACCTTGACCTGCATTCTCCAGAATATGGCCTGCATCAATCAGGCGCTGTTTGAGTTCGTTCAGTGTCATAGACATTACTTTGTGTGCAGGTGAGGTTCAAATAATTTTGACAAATCATTTGCAATGGGGGAGTACTTGGCATGTGTGCGCATCATGAAGCTCGTAAAGCCATCACTGTTGTGGTGTTTTTTCTTTTCATTGGGCAAATCGATTTGTTTGTTCTTGGCGCTGTCGCGAACCAAGCCCATGGGATCAATGCCTGCTTCCACTTTTTGCATTTCTCGCTTGAGCATTCGACGGTACATCACAATGCCTTTGTCTGTGGCGCCCAAATTTTCCTGGGTTCGATCGGCAATGGGGCCTTGGCTGACCCAAGCCATCATGTCTTGTCCATCGACATTGTCTACGATGAACTCACCTGTCTCATCCAAATAAGGAACTTCGTAGGTGTGGACTTTTTCTAGGAGATGCTTGGGGACCTCGACGCCCTGAGGGGGGACGTAGGCATTGAACCAAAGGTGCATGGTGTGCGTGTCATCGACAGGGACGCGCATTTGGAAAGAGTAGTAGCGAGACTTTTCATCGCCATTGCCAACGGCCAGCATGTTGGGGAACACGATAGGGTGGCCAACTTTCCAGTCATCGCCATCTTCCGAGTGGCCCTCAAGTAACCGGTGCTTGGTCATGCCGTATTCAAATTCTTTGAAGTCAATTTTGAGATGGCGCGCGCTGATGGCCACTTTCACGCCTTCTTGTTCTTTCAAGAATTCGTAATGATGACCATGCAACCACTCTGTGTGCACAGGGTCAAGCGAATTCTCCATGATCTGCAACCAGTTGGCGGGCAAGATCGTGCGTCCCATGATTCGAATGGTGCCTTCTGCCACGAAGCCATCCCAGCGCGGCAACAAAGGTTGTGGCTGGGGTCCCATGTATGCCCAAAGCATGCCTCCCATTTCTTCTACAGGGTAAGCATCGGTGCTGACCTTGTCTCTGAAAGCGCATTTGTCTTGTTCATTCGGTTGATTGATGCATTTGCCCTGTGCGTTGTATTCCCAGCCATGATAGGGGCAGCGAATTCCATCTTGTGTCGGAATGCCGTGTGCAAAAGATGCACGTCGGTGAGGACACTGTTCAGCAATCAGTCCCAAGCGTCCCTGACGGTCTTTGAACAAGACGAGGTCTTCCCCTAAAAGTCGAATTCTCTTGGTCCATTTGTTTTCGAGTTCGACGAGGGCGCCAATGGGCTGCCAGTAGCGGCGCATCAAATTGCCCATGGGTGTGCCTTTGCCCACCTCTGTCAGTTCTTTGTTGTGCTTCGCGCTTTCCATGTGTCACCTCATCCAATCATTTCTTTGTTGTTTTTCTCTTCACCACGACGCCTGCCTTTGTCTTCGCCGCAGGTTTTGCGACGATTTTGACCGTCGTCTTAACAGGTGTCTTTGTCTGCGTTTTGGCTTTGGACTTTTCGGGCAGTGCTTTGCGACCTTCATCGTCCATGACATGCTTGATTTCAGTGTTCATTGCCACGTCTTTGCGGCGCATCTTGGCAATTTCTTCACCTGTGATGAAGTAATCGCCTTTGACCGCCCGTTGCGCCATTTGCTCATTGCGTTCGCTCCAGTCACCTAGAGAGTAGCCAAACCAAGGCGCCTCTGGCTTCAGTTTGGGCAGACCTAACTCTTCCCAAATGGCCTTGGCGTTTTCCATGAATTCTCTTTTTGGCAACGCGATGGGCGGGAAATCATCCTTCAGCGTGGCATCGATCAACAGTGAAGAATCCATGCCGCCGTTACGAGGACTGCGTGGCCCGTGCCCTGGGTCACGGTTTTGGAGTACTTGCAAATCGAGTGCAAAATTGGCGCGGTAGCTCATGGCCCACAACAGCGCATCAGCATTGTCTGGATCGATGTCCTCGTTGACCGCAATCACCATTTTTCCACCAGAGCGCAGAAGGGATGCTGCACCGTACAAGGCTCGCCACACTTCAGTTTGCGGCATTTTGCGGTCCACCACAATTGAGATCACTTTGCGCAAATTGGTCAGAGGCTCGTGCATCAGCACTTTTTTGACACCCTTGATGCCCATGGCTTTGCTCAAGTGATTGAGGAAGACCGGCTCAAGCGCCACGCGCTTAATCAGACTGGATTCAGAGGGGGTGACCTGAGAAATAATGGACGTCAGAATGGCGTCTTTGCGGCGTGTAATGGCTGTCACTTCCATGTAGGCATTGAACTCTTGCAAGTTCACGTGGCCATGTGATTCGCCAAATGGTGCTTCAGGTTCCAGCCATTCTGTATTGATGTAGCCTTCAATCACAATCTCTGCTTCTGCAGGCACCAGCAAATCAACAGTTTTGCACTTCACCACATTGATGGGGGCTCCTGCCAAACCACCGGCGACGTGCAATTCATCTGTATCTTCAGACAGTTTTTGTGCTGAAGTGAAGGCGACGCAGGGCGGGCAACCCAAGATGATTGCAGCAGGCAGCTTCTCACCTTTGGCTTTGGCTTTTTCCCAATGTGTGTAAATGCCTGGCTGATTTTCCAACGAAGGATTCATGCCCAAACGCGTAGGAGACTTCACCTGACCTCGGTAAATGCCCATGTTTTGAATTCCTGTTTCAGGATCTTTGGAGATGTACTGAGACAGTGTGGTGTAGGGCGCGTTATCCCAACCAGGTGTTGAAATGGGGATTGGCAAACTGTCGACGCCTTTGCCAGGTTTTAAGAGTTCCTTGCCTTGAACCACAATTTCTTGGCAAGGAGCTTCCTTGAGCACATTAGGCTTGATGGGGTTGGCAATGGCGTGACTCCAAGTTTTGCCGATGTCTTCAATCTCGCACCCCATGCCCACACTGTAAATTTTGCGAGTGGCCGCCAATGCGCCGACCACCACTGGAATGTCGTATTTCTTACCTTTGCCGTTGACCACGTTGGTAAATAAAAATGCTTTGCGATCAGGTTCAGCAATGCCTCCGCGAAATTGCCAACGCACCAAAGGATGCAATTCCGTGTCTTTGTTAATGGGACGGTCAATCGTGACCAATAAGCCTTGTTTGTCCAGCTCTGCCAAATGTTCGTGGAGATCGCGGTAAGCGCGTTGCGATTTTTTTGCGCTGGACTTGCTTGTCGCTTTGACCGTTTTTGACGAGGTGGTAGTGCTATTTTTCATATGTCAGTTGATGGTTTATTTTGAGCTTGAGTTTTTAATCACAACGTCATCAAAGGATTTGGTCCACTTTGCAAATGTGTCCATCGTGACGACGGGGTCAATCACTTCGATCTTCATGTTGGGATAAGGGTTCGTGACTTTGGTGCTGGCTGGGTAATAGTGAAGTGACGCCAGAAGTTTTTGTGTTTCGGGTGACAGCATGTAGTCGTAAAACAGCAGTGCCGCGTGTGGATGCTGGGCCTTTTGTGCTATTGACATGTTGAAGCCTTGGGCCACAACAGGGTCTAATGCAAACCAATCAACCGGTTTACCTGCGCGCTTGTCTTTCTCAGGTAGATCGATGTAAACCGTCATGGCCAAGGGAACTTCACCTGCGATGACCAAGTTGTGCAGCAGCGATGCGCCGAGGCGGGCAGACATGCCGTTCTTGGCCACCAATTCTCGGAAATATTTGGTCCCTTTTTCTTCGCCCATCACGGACACAACTTTGCTGTACCACTCTTCAGCTTTAGATTCCACCCCCAACTTGCCCTTCCACTTGGGATCTAACAAATCGTTGTAGGTTTTAGGCAAGTCTTCTTTTTTGATCAGTTGGGTGTTGTAAGAATGCACGGTCACATTCATGAAGACTGTTGACCAATTTTTGTGTGTCGAAACAGCGCTCGGGATTAAATCTTTGGTCAAAGGTGAGTAGACAGGCTGCAACAATTTCTCGCGGTAGAGCGCCTCCATTTCACTGGCGGGCATCATGATGACATCCACCTCTGGTTTTTTGCCAGCGGCCTCCCGCACAACGCGCTGAGTTACATTGTTACTGCCTGAGCGCCAGGCTTTGACTTTGATGCCATATTTGGCTTCGAAGGGGGCCAAAATGAGTGGCAAATCTTGCGGTCTGAATGCGGTGTAAAGCGTGAAGGTGCCTTCTTTGTTGGCAGCCTCCAGAAGTTTGTCTGAGCGGTCCGCTTTTTCGTACTGCATCAAGGTGCTTGCTGCCGTCCCCGCTGCGGTAGAACTGGTGATTTGAGACATGGCTGGCAGTGACAAAGCTGCAAATGCCAAACCCTTCAAAAGCATTCCGCCGCATTGCCATGTTTTGACAATGCATTGCTTCATGTTCTGGTGCTCGTTGAAATACTGACGCATGATTGAACTCCTTCAAACGATTGGCCCAAAAGATCAATGCATCCAGCGTGAGCTAGCCAGCATGAGCGCAGCACCCAGAAGGGCTGCAGGAAAAAGCCACCAAGCCGGTACCCTTGTCTCGTCTGTTGACGTTGTTGATGGCGGTGGTACGGATGTCGGCGCTGCTGGCACGGCTGATGCAGTTGCACTTGAAGGTGTTGCCGATGGACTGACGCGCGCTTGTGGTGACAGTGCATTTTGGAACGCTTTGAAAAAGTCGTCAGCCATTTTCTTGGCCACACTGTCTATCAAGCGTGAACCGACTTGTGCCAATTTGCCACCTATTTGCGCTTTGGCCTCATAGGACAATTCAGTGCCATCAGTGACTTCCTTGAGTGTGACCGTGGATGTGCCTTTGCCAAAACCCACTGCACCCCCTTGGCCTTCAAATTGCATGACACAAGATTCAGGTGGCAACGCTTCTGCAATTTTCAGAGAGCCTTGGAAGCGTGCCTTCAAGGGGCCAATGGCTGTTTTGATGATGACTCGGAATTCGTCTGGTGTGACACGTTCGACCGATTCACAGCCAGGTAGGCAGTCCTTCAAAATTGCCGGGTCGTTCAATGCATCCCACACTTTTTGGCGCGGTGCTGCAATCAGTTGTTGGCCCAATATTTCCATGATCTTTGTGCTTTCTATGATGTCTCAATCAATGGGCTTTTTTCTTCATGGCGGCGGAAGTGTTCACCATGGAGTGCAAACTGCGGGCGTAGTCAATGGCACCTTGTTCGTCCATGCGTGGTGCAACACGCAAGTACTCCTTCAATCCCAAAATGGCTGGGCGAGGGCGGCTGAGCAGTAAGTCGCAGAATCGAGTCAACTCTGCATCCAATTGCGCTTCGGGCAC
This sequence comes from uncultured Limnohabitans sp., assembly GCA_937928195.1. GTDB lineage: Bacteria > Pseudomonadota > Gammaproteobacteria > Burkholderiales > Burkholderiaceae_C > Limnohabitans_A. Next base: position 15,762 of record CALEYZ010000022.1, read on the forward strand.
CACATTGCTGATGATGCCGTAGGACTGTGCTTGTGCGGCGTTGATGAAGTCAGCCGAATAGGCCATGTACAAAATGGCATTGCGATTCATGCGGTCGTAAATGGCAGACATCACCATGGTGGGCATCACGTTGTGCGCAATTTCTGGGATGTTGAAGGTAGCCTTGTCGCTGGCAAATGACACATCACACAATGAAGCAATGGCGGTGCCAAATCCCATGCATTTGCCCTCGATGACGCCAATGACAGGTACCAAACAGCTTCTCAAGGCTTTGTAGCTATTGAAAATTGAGTCGTATTCAGGACGGCGTGAATAGGCTTCGGGTGAAGGTGGAAAGTCTGCGTCACGAACGCGGCCTGTGCAGAAGTCGGGCCCCACACTGCGAAGGACAACGCAGTCCGATGTTTCATGCGCTTTCAGAACGGCTTCAGACAAGGCTGCTGCCATGCTGTCTGAAACGCCATTGCCGTCTGGGCGGTTGAAAGTGATGCGCAAAATGCGGCCATCTTGTTGAATTTGAATTTGATCGCTCATGCTTGACTCCATGCTGGGTTTTGAAAAAAGTGACGCATCATTGCGGCGTTGAATAAAACTGACTGATCGATGTTGGGAAGGTGACCTGCATCTGGAATGATTTCCATTTTGGCGCCTTCAATGCGCTGCTGCATCTCTAGCATGGCCTGTGGCAAGGGGCCATCCTTGGCGCCCACAATCAAAGTTGTGGGAACCTTGATGTGCGAGACCTCTTCCAAATAATTGAGTCCCTGAATGGCGCGTGCGCAGCTGACAAAGCCTGATGCGGTGGTGCTTGCAATGGTTTGTCGAAATGCTTGACCGACTACTGGATGGGCCTCCATGAATGGCAGCCCAAACCAGCGTTCTGTGGTGGCGACGGCCAGGGACTGGCAGCCTTCATTGATGGCGCTGGTCATGCGGTCGTTCCAAACATCGCCCATGGGTGAGGGCATGTCGGCTCTGCAATCACACAGCACCATGCTGATCAATCGGTTGGCGTGTTGAATACCCAAGCCAACGCCACTCATGCCGCCCAATGACAGCCCCATGTAGTGTGCTTTTTCGATGTGCAAAGCATCCATAACTGCAATGGTGTCAGCCACTAAATCGTCCATGGTGCAGGCCACAGATTGACATTCCGATTGACCATGACCTCGTGTGTCGATGGCGATAACGCGCCAACCAGATGATGAAAGCAGGTACGCTTGTTCCAACCACATCATGCTGGACGACAAGATGGAATGCGTCAGAACCACCGCAGGACCGTTTTCAGGACCTTGTGTGTGAACTGCAATTTTTCCAGCAGGTCCTTGAATGAACTGGGTTTGAGTGTGATGTGTCATTTCAATCTGTTGTCCTTCTTAAGCTTGCGCGGCACGTGCAACATTCAATGCGCTCCAAATGGCCTGAGGCGTCATGGGCAAATGGTCAATCTTGGCGCCTTGCGTTGACAACGCGTCGTTGACGGCACTGGCGATGGCGGCTGGGCTGCCCAAATAGCCGGCTTCGCCAGAACCTTTTTGGCCAAACTCGGTGAGCGGTGAGGGCGTGCAATGGTCGACGATGGTGATGGCGGGCACTTCTGCAGAAGACGGCAACAAGTAGTCCATGAACGTACCTGACAACAATTGACCTTCTGATGAAAACGCAAATTTTTCCATCAACGCAGCGCCCAACCCGTGGGCAATGCCGCCGTAGGTCATGCCATGCACCACATCCGGACTGATCATCACGCCACAATCATGTCCGCAAACATATTTGCGAACGCTGACTTTGCAGGTTTCTGGGTCAATGCTCGCCAACACCACATGCGATTCAAACGAGTGGCAAGGGTACATCTGCACCCGTCCGTCTTCGGTGGGCAACATGCCACCCGTTGGCACCTCCCAGACGAATTTTTCTTGCAAACCTGGCTCCATGCCCTCCGGCAATTGATGAAATTTGCGATGCGCAATTTCAACCAAGGCATCCCATGACATTGTTTGTGCGGAATTGCCACGGGCATGAACATGGCCGCCTTCATAGATCAATTCTTCGATGGCGATACCCATGTTGTGGGCTGCAATTTTCAGCAGTTTTTGTTTGATTTTTTTGGTCGCTCCCGCTGCCGCACCACCCAACATAATGGCCATCCGGCTGCCGACCGGGCTGTTGGAGGGCAGGGCGTTGAGTGAGTCTGCATGCAAGACGCGAATGCCATCGGGTTCACGGTGCAAGACCTCACCCACCACGGTCGATACCATGGTTTCATGCGCTTGTCCTGATGTGGATGTTCCCATCAAGGCCGTGACGGCACCTGACAAATCAACGCGCACCAAACACGAGTCCATCCATGTGGTGGTTTGGTTCTTGGGGTTGAACAATGGCTCGAACGAAGAGTTGCCGCCAGACGGTTCTAAGCAAGTAGAAATGCCAATGCCCGCCAATTGACCTTGCGAACGCAGTTGATCGCGTTCTTTCACCAAGTCCTCAAAGGCAGCTGTGGTCAATGCTTTGGTCATCACCGTGTCGTAATCACCTGAATCGTAGTGCGTGCCGCTTGGGATGAGGTAAGGAAATTCGTCTTTGCCGATCAAATTGACACGACGCAAGGCGATGCGGTCCATGTTCAGGAAGCGCGCGACTTTGTCGATGCCCGTCTCGAGGGCGTAGTTGGTGGGTGCTTGTCCAAATCCACGAACAGCTTCCTGTGGCGTCTTGTTGGTCATCACGGCCATGGCATCGTATTCCACACTCAGAATGCGATAAGGCCCAACGATGGCGCCTACGGGCTTGCCCAATTGGAGAGGTGATCTTCCAGAATAGGCGCCGATATCGTCTACAGCGCGCATCTTCATCGATTTGATTTCACCGTTCTTTTGGAAGCCTAACGTGACATCAAAAACTCGGTCAGGGCCCTGCATGTCGCCGCCGCGCATGTTTTCGAGGCGGTCTTCAACCAGCCTGACGGGACGGCCTAATTTTTTGGCCAAATAACCCACCAGAACAGAATGTTTCAAGCCACGTTTAACGCCATAGCTGCCGCCCACATCCACGTCAAAGTGCACGCGCACATCATTGCCGGACAAACGCAAGGCCTTGGCCACTTGATCAGGGAATTTGGGCATTTGAATGGATGCCCAAACATCCAAAATGCCTGTTGAATCGTTCCATTGACAAGCCACTGCAAATGTTTCAATCGGTACCGTGGCATTGCGTGCCCAGCTGACTTGGTAGCTGAGTTGGTGATCGCATTTGGCAAAGTCTTCTTCAACGGGGCCCCAAACAAACTTCCTGTGGAAAATGACGTTGCTGCCGTGTGCAGGATGCACCAGCGTTGCGTTAGGTTTCAAGGCTTCTTGTGGATCAACAACACAGGGCAGTTGCTCATAATCGACATTGACCAGTTCTGCGGCATCTTCTGCCAAGGCCCTGCTGTCTGCCACCACCGCAGCGACCCATTCACCCGCATAACGTGTGACATCAAATGCCAAAGGAAAGCGGGTCACTTGAGGCGCATCCACCCCAGGCAACATGGCATCGATGTGTTGGCAAAGTTCTTCTCCTGTGAGAACTGCATGCACGCCTGGCATGGCCAAGGCTTCTGCGGCATCGATGCTTTTGATTTTGGCGCTGGCATAGGGTGAAGCGACCAGCGCAATGTGCAACATGCCCGGCAGTTGAATGTCTGCGGCATAGCGACCTTTGCCGACCACGAAGCGTTTGTGTTCCACCGCTCGGCGGTGTTTTCCAATGAAGCGAAAGGGTGTTTTGCTCATGGTCAGACGTTCTCAGGTTTTGTGGCGTACATCACAGCGTCGACGATTTGTTGATAGCCTGTGCATCTGCAGATGTTGCTGCTGATGGCCTCGCGAACTTGATTTTCTGTGGGATGTGGATTGTCGGCAACCAATGCATGGCATGCCATCAGCATGCCGGGTGTGCAATACCCGCATTGCAACGCATGCTTTTCGCAGAAGGCGTCTTGAATTTTGGTCATGACGCCACGTTCGGGTGCCAAGCCTTCAACAGTGGTCACACGCATGTCGTCTGCTTGAACGGCAAACATGCAGCATGAACGAACGGGTTCGTCATTGAGCATGACTGTGCACGCCCCACAAACGCCATGTTCACAGCCGACGTGTGTGCCCGTCAGCCCCAGTTCATCACGTAAGAAATCGACCAGACTGGTGCGAGGTTCGACATGACGCTGTTGCTTGACGCCATTGACTTGAATTTGTATCGACTTTTTATCGATGTGGGTTGTTGAACTCATGATCTTCAATCTTTATTCGGCCTGTACACCCAGTGACTGCTTGTAGGCACTCATCAAGGCGCGTGTCATCAAGGCTTGCGCCAAATGTTTCCTGTACTCAGCAGATGCGTGCATGTCGCTGCCGGGTTGGCTTTGTTGAGCTGCTGTGTGAGCAACGTGTTGGGCCAGCTCTGGCGTCAGTTGTTGCTTGATCAGTGATGCGGCCAGTTCTGGGTAGACCAAAGGCGTGCCATCCACGCCACCCAAGCCCAAACTGATCCTTGAAATTGCACCATCTGCTGTCGTCTGAATTTGACATGCGGCGGAGGCCATGGCGAAGTCACCTTTTCGAATGGCCGTTTCCTCAAACGCAGTGCCAATGCGGCCGCCTTGCCAAACAGGCCAAGTGATGTCGGTCAGTGCCTCAGTTTCGCTCAGGGCCGTGAACATCGGACCTAAAAAGAATTCAGCCGCCTGCAGGGATCTTGCACCTTCATCATGCGATTCAAGCTGCAATTTCACATCCAATACCAATGCCGCCAATGCCAGCTCTGCGGATGGGTCTGCATGGGCCAAACTGCCACCCACTGTGCCGCGATTGCGTGTTTGTTCGTGGCCGACCCATTTCAGGCCTTTGGCGACCAAGGGCAGGTGGGACGACAGTTGAGGGTGAAATTCCAAGTCGCGCTGCCTGACACCTGCGCCCAACTGCACGATTTGATCTTGCACTTGAATGTTTTTGAGACTGTCCAAGCGGTTAATGTCAATTAAGCAGGAGGGCCTTGCAAGACGCATGGCCATCATGGGCACCAAGCTTTGGCCACCCGCAATCAGTTTGGCGTCGCCACCATGTTGCTGAAGCGTCTCTAAGGCTTGAGCCAGAGAGTCAGCTCTCACGTAGTCAAAGGGTGCGGCTTTCATGCGCGGGCACTCCTTTTCGACAACTTGCTTTTTCTCACGCAGGACTCCTTTGAGTGTCTAAATAGTTTCTGCCCGTTATGAGGGCGATGCAAATCAGTTTATTTCACGGACTTTGAAGAAAACTCACATCCAAGCAAGAAATCTAAAGCTTATGTAAGATGGCGGCATGAGAAAACTTCCTCCATTGAATGCGGTGCGCGCTTTTGAGGCTGCTGCACGCCACGTTAGCTTCACAAAAGCAGCCAAAGAACTTTTTGTCACACACGGTGCGGTCAGCAAACAGGTGGCAACGTTGGAAACTTGGCTGGGAACCACCTTGTTCAATCGAGCGCAGTCTCAGCTGAGCCTGACAGACGCAGGACGAACCTTTTTGGCAGCCGTTACACCTGCGCTCGACCGCATTGCCGTGACATCCATGCAATTGCTTGAGCAAACCGAACCCACGGCTTTGCGAATCAGTGCACCTCCCACCTTCACCATGCGATGGTTGATTCCTCGCATTTCAGCTTTTCAAAGGCGACGAGGTGGGGTTGAGGTCAAGCTCACCACCTCGACCGCCACCGTCAATTTTGAGGACCGTGTCTACGATGTGGCTATTCGGGGAGCGCATCAACCTTTGCCCGGCATGTTGTCCGTGCCATTCATGACCGAAACCATTGTGCCGATTTGTCACCCCGATCTGTTGGAGCAAGGCAAGTTAACTGACCCACAAAGTTTGAAAGACCATACCTTGATCAGCTATGACACCGAGCCCATGGCATGGTCAGAGTGGCTGCCCATGGCGGGTCAAGCAGATTTGCGTGTGTCGCATACCCTGCAGTTTGAGCAGATGTATTTCGCACTGCAAGCTGCCGCAGAAGGTTTGGGTGTGGTGTTGGTGCCGCTCTTTTTAGTGGCCGATGACATCATTGCGGGTCGATTGTGTGCACCCTTTGGCCTGTTAGGCGCACGTCAACGTCGCTACTACGCCAATGCCCCATTGAGTGCACAAGAAAGCCCAGTGATCGAGGGCTTCTGTGAATGGTTGCTCAAAGAAGGCCAAGACACAGAGCAGTCGATTGACCAACTGGCTGAAACCATGGGTTGGACAGTTACTGGCCATCCTGCTGTGTGAGTATTTCTCTGGTTCGGTCTGATGCATTTGAAAAACAATACGGGCATCATCGAAACTTCTTTTTGAATTAGCAGTCATGAGTCAATCACATACCGGTTACCCCGACCTTCACGATCATTTGGAGACACTCAAACAACGAGGCTTGCTGCAAGTCATCGATCGTCCCATCGACAAAGATTCTGAGCTTCACCCATTGGTCCGCTGGCAATTTGTGGGGGGCATGGATGAAGCTGAGCGCAAAGCTTTTCTGTTTACCAACATCGTGAATGCGCAAGGTCGTCGCTACGACATTCCTGTCGTGGTCGGCGCATTGGCTGCCAACCGAGAAATTTACAGCGTTGGCATGGGCTCTACTGTTGAAGACATTCAAGCACGCTGGGACCAGGCCATTGCCAACCCCATTCCACCTCAGATGGTTGAGAAAGCTGAGTGCCAAGAAGTGGTTCACGAAGGCGCTGATTTACAAGGCGAAGGCCATGGCTTGGACATGTTGCCGATCCCCATTTCAACCCCCGGTTTTGACAGTGCACCGACACTGACGGCAACCAATGTGATCACGGTGGATCCAGAAACGGGTGTTCAAAACATGGGCACTTATCGTTGCGCTTTGAAAGCACCTGATCGCATGGTTGTTCGAATGGCCACACGCGTGGGAGGGGCTGGAGGCTACCTGCATTACCAGGCTTGGAAAAAAGCAGGTCACAAAACCATGCCGTGCGCTGTGGTCTTGGGTTGCCCACCTTTTGTTGCATTCATGGGCCCTCAAAAATTGCCGATTGGCATGGATGAGTTTGATGTCGCTGGTGGTTTGGCTGGAGTCCCCATTCAAATCACCAAAGGCCGCACCGTTGATTTGCGCGTTCCCGCCCAAGCGGAGATCGTGATCGAAGGTCAAATTGATTTGGACATGTTGGAGCCCGAGGCACCGTTTGGTGAATCACATGGTCACGTTGCATTGGAAGAATACAACTTGCCCATGAAAATTACGGCCATCACGCATCGATTGAAGCCCGTGATTCCTTCCTACATCAGCCAAGTTGCACCCAGTGAATCGAGTGTGATCAAACGGGTGGCCTACGAACCCTTGTTCTTGGCCCATCTGCGCAGTTCTTTGGGCATTCGGGGTGTGAAGAAAGTGTCTTTGCATGAACCGCTCACAGGTTTGTTGCGCGTCACCATCGTCACCTTTGAAAAGTCCACACCGAAAACAGAAATTTGGCGTGCCTTGTATGGTGCAGCTTTCTTCAAAGGCGATTGCGGAAAAATCGTGATTGCCGTCAATGAAGACATTGATCCCGACAATGCCGATGCCTTGCTTTGGGCCATGGCCTATCGCATGAATCCTGTGGCCGACGTTCGTACCTTGGACCACCGCGGCCAAGGGCATGGTCCTAAACGTGAAAACGATGGTGAAGAAGATTCAACTTTGTTGATGGACGCCACCATGAAGGGGGACATGCCGCCTTTGGCGCTGCCAACACAGCCCTACATGGAACGGTCAAAAGCCATTTGGGAAGAAATGGGCTTGCCCAAATTGCGGCCTCAAGCGCCATGGTTCGGTTACTCGTTGGGCGATTGGTTGCCCCAATGGGATGAAGCCGCAGAACGCGCAGCCACAGGTCGCTATTTAGAAAACGGCAAGATCAGCTTGAAACATCAACGCAACGATGTCAAAGCCGAGTCCAAATTCAGGCCCGATGAAGTTTGAAAGACATTGACACCCCAAACGCCATGAGCAACACCACGCCATCCTCTTCCAAAAGACGCTTGATCGTCGGCATCAGTGGTGCTTCAGGCATCGTCTATGGTGTTCGTTTGCTTCAGGTGCTCCAACAATCAGATGTTGAGACCCACCTGGTCATGAGCGATTCTGCGCGCATGACATTGGCCACCGAATTGGACATGAGCGTGAAAGAGGTGGAAGCCTTGGCCACCGAAGTCCACAGCGCCAAAAACATCGGCGCAACCATTTCTTCGGGATCGTTCAAAACCATGGGCATGGTGGTTGCGCCGTGTTCCATCAAGTCTTTGTCTGAAATCGCTTATGGCTTGACTGGCGGGTTGCTGTCACGCGCTGCCGATGTGGTTTTGAAAGAGCGCCGCCGTCTGGTCTTGTTGGTCCGTGAAACGCCGTTGCACACAGGGCACATTCGCACCATGCTTCAAGCCTCAGAAAATGGCGCTATTTTGATGCCGCCTGTTCCTGCGCTGTATGCACGCCCCAACTCCATTGATGACATGGTCAATCACACCGTGGGCCGTTGCTTGGATTTGTTTGACATTGAAACCGAACTGGTCACCCGTTGGGCTGGTATGGGCCAAAACAAGTAAAGCGCTGGTATGCAGACCTTGTTCGTTTACTACAAATTGCCAGTGACCGATCACGATCAGTGGCGACCACGCGTTGAAGCTTTTCAAAATGAACTGAGGCAAAAGTGGTCTGGCCTCAGTACATCTCTAATGCAAAGACCAGAAGCAACGCCAGAGGGCATTGAAACCTGGATGGAAATTTACAGTCACGCGGAAGGTGTCACGCAAGAAATCATGGACAGCATTGCTGCCTTGGCCCTTGCGCATGGCTTGCCGCCTAAAAGAATGGCTGAGTTTTTCATTCCATTGCGATAAAACTTCAAAAACCTGTCTATTTGAGGAGCACAAAGATGACAGAATTTAATAAACAGGACCTCTCAGCAGAGTCAAGTCCTGGGATTCCCTCTGTGGCAAGGCGCGGATTTTTAAGTGGTGTTTTGGCTTCAAGTGCCGCAACCACTGCCGCAACTTTAGGCGCGCAGCCAGTACAGGCTGCCGGGCCCGCCAAGCCTTCTGTACTGACGCCTTCGGCCAAAGGAGCGCAGGCAGAAACTGGCATCCCTCCTGATTTGGGCCATGGCGAAGGCATGCCTGGCTCGGACTTCATGGTGGATGTCATCAAATCCTTGGACATCAAGTACTTGCCATCCAATTGCGCGTCAAGTTTTCGAGCATTGCACGAATCGTTGATCGATTACGGTGGCAACACCAAGCCGGAATTTTTGACCTGCATGCACGAAGAGTCCGCTGTCGCCATGGGGCATGGGTACTTCAAGGCTTCAGGCAAGCCTTTGCTCACGTTGTGTCACGGTACCGTGGGATTGCAACACGCATCGATGGGCATTTACAACGCTTGGTGCGATCGAGTGCCCGTCATTGTGGTCGGTGGTAACGACATGGATGCCGCTTATCGCCCACCCGGTGTTCCCACATTTCATGCTGCGCAAGACATCAATGCCATGGTGCGTGACTACACCAAGTGGGACGATGCCCCAGTCTCTCTGCAGCACTTCTCGCAATCATTTGTTCGCGCCTACAAAATTGCAATGACACCGCCTTATGGGCCTGTCGCCATTTCTTTGGATGCGGCACTTCAAATGGCACCCGTGCACTTGCACGATGGCAAGATGCCTTACATCCCTCGTTATGTCCCGACTTCACCGCCACAAGGTGATTCCGGTGCTGTGAAAGAGGCTGCCAAATTGCTGGCCCATGCGCAAAACCCAGTCATCGTGGTGGACCGTGCTGCGCGCACGCCTGAGGGGGTCGGTCTGCTGGTTCAATTGGCGGAGTTGCTGCAGGCCAAGGTGATTGACCAAGGCAGTCGCATGAATTTTCCCAAAACCCATTACCTGTCTGCACCTGCAACTGCGGTCAGAACGGCTGATGTGATCATTGGCATGGAGTTGTCAGACTTTTGGGCAACCGTGAACTTATACACGGACAACAATGCCAACGGGGGGCATGGCATCAATGCCAGCAACATCAAGCCCGATGCGAAATTGATCAGCATCAGTTCTGTGGATTTATTGACCAAGTCCAATTACCAAGACTTCCAACGCTTCCAAGTGGTGGATGTTCAAATGGCGGCAGATGCACAAGCAACTTTGCCAGCATTGATTGAAGCCGTTCGTTCGGCCATGCCCGCAGACAAAAAAGACGCCATCCTCAAGCGCGGCGAATTGCAGCGCAAAGCCTATGAAGAGGAGCGCGTGCGCACACGGACCGCTGCTGCATTGGGTTGGAACGAGAGTCCGATCAGCACGGCGCGTTTGGTGATGGAAACCTTCGCCGCGGTCAAAGACGAAGATTGGTCGCTGGTGGCATCCGAGGGCAATGTCAGCAATTGGCCTACTCGACTTTGGCCGATGGAAAAGCATCACCACTGGTTGGGCCGTTCTGGTGGCTATGGCGTCGGGTATGGCGCACCAGCTTCCGTTGGCGCAGCTTTGGCCAACCGCGATCTGGGGCGTTTTTCCGTCAGCATCCAGTCGGATGGTGATTTGATGTTTGCGCCAGGTGTACTCTGGACCGCCGCCAAACACAAAATTCCATTGCTGGCCGTCATGCACAACAACCGCGGCTATCACCAAGAGGTGATGCACATTCAACGCTTGGCCAATTTCAGAAACCGCAAGGTGAATCTGGAAGGTGACATGGGCCCTGTCGGCACCAGCATTCAAAACCCGGATATCCAATACCATGAGCTGGCCAAGTCCATGGGCTGGTGGGCCAAAGGGCCCATCAAGGATCCGGCGCAATTGGCGTCTGCATTGAAGGAGGCTGTTGCTGTTGTGAAGTCAGGCCATCCTGCGTTGTTGAACGTGTGGACACAACCTCGTTGAACAAGGAGAAAAACATGCGTCTATCTCTGAACACCTCTGTGAAGTATTCTGCGGTTTTGCTTTTGTTGTTGGGCACCTTGGGTTCTGCAATGGCACAGGCCAGCACAGCGTCCGCTGAAAAGGGAAAAGTGGCCTTTGTTCAAAATGGCTGTTGGCAATGTCATGGTTTTGTGGGGCAGGGTGGACTGGCCGGCGCGAAGTTGGCCCCAGACCCTAAGCCCATTGAATACTTTCAAGCGTTTGTCCGCAACAGCGTTGGCCCGATGCCTAAATACACGGAAAAAATACTGTCAAACCAAGACTTGGCAGACATCCATGCTTACCTCAAGTCCATTCCCAAAGGCCCAGACTACAAGGCCATTCCATTGCTGAATTGATCGTCTGATGAATTAACGTCTTTACAGACTTTCCCCAAGCCCGGGCTATGCGGCTGCATGACACAATGCAGCTCATAGCCCCATTTTTTTTGGGGCACGGCGAAGAAATGAACAAGTAGCATGCAACAAGACATTTTGATCAATTGGTCTCCTCAGGAAACGCGCGTTGCCGTGGTTGAAATGGGCGCTGTGCAAGAGCTTCATGTCGAGCGGTCACTTGAGCGCGGCTTGGTCGGTAACATCTATCTCGGCAAAGTTGCGCGTGTTTTGCCTGGCATGCAGTCCGCCTTCATCGACATTGGCTTAGAACGGGCAGCTTTTCTGCACGTCGCCGATGTTTGGCAGCGGCAACCAGAGGGCGAGCCCCCGCAAATAGCCAGAAGTGCGCAACCTCTTGTCCCCATCGAAAAGCAGGTCTTTGAGGGTCAAGCCTTGATGGTCCAAGTGGTCAAAGATCCAATTGGTACCAAGGGTGCACGTTTGTCGACTCAAATTAGCATCGCTGGGCGGCACTTGGTTTTTTTGCCGCAAGATGATCATATCGGCGTGTCACAAAAAATTCCAACAGAGCAGCGCGATGCATTGCGCCAGCGTTTGCAAAGCTTGGTTGGAACCCAAGGCGGTGGTTTCATCTTGCGTACCAATGCGGAAGATTCCAGCGATGCAGAGTTGGGTGAGGACATCGCGTATTTGCGTAAAACTTGGGCTCGCATCAAAGATGCCTCTATCAGACTGCCGGTTCAATCACTGTTGCACCAAGACCTCACACTGCTTCAGCGCGTGTTGAGAGACTTGGTCGGGGAATCGACCCAAACCATACGCATTGACTCGAAGGAGCAGTTTGAAGCTTTGCTGACCTTCGCCAAGGAGTTCATGCCTGCAGCAGCAGCGCGTCTACAGTTGTACAAAGGGGAACGCCCCATCTTTGATCTCTATGCCATTGACGAGGAAGTGGCCAAAGCTTTGGGGCGACGCGTTGAGTTGAAGTCGGGCGGGTATTTGATCATTGATCAAACAGAAGCATTGACCACCGTCGATGTCAATACGGGCGGCTATGTTGGTGCTCGTAATTTTGACGACACCATTTTCAAAACAAATCTAGAGGCTGCTCATGCCATTGCACGTCAATTGCGCTTGCGTAATTTAGGTGGCATCATCATTGTTGACTTCATTGACATGACGCGTGAAGAGCATCAGAGCGCAGTCCTGGATGAATTTAAAAAACAATTGGCCAGAGACCGCGTTAAAACCATGGCAGGTGGTTTTTCACAACTGGGCTTGTTGGAGATGACGCGAAAGCGCACACGTGAATCGCTGTCGCACATGTTGTGTGAACCTTGCCCTAGCTGTGCAGGGAAGGGCAGTGTCAAAACCACCCGCACAGTTGTCTATGACATTTTGCGAGAAATATTGAGAGAAGCCCGGCAGTTCAACCCGCGAGAGTTTAGAGTGGTCGCGTCCCCCGCGGTTGTCGAAATGTTGTTAGACGAAGAGAGTCAACATTTGGCTGCACTTTCAGATTTCATTGCCAAGCCTATTTCGTTACAGAGCGAGTCAGTCATGGGGCAAGAGCAATACGATATTGTGCTGCTTTAAACTGCGGTACTTGGGGCTTGGTCCATTTCTCCCTTATGGTGAAGCCTTGCATAGGCGCCACCTGCAAGTAAAAGTTCTGCATGACGGCCCTGTTCTAAGATCTCACCATGGGCCATGACCACCACGCGGTCTGCGTGCTCTATGGTTGACAAGCGGTGTGCAATGATCAGGGTGGTGCGCCCCTTCATGAGGTTTTGCAAAGCCTCCTGAACGAGCCGTTCTGACTCGTTGTCAAGCGCAGAGGTTGCTTCATCCAAAATCAAGATCGGTGCATTTTTGTAAAGGGCTCTGGCAATTGCCAACCGCTGCCTTTGTCCACCGGAGAGTTGGGTTGCGTTGTGTCCCAGCACTGTGTCAATGCCATGGGGAAGTCGTTCAATGTGTTCAGTCAGATTGGCGGCTTGCAGACTCTGCATGACCCTTTGCCTGTCGATGGGCTGACCTAAAGCAATGTTGGCTGCAACGGTGTCATTCAACATCACGACGTCTTGACTCACCATGGCAAATTGTGATCGCAAAGCACTCAGTGACCAATCCGCGATATCAAGTCCGTTGAGCACAATTCGGCCTTGAGATGGTAGAACAAACTTGGGCAATAAATTGACCAGCGTGCTCTTCCCAGACCCCGATGGGCCTACAAATGCAATGGTTTCACCTGCATCAATTTTTAAGCTGAAATTTTTGAGCGCAGCAGGCGCATCGCCAGCATATTGCACAGTGACATTGTCAAATTCAACAGGTTGAGAAATGGCCGATGATGGCGCTAGAACAGCGGCGCCAGAGCCTAATTGACTGCCTGAGGATTCGCTTTCTACGTCGACTTCTTCCAGTAGCCTCAATCCTCTTTCAAGCGCTGCGAGGCCTCGCGTGATGGGCGTTGCGATGTCTGCAAGTCGTTTGATGGGCGACACCAGCATCAGCATGGCTGTGATGAACGCCACAAATCCCCCCACCGTCGCACCTTGAAGTCCTGAGCGACTTTGAACGAGTGCAATCACAAGCACTGAAGACAGCGCAACCGCTGCCATGAGTTGTGTCAATGGCGACATGGCTGCGGATGCAATCGTCGATTTGAGGGCCAGACTGCGCAGTCTTTGACTGAGTTTTTGAAAGCGTGAGGCTTGTGCAGCCTGTGCGCCATGAAGTCGAATGATTCGGTGCGCCAACACGTTTTCCTCAACCACGTAGGCCAATTCGTCAGTTGCTGTTTGGCTGTCTTGTGTCAGTGCGTAAAGTCGCTTGGACAGTTTTTTCATGATCCAGGCGGATCCCGGTACCACGACAAATACGACCAAGGTGAGTTTCCAGTTGAGAAACATCAAGTAAGCAATCAAGGCGATCAAGGTAAAGCCATCGCGTGACAAACCCAGCAGCGCCGAGATCAGTTGAGTTGCGCCATTTTGTACTTCGTAGACCAAGGTGTTTGACAGCGTGCTGGCAGATTGCTTGCCAAAAATCGACATTTCAGCTTGGATCAGCCGTAGAAATAAAGCTTCTCGCAAAGCCTTCATGCCATCGTTTGCAATTCTCGCCAAAGCATATTGAGAAACAAAAAAAGCGGCGCCGCGAATCAAGAAAATACCGATGACGGCAGTTGGTACCCACCAAAGGGGCAAGGATTTTTCTGCAAAACCTTCATCTAGCAGAGGTTTGAACAAGGCTGGAATGAGAGGCTCGGTGCTGGCGGCAACCAGTGTGGCCAAAAGTGCAAGCAGCCACACAGCGCGTTGTTGGCCAAAATAAGGCCACAAACGGTGCATCCTTTTGAGGAATGAATTTTCCTTTGCAGCGCTGTCATTGGCGGTTTGTGTCATTCTTTTGATTTTACTGCGTGTCACAATGCTAAATTAGCAGTGTTTAGACAGACTTTCCATATGAAGATGATCACTCTTTTGCCTCATTTATCCTCAGCAAAGCGGCAATTTGCCCTCTTGTGTCTAGGTTGGATGTGCCTTTGTTCGGTTGCCACGGCCCAATTCAAAGTCGATGTGTCGGGCGTGGGGCTCACGCAGGTGCCTATCGCCATTGCCACATTCAAAGGTGAGGAGGCCGCCGCCCAAAAGCCTTCCGCGATCGTTCAAGCCGATTTAGAGCGCAGTGGTCAGTTCCGAGCCATCTCCGTGACAGGCATGGCCATGGATGAGTTAACGCGTCCCGACTTTCCCCAAATGCGACAAAAGAGCGCCGATGCCCTCGTGACTGGCAGTGCCACCCGGTTGGCTGATGGTCGATACGAAATACGGGCCAAGTTGTGGGATGTCGTTGCGGGCCAAGATCGGGGTGATTACAAAGAAACAGTTGCCGCCGCCGACTTGCGTTTGTCATCCCATCGCTTGGCCGATTGGGTCTATGAAAAACTGACGGGCGAAAAGGGCGTTTTTGCAACGCGTATTGCCTACATAACTAAAAATACAGGGAAGTACAGCCTTTGGATTGCCGATTCTGATGGCGAAAATGCCCAATCCGCACTGACCAGTTCGGAGCCCATTATTTCGCCAACGTGGTCGCCCAAGGGTACACAGCTCGCTTACGTTTCCTTCGAGTCACGAAAGCCCGTCATTTATGTGCATGAGTTGTCCACTGGCAAGCGCAAGGTCATGGCCAATTTCAAAGGCTCTAACAGTGCGCCAGCATGGGCGCCAGACAGTCGCACACTCTTGGCCACTTTGAGTCGAGATGGCGGCTCCCAGTTGTATCAAATCGACGTCGCTACAGGTGAGGCCAGGCGACTGACGCAAAATTCAGGCATCGACACCGAGCCCACATACACCCAAGATGGAAGCAAGGTGTTTTTTGTGTCTGACAGAGGCGGTAGCCCCCAAATTTACAAGATGTCTGCCTCCGGTGGATCCGTCGAACGGGTTACTTTCGGTGGAAGTTACAATATCTCTCCCGCACTCAGCCCAGATGGGCGGTGGTTGACCTACATCAGCCGCGTTGGGGGGCAGTTCAAGGTTCAGGTGATGAACTTGAGCACAGGCCAGTCTAGTGCCATCACTGAAACCACAGCAGATGAGCGCCCTAGCTTTGCACCCAACAGCAAGTTGATCGTTTATGCCACTGTGTTTCAAGGACGCGAGGCACTCATGACCAGCACCCTGGACGGCAAAATCAAAGCAAAGCTGTCTGGACAAAGTGGTGACATTCGTGAGCCAGCTTGGGGTCCTTACCGATAATTTTTACTATTTGGAGTTTTTCATGATCAAACGCAGTCTCTGGATATTGGCGCTTACAGCCGTTTTGTCCGCATGTTCTTCTGGTGTCAAACTGAGCGACGTTCCCGTTGAAGACAAAAACGCATCTGGCGCTGATGCTGCTCAAAGCAGCGTTGCAGCAGTTGTTGGTGGTAAGTCTGGCACCCAAGGTGTTGCACCTGCCGGCGTGAATGTGGTCTATTTTGATTACGACAGTTTTGCTTTGAAGCCTGAAGCCCGCGCAGTTTTGGAGCGCAATGCAGCTCATTTGCAAGCCAATAAGCAGTTCAAAGTCCAATTGGAAGGCCATACCGACGAGCGTGGTGGTCGTGAATACAACTTGGCACTGGGTCAAAAACGCGCCGAGACTGTTCGCCGTGCTTTGACACTGTTGGGTGTGAACGATGCGCAGTTGGAAGCAGTGAGTTTTGGCAAAGAAAAGCCTGCGGTCAGTGGTGCGGATGAATCGGCCTACGCTAAAAATCGTCGCGTTGAAATCAAATATTGATCTAGAACTGAAGGCGTGTTTATGAGCCAACGGGTGATGTATCGTTTTATTCAGATGAGCCTCTTGGGGCTTGGTGCTTGTTTTAGTGTCTTGGCCAATGCCGCATTGTTTGAAGACGACGAAGCCCGTCGCGCCATTTTGGACCTTCGCCAAAAGTTGGAAGCATCGCAGCAAAGCTTGAAGTCGCAATCTGACGAGATTTCAGTTTTTCGCAGAGCATTGTTTGAGCTGCAAACTCAAATTGATTCATTAAAGTCTGATCAGTCTTCGCTTCGAGGTGTGAATGAACAACTCCTGCGTGAATTGTCAGACATTCAGCTCAAACAAAAAGATGTTTTGCAGTCAGTGGACACAAGGTTGAGTAAATTTGAGCCTCTGAAAGTTGTTTTGGATGGTTTGGAATTTCAGGCAGAGCCTGCTGAAAAGAAAGAGTATGAGGCAGCACTGGCTGTTTTCAGAACTGCAGACTTCGCTGCAGCGCAAAACACCTTGTTGGCATTTTTGCGCAAGTACCCCACCAGTGGTTATGCCTCTTCTGCCTTGTTCTGGTTGGGCAACGCGCAGTACGCAACCAAAGACTACAAAGAGTCTATCGTCAACTTCCGCAAGCTCTTGAGCATTGCGCCGCAACATACGCGAGCACCAGAGGCCATGTTGGCGATCTCCAATTGTTTGGTTGAACTCAAGGACGTCAAGGCCGCTAAAAAAGCCATGGAAGATTTAGTGAAGTTGTATCCAAGCAGTGAAGCGGCGCAAACGGCCAAAGACAGATTGGCTCGCCTGCGTTAAATGCCATGACCCAAGATCAACTTGCCCAGTTGCATTGGATGGTCTTGGGGGCAACAGGACTGGTTTCCATTTTCTTGGGTGCTTTGATGCACCAAAGCCATTTTTGCACCATGGGTGCAGTCAGTGATGCGTTTGTCATGGGCAGTTTTGACCGCCTTCGACAATGGGCCTTGGCGCTAGCTGTCTCGATCTTAGGCTTTGCAAGTTTGACTTTGGCAGGGCTTATTTCTCCACTTCAATCTGTTTATGCGACGCCCAGTATTTTCTGGATTTCTTCCTTGTTGGGGGGATTGTTGTTTGGTTGGGGAATGGTTTGGTCTTCTGGTTGTGGCGCAAAGTCTTTGGTGCGATTGGGTGCTGGTAATCTAAAGTCTTTGCTTGTTCTGATGGCCATGGGACTTTCAGCGCTGATCACTCTGAAGGGTGTATTGGCCTTTCCTCGGGTGTATTTTTTAGAGACGTTCACTTGGGTGCCAGACCACGGTTTATTTCTGGGGCAATGGTTCGGTCACGCTTTCAACCTTGAAGTGAGATTCGGTGTTTTTGGGGCTGGCATGACTAGCGCATTGTTTTTATTCATTTGGATTTTCTCAGACCAACACTTTTTGACGCGTCCTAACTTGCTCACAGGTATTGCCGTCGGCTTGGTGATCTGCATTGTTTGGTTCATTTCAGGCGTTGTCGGGCATGGGCTTGAACATCCTGAGACCTTGGATGAGTTTTTCATCGCCACCAGCAGTCGAAAAATGGAGTCTCTCAGCTTCACGGCACCAGTGGCTTTGGGGTTGGATGCACTCTTGTATTTCAGTGACGGAACCAAGCGTTTTAGCCTTGGCATGGTCAGTGTGATCGGTATATTCTTGGGGGCATTTTTCAGTGCCAAATTAAAGGGTGTGTTCAAACTTGAAGCCTTTGTCAACCGCACAGACCTTGTTCGGCATTTGCTAGGGGGCTGCTTGATGGGCATCGGTGCAGTGCTTGCCATGGGATGCTCGATTGGCCATGGCTTAAGCGGTTTGTCCACTTTGAGTCTCGCAAGCATGTTGGCCACTGCGGGTATCTTGCTTGGGGCTTATGGTGCCTTGCGCAATGATCTTCAACAAGCCAATGCATAACGTAACGTCGATGTCAGTTCCAAGTTCATTGCACGCTCGCCGCTTTGGTGGCATGGCCAGGTTGTATGGCGTAACCGGTGCGGATCATGTGTCTGGCGCGCATGTCATGGTGGTCGGCATTGGTGGCGTGGGTTCCTGGGTGGCCGAGTCTTTGGCCCGTTGTGGCGTGGGCGAGTTGACGCTGGTTGACATGGACCATGTTGCGGAGTCCAACATCAATCGTCAGATTCATGCTTTGGATTCAACACTTGGACAAGCCAAAGTGTTGGCAATGAAGGATCGCATTGCACAAATCAATCCGGACTGTTGTGTGCATGTGGTTGATGATTTTGTGACGCCAGACAACTGGAATGACATTCTGAATCAAGTGCATACCGACCCACAGATGAAATCACATGTGATGGCGGTTGTGGATGCTTGTGATCAAGTGAGGGCCAAAATGGCGATGGCCGATTGGGCCATTCGATGCAAAAAGTTTTTGGTCACCATTGGGGCTGCAGGTGGCAAGCGTGAAGCCCATCGTGTCGAGCAGGGTGACTTGTCCAAAGTGACCCATGATCCTTTGTTGGCCCAGTTGCGTTACCGCTTGCGCAAGGAAAAAGGTGCACCCAAAGACGGTAAAAAAATGGGAGTGCATTGTGTTTTCAGTCGAGAAAACGTATCGCCGCCAGACGCCTCTTGCAATATTGAAGGAGATGGCAGCCTCAATTGCCAAGGCTATGGCTCTGTTGTGACCGTCACCGCCAGCTTTGGGTTGGTGGCCGCTTCAATGATCGTAAATTTTCTTGCAAGTGGATTTGAAAAACCCAAAAAATGACGCTATAATTTGAGGCTTGAGTAGGGGGGTCGGTAGCTCAGTCGGTAGAGCAGCGGACTTTTAATCCGTTGGTCGCGAGTTCGAATCTCGCCCGACCCACCAAATGCTCAAACCCATATCAAAAACCCCACGACGCTAGCGCTTCGTGGGGTTTTTTCTTGCCTGTGGCTAGAAGGGGCCTAATGAGGTCTCATGGTGGCTAATGGAGCCTAACGGAGGCAAAGGGGGAGGCTGGACTTTAGACTTCCTGCTCCATCTTTTCAAGCGCTTCAGACCAAGCCAACCACTGCGCTTCTAACTCGTTTATTTCGTTGTTGACCGCTTTCAGCTGCTTGCCTGTTTCTGCAATCTCAGAGGGTGTCAGTGGTTGGGTTAATTTTTCTTCTAAGCTTGTTTTCTCTGATTGAAGCTGGATCAATTGCGCATCGGCCTTCTCAATCGATTTCTTCAACGGTTTGGTGCGTGCAGATTTTTGTTGACGCAGCAAGGCATCTTCTTTTTTCTGTTCTGCCGTTCGATTTTGCGTGGTTGCGATTGGCTTGGCAATGATGGTCATGGGCTCAGGCGTCGACAGGGGTGTCTCAACAGCTTTTGGCAAAGCCGCCGCCGCATCATTGGCTTTTGCTTCTTCTCGCAGGCGTTTTGACTCTTCAAGCAAGTAACGTTGGTAATCGTCAAGGTCACCGTCAAAGGGCTTGATCTCGCCACGACCTACAAGCCAGAATTCGTCACAGACGGCCCGTAGCAATGCGCGATCATGACTGACCAACATCACGGTACCTTCAAACTCATTCAGCGCCATTGACAATGCTTCGCGTGTGGCCAAGTCCAAATGGTTGGTGGGTTCATCCAGCAACAAGAGGTTGGGGCGTTGCCAGACAATCATGGCCAAAACCAATCGGGCCTTTTCACCACCACTCATGGAGCCAACGCTTTGCTTCACCATGTCACCCGTGAAATTAAAGGTGCCCAAAAAGTTACGCAAATCTTGCTCTCGCGACGATTGGCCTGGAATGTTGCCCAGTTCCTTCACCAAACGAATCATGTGTTCAAGTGGATTGTCGGCAGGGTGAAGAACGTCCAGTTCCTGTTGTGCAAAATAGCCAATATTGAGCCCTTTGCCTTCGGTGATTTCACCCGACAAAGCTTTGATGCTGCGGGCAATGGTTTTAACCAAAGTGGATTTGCCCTGACCATTCGCGCCCAAAATGCCAATGCGCTGACCTGCGAGGACTGATTTATTCACCTGCCGCACAATGACTTTGTCTTGCCCATCCATGGCGTAGCCCAAATTGGCATCTGTGATGGCCAACATTGGATTGGGCAAATTCTGCGGCTCTTTGAATTCAAATGTGAAATCAGCATCCGCTAGCACAGGTGCAATTTTCTCCATGCGTTCAAGTGCCTTGACACGACTCTGCGCCTGCTTGGCCTTGCTGGCCTTGGCTTTAAAACGATCAATGAATTTTTGCAAATGCGCAATTTTGTCTTGCTGCTTTGCGAAGGATGCCTGCTGCAGCTCGAGTTGTTGTGATCTGAGCGTTTCAAATGCACTGTAATTGCCGCCGTAGCGATTCAGCTTGGCGTGCTCGATGTGCAGCGTGACATCGGTCACTGCATCCAAGAATTCACGGTCGTGACTGATCACAATCATGGTTCCGTTGTACCGCTTGAGCCATGCTTCCAACCAAACCAATGCGTCCAAGTCCAAGTGGTTAGTGGGTTCGTCCAAAATCAACAAATCTGATGGGCACATCAAAGCGCGTGCCAATTGCAGACGCATTCGCCAGCCACCCGAGAAGCTGTTGACGGACTGGTTCAGTTCAGCAGAGCGAAAACCCAACCCCAATATCAAGGACTGAGCACGTGGCACCGCGTCGTGTTCACCTGCGTCTGCCAAGTCAACGTGGGCATGTGCCATGGCCATGCCATCTTCCGCGAGTTCAGCGGCATGCAATGCTGCCCGAAGCTCACCCAATCGGGTATCGCCACCCAACACGAAATCAGTGGCGCTTTCTTCCGTTTCTGGCATGTTTTGCGCGACCTGCGCCAAACGCCATTGCTTGGGCATTGAAAAATCGCCGCCATCTTCATGCAATGTGCCATTGAAAAGAGCGAAGAGGGTGGATTTGCCGGCGCCATTGCGTCCAACCAGGCCTACTTTTTCACCCGGATTGAGCGTAACGGAGGCAGCATCGAGCAACACTTTGGCGCTGCGGCGCAGAGTGACATTTTTCAGTTGAATCATGAATGGGGTTGAGCATCGGCCGCGCGCAAGGGACGTCCGAGAAAGATCAATTCTGGATTGGGGTGTGTTTTAAAAGATGGTACTGGCATGAAACCCAAGGCGTGGTACAGGCTTAAACCCGCCACATTGCTTTGCCAAGTACTCAGGACCGCTTGATCATAGCCTTCCGCCTGCGCTTTTTGAATCAAGTCATGAATTAAGACTTTGGCGCCACCCAGTCCTCTAAAAGCCGGTTGAATGAAGAGTCGTTTGATTTCACAAGCGCCTTTCAGATGCGTTGATGCCAGTGCGCCGCACCCAATGATTTGCTGGCTATGTCCATTGGCTTCTGGCTTAACCAACAAAACGGCTGCGCCAAAGGGCGGCCCGTAGCGCGCTGGCAAATCATCAAGATCTTTCCAAATGCTGCTAAGGTGAGGTTGATCAAGGTCCGTTGCGGCATAAGTTCTCAGAAGTGACTCAAAATGTTGCCAGTCTTCCGGTGACTCAACAACATCGGTTCTCATGCTTAAAGGCCCTGACATAGCAATCACACCTTGCTCAATGTTTGGGCAAGCGCTTCCTTGGTGACCAAAAGGACTTGGTCTTCACCAGCACTGGTGTCCAGCCAGATGGCTTCTAGTCTAGGAAATGCAGCTTCAAAGTGCGCGCGTTCGTTGCCAATTTCGAGTACCAAGATGGCTTTGTCATTCATGCGTGCAGGCAAATCGATGAACAACTGGCGGATGAAGTCCATGCCATCTGTGCCACCTGCCAACGCAAGCAGCGGTTCGGCTTTGTACTCGTCAGGCAAGGCTTGCATGCTGGCTTCGCACACGTAGGGCGGGTTGCAGATGATGCAATCAAACTGTTGCTTCAGTTCATTGAGTCCATCGCTTTGGACCAGTTGAATTCGATCCGTCAGTTGATGTTTTTCAACATTGATTTGCGCAACGGCCAGAGCATCTTTTGAAATGTCAGCGCCAGTGACTTGAATTTCGGGATAAGCCATGGCGCACAAAATAGCCAAACTGCCATTGCCCGTACAGAGGTCTAAGAATGCATGTGAAGTCTCAGACAGCCAACCGTCAAACGCGCCGTCTGCGATCAACTCGGCGATGAAACTTCGCGGCACGATACTTCGCTCGTCCACATAAAAAGGGATGCCCTGAAGCCAAGCTTCTTGTGTGAGGTAAGCCGCAGGCTTTCGCGTCTGGATGCGTTGGGCAACGAGTGCCTGACAAGCTTCAATCAGCACATTCGAAATGTTGTTGATATCAAGATTGGGCTGCACTGCTGACACTTGGGCTTGAATGCTGGCAGTGTCCTCTGATAAGTCCAGGTCCAAGGGCAGTTTGAGTTGCCACAGAACAAGCCAGGCGGCTTCATCTTGGGCTGTTAGCGTGCCGTGACCAAACGCAAGCTTGGCTTGGTCCAATTGACCAGCACTGGTTTGGATGAGTTGTTTTAAATCCATAGCATGCAGGCCTTAAGCCGTTTGACTTTGCTGGCGAGAACATGCTGTGTTGAGATTCAACAAAACTGCTTTGTAGATGTTTTTCAAAGGCTCAATGTCTGCCACCGCAACATGCTCATCGATTTTGTGGATGGTTGCGTTGGGCGGACCAAGTTCGATGACCTGAGGACAAGTTTGCGCAATGAAGCGGCCATCACTGGTGCCACCTGTTGTTGACAGTTCGGTGTGCAATCCTGTGACATCCACGATGGCTTCTTGCACGGCTTTGACCAAGGTACCGGGGGTTGTGAGGAAGGGCAGTCCGCCTAAGGTCCATTCGATGTCAAATTTCAGACCATGCTTGAGAAGAACATCGGTGAGACCTTGCTTCAAGGACGTTTCCGTGGACTCGGTGCAAAAACGGAAATTGAAGTCAATCACCATTTCGCCAGGAATCACATTGGTTGCGCCGGTTCCTGCTTGAACATTGCTGATTTGCCAACTGGTTGGCGGAAAAAATTCATTGCCTGTGTCCCAAACCATGCTGGCCAATTCTGCCAATGCGGGGGCTGCACGGTGCACGGGGTTGTCAGCCAACTGTGGATAGGCAATGTGGCCTTGAATGCCTTTCACGGTCAATTTGCCGCTGAGCGAACCGCGTCGGCCATTCTTGATCATGTCACCCGTTTGTTTGACTGACGTTGGCTCGCCCACGATGCAATAGTCTGGTGTCTCTTTTCGTTGATGCAACATTTCGCAAATGCGCACAGTGCCATCCAAGGCGGGACCTTCTTCATCGCTGGTCAAAAGAAACGCAATGCCCAACGCGGGGTTGAGACATTCTTGGTAGAACTCTTCGACAGCCACCACCATGGCGGCCAAGGACGTTTTCATGTCACTCGCCCCGCGGCCAAACAATTTGCCATCACGGTGTGTTGGTGTGAATGGATCGCTGGTCCATTGCTGTAGTGGGCCAGTCGGCACCACATCCACATGACCCGCAAATGCCAATGTTTGTCCCGAGGTGCCAGTTCGTTTGGCCCACAAGTTGCGAACTCTGAAATGATCAGGCCCCAAATCAATCACTTCGCAATCAAATCCCAAAGGCGTCAGGTGAGCATTGATGAGCGCTGTGCAACCGCCATCCTCTGGTGTGACTGATGGCAGCGCGATCAGTTGTTCTGCCAGTCGAAGTGTGGCGCTCATGCTGCGCGACCTGCTCGAACAAATCGCGCGATGCGCTGAGCAGCCTCTAAACACTCTTCTGTTTCTGCAACCAAGGCCATGCGCACCCGGCCTTGACCTGGGTTCTTGCCGTTGGCTGTTCGGCCAATGTAGCTGCCAGGCAAGACCGTGACATTTTCTGCTGCGTACAACTCACGCGCGAAGTCGGTATCACTGTTGTTCCATGCCGCTGGCACACCTGCCCACAAATAGAAACTGGCATCAGGTAATTTGACATCCAGTACTTCCGCCAGCACAGGTGTCACTTGTGCGAATTTGGTGCGGTACATGTTGCGGTTTTCCACCACATGGGCTTCGTCATTCCAAGCGGCAATGCTGGCAGCTTGCACCACGCCACTCATGGCGCAGCCGTGGTAGGTGCGATACAGCAAAAAGTCTTTGATGATGGCGGCATCGCCTGCGACAAAACCACTTCGCAGGCCTGGTACGTTGCTGCGTTTGGACAAGCTGGTGAACGAAATGAGGCGCTTGAATTCTTTGTAGCCCAGTTGACTGGCGGCCTCCAAGCCCCCCAATGGCGGCTCGTCGCGGAAGTAAATTTCGCTGTAGCACTCATCCGAGGCAATCACGAACCCATATTTCTCACTCAACTCAAAGAGCTTTTTCCATTCGGCCAGTGGCATGACCTTGCCCGTTGGATTGCCAGGTGAGCAGACGAAGACCAGTTGAGTTTTTGCCCATACGCTGTCGGGGACGCTGTCCCAGTCTGCGGCAAAGTCATCTTCTGGCGCATTTGCAACGTAAAAGGGCTCGGCACCGCCTAACAGTGTGGCACCTTCGTAAATCTGATAAAAGGGATTGGGACTGATGACCCGTGCGCCGGTTTGGGTAGGGTCTAGGACGGCCTGGGCCAACGAAAACAAGGCCTCACGAGAGCCATTCACAGGCAAAATTTGCGTGGCGGCATTGATGTCCACTGAATAACGTCGTTTAAGCCACTGTGCGCAGGCTTCTCGCATTCGCAACTCTCCGATTGTGGCTGGATAGCCTGAAAGTGCGGTATCGAGCGACTGAATCAGCGCTGTTTTGATGAATTCAGGGGTGGCATGTTTGGGCTCGCCAATGCCCAAGCTGATGGGGCTACGGTTGGCGGGCGGGGTGACGCCTGTCAACAACTGTCGTAGGCGTTCGAAGGGGTAGGGCTGAAGGTGGGCCAATAAGGGATTCATCCCCCAATTATCCGGGATTGTTGGGCGGAATTTCTCCTCAATTTCAGGGGAAATCGGTGTCCCTTGGCTGGTTCGGGTCGGTTAACATGGAGGCTTCAGGCACAAGGTGTGCCTTTTGACCCAATTTCTGACTGCTGTGCGCCTTAATTCCATCAAATTATCTGGATTCAAATCCTTCGCAGAACCCACCAACTTTGTGCTGCCAGGCCAGTTGGTCGGCGTTGTGGGCCCCAATGGTTGCGGTAAATCCAACATCATGGACGCATGTCGCTGGGTTTTGGGTGAGTCCAAAGCTTCAGAGTTGCGTGGCGAGTCCATGCAAGACGTTATCTTCAATGGCACCAACACACGCAAGGCCGCTAGCCGTGCCAGTGTTGAGTTGGTTTTTGACAATGCAGACCACCGTGCAGGTGGCCAGTGGGGGCAGTTTGCTGAGATTGCCGTCAAACGTGTTTTGACACGCGATGGCAACAGCAGTTATTACATCAACAACCAACCTGTGCGCCGTCGCGACGTGCAAGACGTGTTTTTGGGCACCGGCTTGGGCCCACGTGCCTACGCCATCATTGGTCAGGGCACCATCAGTCGAATCATTGAATCCAGGCCTGAAGAGTTGCGCTTGTTTTTGGAAGAAGCGGCCGGCGTTTCCAAATACAAAGAACGTCGACGCGAAACTGAAAATCGTTTGTCTGACACGCGTGAAAATTTAACACGCGTTGAAGATATCTTGCGGGAACTCAATGCCAACCTCGAAAAACTTGAAAAACAAGCAGAGGTCGCTCAGCGCTTTAATGACCTCAAAGCTGACAGCACCCTGAAGCAACAACAATTGTGGTTTTTCAAACGTGCCGATGCAGAAACCGATCAAGTCAAAATCAAGGCCGATGTCGACAAGGCTGTGATTGATCTGGAGTCTCGAATTGCCGACTTGCGGCATGTGGAGTCTGACCTTGAAACAGTTCGACAGGCGCATTACGCGGCTGGTGATCAGGTGAACCAAGCGCAAGGCTTGCTCTATGAAGCCAGCGCAGAAGTGGGCCGCCTAGAAGCAGAAATTCGATTTGTGGTCGAAGGTCGTCAGCGTGCTGAGCAACGCTTAGGCCAATTGCAAGAGCAAACAGCCGATTGGTCTGATCGACAAATTCAAGCGCAAGCAGAACTTGAGTCTTTGGCTGAACAAGCCCTCCAGGCTGAAGATCAAACGATGACATTGGCCGCACAAGTTGAAGATCAAGCTCAAGCCTTGCCCGATCTGGAGGAGGCTCTGCGCCAGTCCCAAGCCAAAGCCAATGAACAACGCAGCAGCGTTGTGCAAGTGCAGCAGCAAATTCAAGTGTTGGCCGCAGATCAACGCAACATTGAAGATCAAACACGGCAACTGTCTCTGCGTCGAGAGCGCCTGGTCGCCGATCGCAATGCATTGGATGCGCCTGATGAGCAACGTCTCCTGAACTTGCAAGAACAACTGGCGCAAGCGGAGATCTTGTCCAAGGAGTCCAGCGCGCGCTTGCAAGAACTGGAAGAGCAAACACCACAGTTGGACCAAGAGCGCCGTGAGAAGCAGCAAGCAGTGAATGATGAGTCCGCTAAGCTGGCAGACCTGTCTGCAAAAATTGAAGCGCTTAAATCATTGCAAGAGAAGGTGAAAACTGATGGCAAGTTAAAGCCTTGGTTGAACAAGCATGGCCTCGACAATCTCCAAGGCCTGTGGAGCAAAATCCACATGGAGCCAGGTTGGGAAAATGCCATGGAGTCGGCGCTACGGGAACGCTTGTCCTCTTTGGAGGTGTCTCGGTTGGACATGGTCAAAGCCTTTGCCTCTGACTCGCCACCTGCCAAATTGTCCTTTTACTCCCCCCCCAACGGAACGGCCACAGTTGCACGCAAAGGATTGCCAGCTGCGTGCCGCCCATTGTCTGATTTGCTGCGACTCTCAGACGCAGGACTCTCGGCATTGCTCACGGATTGGTTGCAGGGGTGTTTTACGGCGCCCTCTTTGGAAGACGCCATGGCTTGGCGCGATCAATTGCAAGGCAGTGAGTGCTTTGTGGTGCAAGCCGGACATGCTATTGGCAAAAACAGCGTTAGCTTTTATGCGCCTGATTCTGAACAAGCCGGCTTGTTGGCCCGCGCACAAGACATTGAAAACTTTGAAAAGCAACTGCGTGCGCAAACATTGATTGCTGAAGAGACCCGATCAGCATCCGTTAGAGCGGAAGCTGCATACGCTGATGCAGCGCAACGGCTGGTCTCCATTCGCCAAGAAGCTTCTGAAACACAATCAAAAGCCCATGAGCTCCAAGTTGAAACTTTGCGTCTGTCACAGTGGGCAGAACAAACTCGGGCTCGCAGTGAACAAATTGCAGGCGACATGGCGGAGGTTGATCTCAGTTTAGAAGATTTGCAAGAGCGTCGCATGACGGCGGAAGGTCGATTCGAAGAGCTCGATATGCAATTGGCTGATAGCCAAGAACGACATGCGCAATTGGATGAGCGCGTCATTGAAGCCGAGCGAAAGTTGTCTGAGTGCCGCGAGCAACAACGAACGCTAGAGCGTTTGGCACAAGAGGCAACTTTCTCGCAAAGGAGTCTGGAGGCGCGGCGTTCGGAATTGCAGCGAGGTCTTGAAACGGCGGCTCAGCAAATTCAGTCCATTGCCGCAGAACAAGAACGTGCCAAAGATGAACTGTCGCGCTTAACCGATGCTGCTGCGCAAGCTGGTTTGCAAAACGCTTTGGCCATGAAGATGGAGCGCGAACAAGTCTTGGGCGCCAAGCGCAGTGAGTACGATGACTTGACCAACCGATTGCGTGCCAGTGATGAACGTCGCATGAGCTTTGAGCGTGAGCTTGATCCCTTGCGTCAACGCATCACCGAATTGCAGTTGAAAGAACAGGCGTCTCGTTTGGGGCTTGAGCAATACACTCAGTTGCTCATTGATGCAGAAGCTGACATGGAAGCACTGGCCAAATCAATCGAAGACGGCAATGTGCGACTTACAGGTTTGCAATCGGAAATTGACCGTTTGAACCGTGAAATTGCGGCCTTGGGCGCCGTCAACTTGGCGGCTTTGGATGAGTTGACCGTTGCACGTGAACGGAAGATTTTCTTGGATGCTCAAACGGCTGACTTGACGGAAGCCATGACGACGCTGGAAGATGCCATCAAGAAAATTGATGCCGAAACGCGTGACTTATTGGGGGGCACCTTCAAAATTGTGAACGAACACTTTGGTCGCATGTTCCCAGAATTGTTCGGTGGCGGCAATGCACGCCTGGTCATGACCGGTGATGAGATTTTGGATTCAGGTGTGCAGGTGATGGCACAGCCACCTGGCAAAAAGAATCAAACCATTCACTTGTTGTCGGGTGGCGAAAAGGCCCTCACAGCGATTGCCTTGGTGTTTGCCATTTTTCAGCTCAACCCTGCACCTTTCTGTCTGCTGGACGAGGTGGATGCACCTCTCGACGATACCAACACCGAGCGCTATGCCAAGCTCGTGAAGAGCATGGGCAAAGAAACACAGTTCTTGTTCATCAGTCACAACAAAATTGCCATGGAGATGGCTGAACAACTGATCGGTGTCACGATGCAAGAGCAGGGTGTTTCACGCATCGTGGCGGTGGACATGGAAGCAGCTGTCTCCATGGCTGAATTGACTTGATTCGATTGAAACGACACAACTTCTAAACACTCATGAGCTCATTGCAAAACAGTTTGGCCTTGGTGGGTGGTTTGACACTCATCGGTGTGGTTTTGTACAACTTTTGGACGGCGCGTCAGAATGCACCGCGTCAAGCAGACCCTGGCGCCACCCATCTCCAAGAGCCATCCGCTGCCTCGCGCGATGCGAGCCCTTCAGCCGAAGGCCCTCAAGATCCTTCCTTTTTGGAAGATGCGTTGGACGTGCTGCCTGTACTTGAAAAGAAACCACCTTTGGATGCATTGATCGATGTCATTGCCCCCATTGAGGTTGACGTTCAAGTTTCCGGCGATGCGGCTTTGGCCGCATTGCCAGCAACGCGTCGCGTAGGTACCAAACCTTTTGCTGTTGAAGGTCTGAGCGATATCAGTGGTGAGTGGGAAATGCCAGTGGCGGGGCGCAGGTACCATTCTTTCCAAGCAGGCGTTCAATTGGCCAATAGAGTTGGCCCATTGAATGAAATTGAGTTTTCAGAGTTTGTGATCAAAGCGCAAGCTTTTGCAGATGCCATCAATGGTGCGCCAGAGTTTCCAGACATGCTGGAGGAGGTTGCTCGTGCACGTGAGTTGGATCAATTTGCGAGCGAACACGATGCACAATTGAGTTTCACCATCTGCGCCACCTCTGCTGCATGGAGTCCTGGTTACATCCAGCAGCATGCTGCACGTTGGGGCTTTGTTGCCGGCGTTATTCCTGGGCGCATGGTCCTGGCAGCGCCTGTTCAAGGCTTGCCTCCAATTTTGTCTTTGTCTTTTGATTCCCAAGCGGCCATGGCCGATGACCCCGCTTTGTCCGCCATTCGAGAGTTCACGCTCAGTTTGGATGTGCCGCAGGTGCCTCGTGAAGAACATGCATTTGCGCGTCTTCGTGAAGCTGCACGTATCTTGGGCCAAGAAATGGACGGGGTCATCACAGACGGTGTTGGTCACGCTTTGATGGACGAAGATCTCAATGCCATTGCCGCAGATCTTGAGCAGTTGTATGACGCTTTAGATCAACGCGAACTTTCTGCGGGATCTCCGCAGGCACGACGCCTTTTCTCTTGATGCGTGTTGCATTGATCGTTCGTTCTGACTTGGCTTACGGCTGATTGTGAATTTAGATTTATTCTCGGACTCCAAGGACAACAAAGCGGTGTCCGATTTTGCTGATGTGGCTTTGCAAGCTGCCGACCTCAGACGTCAGCTTCATCATCACGCCCATTGCTACTACACACTGGATGCGCCCGAAATTCCAGATTCGGAGTATGACAAGTTGTTTCGCGCTTTGCAGAATTTAGAGGCGCTTTATCCTGAATTAAAAACCTCAGATTCACCCACGCAACGCGTTGGTGGTGCGGTGCTTCCTGAGTTTCAAACTGTTCGACATCAAGTGCCGATGCTGAGCATTCGAACGGAGACAGATACAGAATCCAGTGGTGCCATTGCATTTGATGCCCGTGTACGCAAAGAGCTTGCCTTGGATTCGCATGCGTCTGCGCTTGAATATGTGGCGGAACTTAAGTTTGATGGTTTGGCCATGAGCTTGCGTTATGAAAAGGGTACGTTGGTACAGGCAGCCACTCGAGGCGATGGAGAATATGGCGAAGACGTTACGCACAACATTCGGACCATCGGTCAAATTCCCTTGCAGTTGCCTGTGGGTGTGCCAGGCGTTTTGGAGGTTCGTGGTGAGGTCTACATGCGCCGCGATGATTTTGAAGCTTTGAATGAACGGCAACGCCATAAGATTGCGTCTGGCGCCAAAGGCGAGAAGACATTTGTGAATCCGCGCAATGCAGCAGCTGGTGCTGTGCGTCAACTTGATTCCAACATTGCAGCGCAGCGACCCTTGAGTTTCTTTGCTTACGGGGTGGGTGAAATGCTGGATTTGCCACAAAGCATGACCGCCTTTCGTACCCATTTTGAGCTGCTGCAAACATTGAAACTGTGGGGATTTCCTGTTGCAGAACAAACCCGTTGTGTTTGGGGTGCTGAAGGGCTCATTCAATTTCATGCGCAAGTGGCCGCAAGCCGCGACGCTTTGCCCTATGACATCGATGGCGTGGTTTACAAAGTCAACGATCTTCAGCTTCAGGCCCAGTTGGGCTTTGTGACGCGCGAACCTCGCTGGGCAGTTGCACACAAATTTCCAGCGCAGGAAGAACTCACGGTTGTTTTGGACATTGATGTTCAAGTAGGCCGTACAGGCAAACTCACACCAGTTGCCAAGTTGGCGCCAGTCTTTGTGGGCGGGGTCACCGTCACCAATGCGACGCTGCACAATGAGGACGAGGCGCGCAGAAAAGACGTTCGAATTGGTGACACTGTCATCGTGCGACGCGCGGGTGATGTGATACCCGAAGTGGTCAGTGTGGTGTTGGACAAACGTGTGCCCGATGCAACTGTTTTCACCATGCCCAAAGTTTGCCCAGTTTGTGGCAGTCCTGCTTTGCGAGATGAAGGTGAAGCAGATTATCGATGCAGTGGCGGGTTGTTTTGCCGAGCACAACAGAAACAGGCTTTCTTGCACTTTGCACAACGTCGTGCGGTTGAAGTGGATGGTTTGGGTGAAAAGTTAATTGATCAATTGGTTGATGCTGGCATCGTTAATACCTTGCCAGATTTGTACAAGTTGGGTTTAACAGCCTTGGTTCAATTAGATCGAATGGCCGAAAAATCTGCACTCAATATTCTGACCGCGCTGGAAAATTCCAAGTCAACCACTTTGCCTCGTTTTATCTACGGACTGGGCATTCGGCATGTAGGGGAAGCGACGGCCAAAGAATTTGCACGTCATTTTGGAACGCTTGACGCCTTCATGAATGCGTCCGAAGAGGCGCTGCTGGGCGTGCCGGATGTTGGCCCCGTGGTGGCCAAAAGTGTCATTTCTTTTTTTGAGCAAGCACACCATCAAGAAATTGTGGCGCAATTGCGAGCATGTGGTGTCCATTGGACAGAGGGGCCGCCAGCTGAGCGTGCCACGCAAGCGCTTTCTGGTAAGACGGTGGTCTTAACAGGAACGCTGCCAACGCTAAGTCGGGACCAAGCCAAAGACATGTTGGAATCTGCGGGTGCCAAGGTCGCTGGCTCTGTGAGTCAAAAAACGAGTTATGTGGTTGCAGGCTCAGAAGCCGGTAGTAAATTAGACAAAGCCGTGGCGCTGGGCATTCCTGTTTTGGATGAAATGGGATTGCTTGAATTACTCAAAGGAAATCATCATGGCAGTGCGTGAAATTTTAAAAATGGGCGATGCACGCTTGCTGCGCCATGCCAAGGCGATTGAGAAGTTCAATACGCCAGAGTTGCTTCAGGGAATTGCGGACATGAAAGAAACCATGTTGGCGGCACATGGCGCAGGTTTGGCGGCACCTCAAATTGGATGGGATGTGCAGGTGGTGATCTTTGGTACGGGTCAGGTCATTCCGCGTTACCCTGATGCGGCACCCGTTCCTTTTACAGTGCTGATCAATCCGCTCATCACGCCTTTGAGTGATGAAGAACAAAACGACTGGGAAGGCTGTTTGTCGGTTCCTGGTCTGCGCGCCGTGGTGCCCCGGTGGCAAACTATTCGTTACACAGGATTTGATGAACGCGGAAATCCAATTGACCGATCTGCAGAGGGATTTCACGCCAAAGTTGTACAGCACGAATGCGACCATTTGAATGGTATTTTGTACCCACAACGAGTTCGCGATTTCACCAAGTTTGGTTTCAATGCCGTTTTGTTCCCCGACTTAGCGCCTGAAAAAGCAGCTTAAAGTTTTGACAAGCGTGAGAGGGCGGTTTGCAAGGTTTGATCTTGCTTGGCAAAACAAAACCGAATGACGTTTTGATCAAAACTGTTGCCATAAAAGGCTGACATCGGAATGGCTGCGACTCCAATGTCTGATGTTAGCCATTCACAGAATTTAGACTCTCCCAGATTCTTTTCTGGAACAGACAAGCCAGAGATGTCAACGCACTGGAAATAGGTCCCTTCGCCAGGCAGCATTTTGAACTGGGTTTGCGCCAATCCCTGGCGGAACAAATCACGTTTGCGCTGGTAGAACTGTGGCAATTCTAGATAAGGGCGAGGATTTTCCATGTACCTTGCCAATGCATGTTGAACAGGCGTGTTGACCGTAAAGACATTGAATTGATGCACTTTTCGAAACTCAGTCGTCAAGGATGCAGGTGCTGCGACCGTACCAACTTTCCAGCCAGTCACGTGGAATGTTTTGCCAAAGCTGGAAACGACAAAAGCGCGGGAAGCCAAACTAGGGTAACTGGATGCACTGTGGTGTTTCAGGGGTGCATACACCATGTGTTCATAGACCTCATCGCTGATCAATAGCACTTCAGTGGGCGCTAAGATTTCTTGCAGTCGCATCATGTCCTCGTGTCGCCAGACCATCCCGCTGGGGTTGTGTGGTGAATTGATGATGATTGCGCGCGTCTTGTTTGAGATCGCGGCTTGAATTTTGTCAAAGTCTGGCCTGAAGGTTCCTGGGGTCAAGGGCACGCGCACCACCACGCCACCCGCCATGTCAACATTGGGCACGTAACTGTCATAGCAAGGCTCCAGCACAATCACTTCATCGCCTGCATGGACGACTGCCAGCAATATCGTCAGGATGGCCTGCGTTGCGCCCGCTGTGACGGTAATTTCAGTTTGTGGATCGTAGTGCCTCCCATACAGTGCATCAATTTTTTTTGAAACTGCCTCACGCAATGGCGCTGCACCTGGCATCGGGGGGTATTGGTTGAGGCCATCTTTCATGGCTTGAGTGACTTGATCAACCAGCAAAGGGTCACATTCAAAGTCAGGAAAGCCTTGGCCTAAATTCACGGCATTGGTCTTTGTCGCCAAAGCGGACATGACCGAGAAGATGGTGGTACCCATTGTTGGGTGCTTGGAAATGAGTTCTGGCGTCATGACTTTGTTTTTAAAAAGTGTCAGAGTTCGTAATCGTTGACATGGCCTGTCATGGCTTTTGCAACCAATGCCGCCGTCAGTCGATCACTGAGCAGCTCTGCAAATTGGTACACAAAATTGCGCAAATAGGCGCCTCGTTTGAAGGCAACGCGTGCGACGTTTTTCCCTAGCAAATCACCCAATGGACGTGCAACCAAATCACCAATGGGATCATCCTTGACCGCCATTTCCGCCACGATACCAACCCCTAACCCCAAGCGCACATAGGTCTTGATCACGTCTGAATCAATGGCTTCCAAGGCAATGCGAGGGTGAAGCTTCTTGCTGGCAAAAGCTGCATCAATACGGGTCCGTCCTGTGAAAGACGGATGGTAGGTGATCAGGGGTTCCTTGGCGATATCTTCCAGGTGAAGGTGCTTCTTCTTGGCCAACGGATGATCGGGCGCCAACACCAGCATGTGCTGCCATTCATAGCATGGCAAGGTGACCAAGTCTTCATAGTCAGCCAAAGACTCCGTGGCCATGCCAATTTCTGCTGTGTCATCCAGCAACATGCGCGCGACCTGGTCAGGTGAGCCTTGGTGCAAGCTGATGTTGACTTGTGGGTATTGCTCTCGAAGGCGGGCTACAGGAACTGGCAATACGTAACGTGCCTGCGTGTGCGTTGTTGCAATGGACAAAGTTCCATGGTGCTGGGCACTGTATTGCTCGCCAATGCGTTTGAGATTGCCAATCTCTCGCATGATGACTTCAATGCTTTTGAGAACATGTTGGCCTGGCTCTGTAATCCGCTTAAGCCGCTTGCCGTGTCGCGCGAAAATATCGATGCCAAGTTCTTGTTCCAATTCAATGATGGCCTTTGAAACGCCAGGCTGAGACGTGTGAAGTGCTTTGGCTGCCTCTGTTAAATTCAAGTTGCGCCTTGCAGCTTCTTGAACAAACCGAAATTGATGCAAGTTCATAACAATAAACCCTGAAAATATGGATTTATTATGCCTTATGGATCTAAAGGCTGCCGTAGAGCTTGAACAAGTTCATTGCACTGAGGACAGCGCAATTTGCGCCATCACCTGGGTTAGCTGAGGTTCTTCGCCAATGGCGCGGCGCAAATCAAAAGCCACGTGGGGGTGTGCTGTCTGGAGCTGCTTGACCAGTTCTGGCAAGTCTTCGCGAGCATGTCGGCCAACGCCTAAGAACATAGGAAGAATGGCAATGTGCCGAACGCCCTGTGCAATCATGCCAGCGGCTGTGCTGGGCAAGTCTGGTGTTGTGAGTTCCAAATAAGCGCAAGCCACCACCGTGTCGGGAGATTGTTGTTGGATCAGTTCAGCAACAGCTTCGATAGGCCGGCGCCACAGTGAATCACGTGAGCCATGCGCGAACAAAATAATGCCTTGGTGAGAGGTGGTCAGAGTCATGTGTAACTTGCCTGTCGTTTGTTACTGCCTCAGAACCAACCAACCAAAGGTGGCCAAAGAAACAATGCTGTAAATCATGGCGGGTGCAGCGGCGGTTAACCATGGTTGCCAATTTTGCAAATTGCCCATGAACCCAAATACGTTGTTCAACAGGTAGAAACTGATACCTGCCATGACCCCACCGAACACATAGCCTGCAATGTTGCCTGACCTGAAGTGCAGATAAGCAAAAGGCAATGCCAACGTCAACATAACCCAGCAACTGAGTGGGTAGAACACTTTTCGCCAGAATTCAATCTCATACCTTTGAGCACTTTGACCATTGGCGGCTAGGTGTCGCATGTACTGAAAAAGGTCCAGGGTTTTCATGCGATCAGGACTTAACAGTGCTGCACTGATCATTTCAGAGGTGATTTCTGTCTGCCATTTCCATTCTGGCAAATTCAAAATTTCTACACGGGAGTCTTGTGACTCGTTCATGTGAAAAACACGGCGGTCGACCGGTTTCAAAAGCCAAGCGCCATCTTCTGTGTATTCAGCGAGTGGAGACAATGTAATCGACTTCAAACGCCCCTCGTTGTCAAACTCATTGATGTGAATATTTTCAGGTTGTCCTGAACTGTTCAACCCGCGAACATTCACAGCAAACTGCGACTGGCCTTGCTTTTCACGGAGCCAAGCACCTGTTTGACCCACCGTAATTTGTCCTTGGTAATGAGATTTCAGCAGTTGGGCTTGTCGATCGGACCAGGGTGAAATGTAGTCACCAAAAATAAAGGTCACAGCCACAAATATCAACCCGAGTTGAAACAAAGTCTGCAGCGCACGCCAAGGCCCTAAGCCGCCAGTTCTCAGAATGGTGAATTCAGAACTTTGTGCGAAGCGAGCCATGACAAATATGGCGCCTATCAATACCGAGATAGGCAGCAGCTCATACAAATGGCTTGGCATCAGAAGTGCCACATACATGATGGCGTGCTGAAGCTGGTAGCCTTGAAACTTGTTTTTACTCAAAGTTTGAAGTTGGTCAACCAAGTCAAAAAAAACAAACAATGCCAA
The DNA here is from genome assembly GCA_937928195.1 of uncultured Limnohabitans sp. Taxonomy (GTDB): domain Bacteria; phylum Pseudomonadota; class Gammaproteobacteria; order Burkholderiales; family Burkholderiaceae_C; genus Limnohabitans_A. Next base: position 52,270 of record CALEYZ010000022.1, read on the forward strand.
GAAGCCCAAAGCCACAAAGCTAACAGCGCGGATGATTTCGCCGTGGATCAATCGTCGAATGGTTTTCATGCAGTACCTTCTCTGATCGCGGTGCGGCGGTTGGGCAACAAACTGCGCCATGTCATGTTGAAATGACGAATCATCAGCCAGCTGAGTGCAAAAATCAAAGCACCACCGTGCAGCATCAGCATGAATGCGGGCAGGGAGGTGCGGCCTGATGCAATCCAGTTTTGACCTACGTTGACCATGTTGTAGTAACCCACAAAGCAAAACAAGGCCACTGCAAGATGGTAGCTTTTACCAACACGCGGATTGACACTCGCCACAGCCAATCCCATCAGCATCAAATTGAATGCTGCAAGTGCCAAACCTAGACGCCAAGACAGCTCGCCCATGTTGACAGCGCTGGGTGACTGAAACAGCCCCAGGGTGCTGACATTGCGGCTTTGAACATCACCACTTGCGAGCTTCAATGTGGGGTCGATCAACAATTGGTAATCATTGAACTCAGTGATTCTGATTTCACCGTTTTGGTGATTGCGCAACATTTGCTGTCCTTGTTGCAGACTGAGGAAGCGTTCGCCTTGGTGCCATTCAATTTGGCCTTGCCGTGCTGTTGTGATGGTTTCGATGAACCCGTCCAGGCTAGAAACAAAAACATGGCGACCCGTTTGGTTGTTGGGACTGTCTTTGTCTATGAAAAAGACACGTTTGCCGCCTGCAGATTCTTGGAATTGGCCAGGCGCCACGCGCTCAATGTCGTTACGCTGTTCATAACGATCCCGCAGATCTTGGATTTGCTGGTTACTCCATGGCCAAACAAAGAGGGCTAAGAGCGCAATTCCCAACAAAATAGGCCAAGCAAAACGAAACAATGGTTTGAAAAAAGCAATCAAGCCTTTGCCGCTTGAAAACCAAATGACCATTTCACTGTCTGCGTACATCCGCGACAGCGTTGAGACAACGGCAATGAACAAGCTCAGTGTCAAAATAGTGGTCAGGTGGCCGATCACCGTCAAGCCCATCACCAACATGACTTCTGAGGGATTGACCGATCCACGTGTGGCTTGACCCAAAGTTCGGATCAAAATGATGGTCATCACGATGGTGGCCAAAACCACGACCGTGGCACCAAAACTACGGGCCAAGTCTTTTCGAATAGAAGAATGGAATAACATTGTTGCGCAGGAAAACCTCAATTATGAACTTCGAATTTAAAACTCTCTCACTGGCAGCCGCTGCCAAAACATCCACGGACACCTTGATTGTCCTCATTTCTAACCAATTTAAGGCAGGTAAAGACCCACTTTCTGCACTGATTGAAAAAGCCATCAAGGCCAAAGACCTCTCAACAAAGACCGGGCAGGCTTTGCATGCCTACGATGTTTCAGGCGTAGCTGCTGGCAAACTCATGATATTGGGAGTGGGCGAGGGTCAAGCCGCTGACATTAAAACAGCCCTGTCTGGCGTCACAGGCCTGCTGAAAGCTGCTAACACAGCCAATGTGATGGTTTTGTTTGCCGACAGCTCAAGCCCGCAAAGCCTCCAAGCGGCCATGCTGGCACTTGCCGATGGCACCTACACATACAGCACGACCAAATCTAAGCCTGTGCCCCGTCATTTGAGTCATGTTCAGTTGGGCGTCACAACCGTCACCGCCGACCTGAAACAGGCCTACACCGCCAGTGTCGCCATGGTGCAAGGCATTGAATTTGCCAAAGAGTGGGCGAATCGTCCTGCCAATCACGCAACGCCCACCATGCTTGGCAAAACCGCGCAAGCCTTGGCAAAGTCTTCGGGCATGTCATGTGAGGTGCTGGGACCCAAAGAGGTCGCCAAATTGGGAATGGGCTCGTTCATGTCCGTGGCGCAGGGCTCTGCAGAGCCATTGCGTTTCATTGTCCTGAAATACCAAGGCGCGGCCAAAACGGAGGCGCCCACAGTCTTGGTTGGCAAAGGCATTACTTTTGACACGGGGGGGATTTCGATCAAACCTGCCGCAGAAATGGACGAGATGAAATTTGACATGGGTGGGGCTGCCAGTGTTCTGGGCGTGTTCAAATCTCTCAGCGTTTTGAAGCCTGCCGTCAATGTGATTGGTCTGATTCCTGCCTGCGAAAACATGCCCGACGGTTTGGCAGTCAAACCAGGGGATGTGGTCACCAGCATGAGCGGTCAAACGATTGAAATTTTGAACACCGATGCAGAAGGTCGCTTGATCTTGTGCGATGCATTAACCTATGCTGAGCGTTTCAAGCCCAAAGCTGTGATTGACATTGCGACCCTGACGGGGGCCTGTGTGATTGCCCTCGGTGCTGTTCGATCCGGTATGTTTGCCACAGAAGATGGTCTTGCGGATGCATTGCACAAGGCGGGAAAAGACGCCATGGACTTGTGCTGGAGAATGCCTCTGGATGAGGAATATGCCGATGCATTGAAGAGTAACTTTGCCGATGTTGCCAATGTCGGCGGCCGTGCTGGCGGTGCTATCACAGCTGCCAAATTCTTGCACCGATTCACCAAAAAGTACGCATGGGCCCATTTGGACATTGCTGGGACCGCATGGAAGGGCGGTGCGGCCAAAGGCGCGACAGGGCGTCCTGTCGGATTGTTACTCCATTATTTGTTGGCGCAACAAGTCGCAGCAAGCAAGGTCAAGTCGGGCAAGGCCCCAAAGGCTTGAAGAAGTTTGTGAGTTCAGTGAATGACCCAGGTTGATTTCCACTTCAATGCACCAGACAAGTGGCTCTATGTGAGCCGTTTGCTGCGCAAAGCCAATTCTCAAGGGAAACGGGTGGCGGTTTGGTGCGATGTTCAAACTGCTGAGCGTTTGAATCAATCTTTGTGGCAACTGGGTGCCACCGACTTTGTATCCCATTGCTTGCTCAGTGAGCCGGCCAACAGGATCAATCAGTCCAGCATTGTCATTTCTGAAGATTGGATGGCTTTGCGCCAATTGGACGGCATGGATGTTTATTTAAATTTGAACAATTCTGTGCCGGCAGAAATGGACCAACTGCCCCGATTGATCGAGGTTGTTGGCCCCGATGAGAATGACAAGGTCAGTGCACGACAGCGTTGGAAGCGCTACAGCGATTTGGGATTCAACATCAATCGCTACGATTTGACCACCGCCAGTGCTGCTTGAGCCTTGTTTTTTTATGAAAAAAAGTGCCTTAATCCATGAAAAGCCTCTTTGACACAACACAAAATTGCGTTATTGTTGGGTCTTGCTTGATTGAAGCAAAACAATCTTAATTTCGGAGCTTTGAATGAACTTGTCTTCCCTTAAGACCCCTTTGACAGCCGTTGCGGTGGCCGCGGTTGCCTTGACCCTTGTTGCCTGCGGCAAAAAAGGTGGCGATGACGCTCAGGTCATCAAAATTGGCCACGTTGGCCCTACCAGCGGTGCCATTGCCCACTTGGGTAAGGACAATGAGAACGGCGCCAAAATGGCCGTTGAAGAATTGAACGCAGCTGGTTTGAAAATCGGCGACAAAGTTGTCAAGTTCGAATTGTTGGCTGAGGACGACGCTGCTGATCCCAAACAAGGTACAGCCGCTGCTCAAAAATTGGTCGATGCCAAAGTGCAAGGCGTGATCGGTCACCTCAATTCTGGTACCACGATTCCAGCCTCACAGTTGTACAACGCTGCTGGCATTCCCCAAATTTCTCCCTCTGCCACCAATCCTAAGTACACCCGCCAAGGTTACGCCGGTGCGTTCCGCGTTGTGGCTGACGACGTGCACCTGGGTGGCACATTGGGCAAGTACGCTGTTGAAACACTCAAGGGCAAAAACATTGCTGTGATCGATGACCGTACAGCTTACGGTCAAGGCGTGGCTGAAGAATTCGAAAAAGCAGTGAAAGCTGCTGGTGGCAACTTGGTTGGCCACGAGTTCACAACCGACAAAGCCTCCGATTTCAACTCCATCCTCACCACACTCAAAGGCAAAAAGCCTGACGTCGTGTTCTTCGGTGGTATGGACGCGGTTGCGGGCCCTATGCTCAAGCAAATGAAACAATTGGGCATCAACGCCAAGTTCATGGGTGGCGACGGCATCTGCACTTCCGAATTGGCCAAATTGGCTGCTGAAGGCATGGCCGATGACAGCGTGTTCTGCGCTGAAGCCGGTGGTGTTGAAGGCGAACAAAAAGCGGGCATGGACAAGTTCCGTGCTGACTTCAAAGCCAAGTTCAACGCCGATGTGCAAGTGTATGCACCCTACGTTTACGATGCTGTCAAAGTCATGGCTCAAGCCATGGTGACGGCTGGCTCATCTGATCCAGCCAAGTACTTGCCCGCATTGAAAGCGATCAACTACAAAGGTGTGACAGGCAACATTGCATTTGACGAAAAAGGCGACATCAAAAATGGCGCATTGACTTTGTACACTTACAAAGCCGGCAAGCGCGAGCAAATTGCTGTGGTTCGTTAATCCACCCCTGCAATCCAAATCGAATGGGCCCTCGGGCCCACTCTGAAGCCCCGATTAAGTCGGGGCTTTTTTTATGCACGTTTTTTTTGACTTAAGCCAGACCGCGCTTTGTCAGAAGAGGTGTGACCGTGGGCGCACGCCCTCTAAAGGCAATGTACGCACTCATGGGGTCTTGTCGATTGCCGGCAGCGTAAATGTGCTCATACAGTTTTTGCGCAGGTTCAGCTGCAAATAAATCACCTGCTTCTAAAAAGGCATCAAACCCATCGGCGTCAAGGACTTCAGCCCACATGTAAACGTAATAGGCAGATGCGTAGCTGTTGGATGAAAACAAGTGTGAGAAGTGTGGCAAGCGATGACGCATACCAATGGCGGGCGGCATGTCAATGGACTTCAAGGTGTCGGCCTCAAATTTTTTGAAATCTAGGCTGTCCAACTCTGTGGTTTCGTGAAGTGCCAAATCAACCAGGGCGGACGAGACATACTCTACCGTGGTGAAGCCTTGGTTGAAGGTTTGTGCGTCCAAGATCTTTTGAATCAATGCGTCGGGCATGGGCTGCCCGGTCTCAGCATGCAGTGCAAACTGCTTCAATATTTGCGGTTGCATCAACCAGTTTTCGTAGACCTGCGAAGGAAACTCTACAAAGTCACGCAAAACACTGGTACCCGACAGTCGAGGAAACCGAACCTGTGACAACAGGCCGTGCAAACCATGGCCAAACTCATGGAACAAAGTGCGGGCGTCGTCTAAGCTCAAAAGTGTTGCTTGACCCGCGGGTGCTTGCGAGAAATTATTGTTGTTGACCACAATAGGACGCACAGGCGTTGTCAAATGCATCGGATCGCGGTAGGTGCTCATCCAAGCACCCGATCGCTTGGTGCTTCTGGCAAAGTTATCGCTTAAGAAGAGCCCAACGTGTTGGCCATGCCGGTCCGTGACCTCCCAACCCGTCACAGTTTCATGGTACTTCTCAATGTCCTTGACCTCTTTAAAGTTCACACCAAAGAGCTTGTGCGCCACATGAAACATGGCCGCCATGAGTTGATGCAGTTGCAGATAGGGCTTGATTTCAGCTTCGTTTAAATCGTATTTTTCTTTGCGAACACGCTCAGTCCAGTAATGCCAATCCCAAGCTTGAAGGTCTTCTAAGCCTGAAAGTTGTTGCAAGTCTTCGCGCTCCTGAAGCGCTTTCAAGCGGGCAGGGGCCCAGACGCGTGTGAGCAGATCGCGTGCTTGCTTGGCACTGCCTGCCATGGTGTCAGCCAAGGCATATTCAGAGAAGTCTTTGTAACCCAGCAAGCGCGCTTGCGCCAAACGCAGTTGAAGGATTTCTTTCATGATGGGCTCGTTGTTGTGAGGCCCTTTGTTCTCACCGCGTTGACACCATGCCGTCCACATGGTTTGTCTCAGGTCCCTGCGATCAGAGAAGGTCATGAAGGGGGTGAGAGAGGAACGTGACAGGGTGAACGCGTGTGCATTGGCTTGGGTCAGACCCCGCTCCTTGGCCAATTGTTTGGCTGCACTTCGGACAAATTCAGGGAGTCCTGAGAGTTCATCTTCGCTTGTCAACGTCAGGCAAAACGCCGATTCATCTGCCAGCACATTTTGTGAAAAAGTGGTGAAGAGCGTTGCTAATTTTTCTGCATTCTGAGCAAACGCTTGTCGGTCTTCGGCTTTGAGTTTGGCGCCTGCCCTTACAAAATCCAAATGGTATCGCTGAAGCAAACGTTGACGCTCTGGGTCCAGATGCAAGTTGGCTTGTTGTTGCACAAGAGCCTCAATGCGATCGAACAAAGCCGCATTCAAATACAAAGCGGCTGAATGGGCCGCCAATTTGGGGGCCATTTCGCGTTCGATTCGTTGAATTTCAGGAGAACTGTGGGATGCACTGAGGTTGAAAAACACATTGGATGTTTGATTCAACAATTCGCCACTGGCTTCGAGTGCGATCAAGGTGTTGTCAAAGCTTGCCGGCTCAGGATTGTGTGAAATGGCCAAAATTTCAGCTTGATGCTGTTGCAGGCCTTTTTCAAACGCTTCCTCAAAGTGAGCCGCTTTGATCGATTCAAACGGGGGCATGCCGAAGGGTGTGTGCCATTGTTGTAAGAGAGGATTTGTCATCAGGGTCATGGTGTTTAAAAGCTGAAGTCGTGTGAACTAAGGGTTAACCTGACTGCTCGTGAAAGCCATCAAAATACCCTTCAAAATTTAAGAAAACAGAGAAGAGGGCATGAATTAGATTATTCTCCAAACTTGGAAGAATGGGTGCCCGTGAGGGTGAAATAACCATATAGAGGATGTCTGTGGATTTTGTGAAGCGTTTGAATTTGACCGGTCAATGGTCCCTCCAAAGGACCTTGCATTGGGATTGGCCACAGCGATGGATCGGCGTTGCGCTGTTGTTGAGCGTTCAGCTTGCCTTTGCCAATCCAACACCTGATCCAAAAGCCAATCCAGCGGATCCCGACAAGGTCTTGCGGATTGCCTTTCCAAGCACGGAAACAGGATTTGATCCTGTCCGCGTCAATGACTTGTATTCCAACACCATCACAGCTGCCATTTTTCAGCCCCTGCTCACGTACGATTGGATGGCGATGCCAACGCGCATCGTTCCTGATGCCGCAGAGGCCATGCCGGACATTTCTGCCGATGGTAAAACCTACACTTTCAAAGTCAAAAAGGGTTTGTTTTTCACACCCGATGCCGCTTTCAAAGGCCATCGCCGCGAATTGACGGCACAGGATTTTGTCTTCACGTTGCTCAGGCACGCAGACCCCAAAAACAGAAGCCCCCAAGTTTCAGATTTTGATGACAAAATTTTTGGTTTTGCAGACTCCCGAAAAAAAGCGGTGGTCAGTGGCAAGTTTGACTATGACCAACGGCATCCCGGCATTTATGCGGTAGACCGTTACACCTTGGTCATTCACTTGGTGCAACCTGATCGAAATTTTCTGACCTTGCTGACCAACCCTTTTGCAGGGGCCATGGCGCGTGAGGTGGTTGACCAATATGGTTTTGAGGGACTGATGGCCAACCCTGTCGGGACGGGCCCCTACATCTTGGATAAATGGGTGCGCGGCTCCAAAATTATTTTGAAAGCCAATCCGGAGTACCCAGCATTTGTTTGGAATTTCGAACCGCCTGCCAACAATCCCGTTGAGCTGCGCATTGCCAATCAGATGCAAGGCCGACGCATGCCCCAAATTGGCCGAGTTGAAGTCAGCATCATTGAAGAGCCTCAATCCATGTGGCTTGCGTTCAGTGGCAAGGAAATTGATGCTGTCGCCGTGCCGCCTTCTTTCATTGAGAAGGCATTGACCCCCAAAAATGACTTGCTTCAAACTTGGGTGGCCGAAGGCGTGAACATGTACCGCAGTGTGGAGCCTGACATTCGCTACCAATTTTTCAACATGAAGGACCCCATCATTGGGGGCTACACGCCAGAAAAAATCGCTTTGCGTCGGGCCATCATCATGGGCTTTGACGTCGATGAAGAGATTCGCGTGATACGCAAAGGGCAGGCCGTCAAAGCCCAACAAATGGTTTCGCCGGTGATTGCCGGTCATGATCCTGCTTACAAGAGTTTGGTCAAGTTCAGTCCCCTGTCTGCCAATGCGCTGTTAGACCAGTTTGGTTACAAGAAAGACGCCAAAGGCTACCGCTCAATGCCAGATGGCAAGCCACTGGTCTTCACCATTTATTCATCAACCTCGTCGATTGACCGAGAGCGTGACGAGTTGTGGAAAAAGTCCATGGACCGTTTGGGCATTCGTTTGAAAGTTAAAAAAGACAAGTTCCCAGAGATGCTGAAGCAAGGCAAGCAGTGTGCCATTCCATCTTGGGCATTGGGTTGGACAAGGTCCGCAGAGGCCGAGTTTGTGATGAAGTTGTTGTACTCCAAAACAATTGGCCAGAACAACTACGCTTGCTTCGAAAATGCCGAATACGATGCTTATTTCGAAAAACTCAAAAGACTGCCGGATGGGCCAGAGCGAGTTCGCGTCTTGCAAAACATGTACCGCTTGATGGAGGTCAATGGCGTTTTAGGTCTGAGCTCTACCGGAATTGCGACAAGGCTCAGTCATCAACGTTTGGAAGGCTATCGCAAGCACCCCTTGTTGTTGGGCGACTGGATTTACTATGACATTCAAAAACAATAAAGGAGGCCAGCGATGAGTGCTTATGTCCTGCGTCGTCTATGGCAAATGATCCCCACCTTGGCGGGCGTGATTTTGTTGGTGTTTTTCCTGTTCAACTGGATTGGCGGTGACCCCGCTTATGTGTTGGCGGGCTTGTTTTCAAACCAAGAACAAATTGACAGCATTCGCGCGGAATTGGGTTTGGACCAACCGCTGTGGATGCAACTGTGGATTTTTGTCAAACAAGTTGCCACCTTCAATTTCGGCAACAGCTGGACCACCGGTGAATCGGTGGCTGATATTTTTGCAACCCGTCTGCCTGCTTCACTGACATTAATGGCCCCCTTGTTGCTCATTGAAACCGTCATCGCTTTGGTGTTGGCTGTTGGACTGGCATGGGTGCGGGGTTCATCGGTTGACCGAGGAACCATGGTCGTTTTCACAGCCTTGATGTCCGTCAGCATTTTGGTTTTCATCATTTTAGGTCAGTACATTCTGGCTTACCGATTGGGCTGGTTTCCAGTGCAGGGCTGGAGTGACAATTACTGGAAGAACCTCAGTACCTATGCACCATTGCCCATTTTGCTGGGCTTGCTGGTGAGCATTGCACCCAATACGCGTTTGTTCAGAAGTTTTGTGCTGGACGAAGTTGATCAAGACTATGTCAGAACGGCACGTGCAAAAGGGCTGTCCGAACCGAGAGTGATGTTCATTCACGTGTTGCGCAATGCACTGATTCCGGTCATTACCTTTGTCATTTCCAACTTGCCTGGCTTGTTGCTGGGCGCCTTCTTGTTGGAACGTTTTTTTGGCATCCCAGGTGTGGGCCGCGAAATCATTCTGGCGGTTGAGCGCAGTGACTTTCCCGTGATCAAGGCGGTCACTATTTATGTCGCCATGGCCACCATGATTTTTAACTTGATTGGCGATGTGTTGTACCGTTTCACTGACCCACGTGTTCAATTGCGTTGATTCAATACTGAATCATTTTTTCATGACATGATGCAAACAACTATTTCATCTCCTGCGAATGTGCCTTCTGTTGCCTCGAGTGAAGGTGCATGGGCTTTGGCCTGGCGCAGGTTCAAATCAGACCGTGTGGGTGTATGGAGTGGCGTCACTGTCATTTTCAGTTTGATGCTGGTGTTGTCAACATTGCTGGGCTCCGTCGCATCCGATTGGGAAAAAGAGGTGGCCATCAGTCACGCGCCGCCTTCGTGGGCGGTGGGAGATTTGCAAGCAAGCTCTGATGCCAAAGCGGTACCTGAAGTCGTTTTCTATGAGCCTACGCCCACAGATGTTGTCGATCCAATCGCATCGGAATGGGCGTTGGCACAAAAGGCAGTCAAACCTGTTGGCAATCAAGTCAATGCACTGGCCACAAGCTTGCCCATGGGGTCGGACAAATGGGGCAGGGATGTCTTGTCAAAAACCATCAAAGGCGCAGAGACCAGTATTTTGGTGGGCTTGGCTGCGGCGCTGATGGCGACGCTGCTGGGATCCGTGCTGGGCGCTGTGTCAGGTTGGTATGGCGGGTTGGTCGATGATTTGAGCAACTGGCTGTACAACGTTTTTCATTCCATTCCAGGCATATTGTTAATCTTGGCCATCGCCGCGGTGTTGAACACCAAGGGCAGCGTGGCGGTCGTCATCATTTTGGGGACGACGGGCTGGACCGGGACTTACCGTTTGATGCGGGGTGAGTACCTGAAGCATCGCAATCGAGATTACGTCCGCGCTGCAGATGCCATTGGTGCGTCTCACAGTCGACGCATGTTCGTTCACATCTTGCCCAATGTCAGTCACGTCATCTTGGTTCAGTTTTCTTTGTTAACTGTCTCTTGCATCAAGGCTGAAGTGATTCTGTCGTTCCTCGGATTTGGCGTACCAGTTGACGGCGTATCTTGGGGAACCATGCTGACGGAAGCGCAAAACGACCTGTTGGTTGGCAAGTGGTGGCAGTTGTTGTCTGCAACTTTGGCCATGTCGATTTTTGTCACAGCGCTATCTCTGTTGACCGATTCATTGCGCGATGCTTTGGATCCCAAAGTGATTCATTGATTAGATTCTAAAAAACAATTTTGCAGCATGGCCACACGTCGTTCTCCCCCTCCCATTGCCAACATCTCTGACAATTTGCTGGAGGTGAAAAACCTCACCGTTGATTTCATCAGTGCATCCAAAGCGCCTGTTAGAGCGGTTGAGGAAGTCTCCTTCGTCATTCCGCGTGAACGCACCGTGGCGCTGGTGGGCGAGTCTGGCAGCGGTAAATCTGTCAGCGCTTTGGCTATCATGGGCTTGCTTCCAACGCAAAACGCCAGGGTGGCGCTGCATTCAAAAATTGAGTATGACGGTCGGTCATTGTTGAACTTGTCGAGGCCAGAGTGGCAATTGATCCGGGGTTCACGCATCGCCATGATTTTCCAAGACCCCATGACCTCACTCAATCCGGTCTACACCGTCGGATTTCAGTTGGCTGAAATGCTTCAGGTGCACAAGCGAATGTCTTCGAAAGAATCACTGGCGCGTGCTTGTGATTTGCTGGCGGAGGTGGGTATTCCTGAGCCTCAAAAACGCATCAATGCCTACCCGCATGAACTGTCGGGCGGCCAACAACAGCGCGTCATGATCGCCATGGCTTTGGCATGCGAACCTGAGCTCTTGATTGCGGATGAGCCCACAACGGCGCTGGACGTGACTGTCCAACGTCAAATCATGCTGCTGCTGGCCGAACTGCGCGAACGCAGACGAATGGCCATGTTGTTCATCACCCATGATTTGGGCTTGGTCAGTGAAGTGGCAGATCATGCGGTGGTCATGCGCAAGGGCACGGTACGTGAGGCCGGGCCTGTTCGTGCCATTTTTACAGCCCCTCAAGATGCTTACACCAAGGCCTTGCTCAGTTGTCGTCCCAGTGCCGAGCGTCAGGGGCAACGCCTGCTAACGATTGATGATTGGATGTCGACGCAAACCGGTCAAGCTAGGCCTGGCGGCTTGATGGCTGAGCCTGTGGCTTTGCCTGTTGAGCCGACCTCGCAGGCGCCCCTCAACCATTCAAGTGCGTTGCTGGAAGTGCAAAACCTGCGCAAAGTTTTTCAACGCTCTGCGGGTTGGTTCAAGCACGATGAATTCGTTGCCGTAGAAGACGTCAGTTTCAAATTGCACAAAGGGCAAACGGTCGGATTGGTGGGTGAATCTGGCTCTGGCAAAACCACCGTGGGTTTGTGTTTGCTCAGACTCCATGAAGCGACAGCTGGCAAAGTACTTTTTGAAGGTCAAAATTTGTTGGAAATGCCTTCGCCTGAGTTTGCCAAGTACAAAAAGCGTCTTCAAATTGTTTTTCAAAACCCGTATGCATCGCTCAACCCACGTTTTACAGTGGGCGAAATTTTGAGCGAACCTATGCAACTGCACGGCATCGGGTCAGGTGCAGCCGACTGGGAAAAACGGTCTTTGGCCTTGCTTGACAAGGTGGGCATGCCTGCATCGGCGCTCAAACGCTACCCCTTTGAGTTCTCTGGCGGCCAGCGACAGCGCATTGCCATTGCTCGTTCTCTCAGCTTGTCACCTGAGGTGGTGGTGTTGGACGAGGCGGTGTCTGCCTTGGATGTTTCAGTGCAAGCGCAAGTATTGAATTTGTTGAAGGACCTTCAAAAAGAGCTTGGGCTCAGTTATCTGTTCATCTCCCATGACCTTGAAGTGGTTCGCTACATGTCGGACACTTTGTTGGTGATGAACAAAGGACAAGTAGTGGAGCAGGGTGACGCTGCCAGCATTTATGCTCAACCGCAGCACACATACACGCAAACGCTGTTGGCCTCGGTACCCAAGTTGCTAGAAGCCGCGGCCTTTTAAGCGTGCTTCACTTTGGGCAGGTGTTTGATGCTTTTTAAATAAGGACGGGCATAGGCTACCAGCGCGACCAAGAGTGTGCCTGCGCCTGCGCCCGCCAATGAGCTGCGCATGCCCCAATGTTCGGCCATCCAACCACCCAAGATGGCGCCAGGTCCAGCGGGCAACAAAATAAGCCACCGCATGGTGGTGGTCATGCGCCCCAGTAAATCAGTTGGTGTGAAAGATTGCCTGAGCGACAAAAAGTTCACAAACAAAAGGGTGGCCCCCCAGCTGAAGCAGATGAGCATCCATGAGAATAAAACCAAGCTGGGCAACACACCTTCCAATCCAAGCAAGCTGATCCACCCAATGGATGTGATGCCGATGCCCAAGATGAGGGCCGGACCTGGTCCCAACTTTTTGGATAACTTGGGTCCAGCCATGCCGCCCAAAACAGAGCCTACCCCAAGTGCAACAAAGCTCAGAGACACGAGCGTTTCATCGAGGCCCAAATCTTTCACCGCAAAAATGATTTGAACGGACAAAGCCAATTGGGCAAAGAACTGCCAAGCGCCCACAGTTGCGGCCATTTCCAAGAGCATTTTTTGCGATTTGACAAAGTTCAAACCCTTCATCAAATCGTCTTTGAACGACCGATCTTTCCAGGTAGAGCGTGGGGGAACTTCTTCGTGAATGTGAATGCCGCGCAACATGACAACGGATCCAATCAGCAAAAACGCATCCGTGACCAAAGCCAAGGGTGCACCAAACACACGAATCAAGATGCCCGCGATGCCTGGGCCTAACACTTCCGCCATCGAGCCTGCAATGGCGTTTTGAGAGTAGGCTTGTACCAGCTTGTCTCGCCCCACCAGCTGGGTGAGCACAATTTGAGAGGCTGAGCCTGCAATGGTGTACACGGAACCCAATGCAAAGCTGACCACGTACATCAGTTGGATGGTGAGGAGACCCAAACTCCATGCCAGCGGTATGAGAAGCAGGGCGCAGCCCATGAAAATTTCCCCGCCAATGTACAACGGCAGTTTCTGCATTCGATCGATCAGCACGCCGCCAGGCAGAGACAACAAAATAAAGGGCGCAATTTCCATTGCCGTGAGCAAACCCATTTGCGTGGGGCTGGCGTCGAGCAAGAACACAGCCGTGAGCGGAAGGGCCAGCATGGTGATTTGCCCACCTAAGTTGCTGAACAAAATGGAAAGCCACATTCGCCGGTAACCGGCTATTTGAAACAAAGGACTTCTAAAGATGTTCATGCCTCTTCAGCTTGCTAAGCTTGCGAAATGGAAAAACCCCGCCAAAACATTGTTCTAGCGGGGTTTTGATTTTGGCGGAGCAGGCGGGATTCGAACCCGCGGTGGGCTATGAACCCACACACGCT
>CALEYZ010000023.1 GCA_937928195.1 uncultured Limnohabitans sp.
CAACCTTCAAGATGCCACGGATGGTGTTGACCACCAAAGTTGCCAAGGCTTCGCCGTCGACATCTTCAGCAATGATGAGCAATGGACGGCCAGCTTTTGCAACGGCTTCCAAAGTGGGCAACAAGTCGCGGATGTTGCTGATCTTCTTGTCGAACAACAACACGAAGGGGTTGTCCAACAAAGCAGCTTGCTTCTCGGGGTTGTTGATGAAGTAGGGGCTCAGGTAGCCACGGTCAAATTGCATACCCTCGACCACGTCGAGTTCGTTTTGCAAAGACTTGCCGTCTTCCACAGTGATGACGCCTTCTTTGCCCACTTTGTCCATCGCGTTGGCGATGATTTCGCCGATGCTGTGGTCGCTGTTGGCAGAGATCGAACCGACTTGGGCGATTTCTTTGGTGGTGGTGGTGGTCTTAGAAACTTTCTTCAGCTCTTCGATCAACGCGGCCACGGCCTTGTCGATACCGCGCTTCAAGTCCATGGGGTTGCCGCCGGCAACCACGTACTTCATGCCTTCGCGCACGATGGCTTGAGCCAACACGGTCGCAGTGGTGGTGCCGTCGCCAGCGTTGTCAGAAGTCTTAGAAGCAACTTCTTTCACCATTTGCGCGCCCATGTTCATGAGCTTGTCTTTGAGTTCGATTTCTTTGGCCACAGACACGCCGTCTTTGGTCACAGTGGGGGCGCCGAAAGAGCGCTCGAGCACCACGTTACGACCCTTAGGGCCCAAAGTCACTTTGACCGCGTTGGCCAAAATGTTCACGCCTTCAACCATGCGTGCGCGGGCTTCGCCGCCGAAAATTACGTCTTTTGCTGCCATTTTGATATTTCCTTAAATTTCTGAATTCGTGAACTTATTCGACAACAGCGAACAGGTCTTCTTCTTTCATGACCAACAGTTCGTCGCCAGCCACCTTGACGGTTTGGCCGCTGTACTTGCCGAACAACACGCGGTCGCCGACTTTCACGTTCATGGCCAACACTTCGCCTTTGTCGTTGCGCTTGCCTGGGCCAACGGCCAAGACTTCACCTTGATCAGGCTTTTCAGCAGCTGCATCAGGGATCACGATGCCAGAGGCAGTTTTGGTTTCGCTTTCGACACGTTTGACGATCACGCGATCGCCGAGAGGACGCAGTTTCATTGGATCTCCTAAATATGAAACAAGGTTAAAAACAAAAAGCATTCAAAATTGAATACTTTAGGGTTCTTTGGAGGATGCTGATGTTGTTAGCACTCATCTCCTGCGAGTGCTAATCATAAGGGTGTTTGGGAGGATTTCAAGAGGGGGCTTGAAAAATGAGGGGATTTGAAAGGGGAATTTTCTAGCTACGATGCGAATTTTGCTAACGCGCCTTGTGCAGATCTTCCAAGTGTAAGTATTGCTTAGATGTCAGCTTACTTATCTTGTGGCGCATAAGCGAAAAGCCTCGATGAGCGTACCGAGTTTCAGGATGGAAGTGCTTCATGTCGGGAACTTGTCGGTGAAAACGTCGGGGTAAATGTCGGGGAAAACACAAAAATGTCGGGGAAAAGTTGTAGAAACGTCGGGGAAAAGCGGATGGTGACTTCGCCCTATTCATGATCGGCAACTATTGGACAGTTCTCTGATGTATCAGCACGCTGTATATAGGATCCCTTAATATGCCCTTCTCATAAAGCATAGTCACCATGTTGAAAACCCATCAGTTGAATGTCAACGGTCAAGTTGTTTCCTTCAAATCAGGCGTTGACAGCACCGCTCTGCAAACTATTCGCAATCAATTGGGCTTAACGGCCAGTCGATACGGCTGCGGCCAAGAGCAATGTGGGGCCTGTCATGTTTTGATCGATGGCCAATCAAAGCCAAGCTGCCAATTACCGGTGGATGCATTGGTGGGACGCAGCGTTGTGACGCTAGAGTCGGCACAGAACCCCGACTTGCCCAGCACGCCTTACTTCAAAGCACTGCAAGCCGCGTTCATCGAAGCGCAAGCAGCGCAATGCGGTTACTGCACCAGTGGCCTATTGATCAGCGCGACTGCCTTGCTCATGAACGCGCATGAATCTGTGTCTGATTTGCAAATCCGTGAAGCTTTAGAGCCGCATCTTTGCCGCTGCGGTACACACAACCGCGTGTTGCGGGCAGTGAGAAAAGCCGCAGTGCAATGTGGTTTGAAGGTGCTTCATGCGGAGGTGTCCGAATGAATCAGCAGCCAACCCCTTCCGTGAGTTTGAAAACCAATCCACTGTTGGCCCAGTGGCTGCGCTTTGAAGTGGATGGCACCGTGACGGTGTTCACAGGCAAAGCTGAATTGGGCCAAGGCATTGGGCATGCACTGAAGCTAATGGCGGCCCATGAGCTGGCTGTGCCTGTTTCCAGTATTCACATCGAAGCGGCCAACACACAACACAGCCCCGATGAAGGCATGACGTCTGGCAGCTTGTCTGTCCAAGATTCAGGCATGGCCATTCGCCAAGCGTGCGCGCATGCAGCGCAGTTGTTTAAAACGCATGCATGTGTTTCATACGCAGAACTGCGCTCACACATTGATGAGCAATTCCCCGTTGATGTGACAGTGCCCGTTAAGCGCACCGCCTTGACGCTGGCCGATGGTCGCGATGACATCAAAGCGCTTGCGCAAGGCGAACCGATTTTCCTGCACGACCTCGGAATTAATGTTGATCTGACCCCAATTAAAAACTTGTTGCATGGGCGGATGGTGAGGGGGCCTGGGTTACGTTGCACGTTGCGAGACGAAGGGTGGACTGACGCTTTGGCTGCAATGTCTGAAGAGATCCAAGTGTTTCGCGATGGCAGTTTGGTGGGTGTTGTTGCGCCTACTGAAGAATTGGCTGAGAAGGCTGCTAGCAAGTTGCAGCGTTTGTTGAAGTGGGATATTGAGGCCTTGCCTGATTGCCGCGAGGGCGGTGTTGATTTATTGGAGGTGGCGCCTGCGATGGACTCGCAGGTGTTTCATGAGGCGGGACGGCTTCAAGAAGCCAGTATTGGCGCAAAGGTTTACGACGCTGTTTATTTCCGACCCGCATTGCACCATGGGTCGATGGGGCCCAGTGTGGCGTTGGCTGTTTGGGAATCTGCTGAGGCCAACATTGGTTTGAAGGTGTGGAGTCACACGCAGGGCATTTTCCCTTTGCGCAAAGATTTGGCCTTGGCGTTTGGTGTGGAGGCTGACCAGATTGAAGTGCAGCACGTGCGCGGGGCTGGCTGTTACGGACACAACGGTGCGGACGATGTGGCCTATGACGCGGCATGGTTGGCCAGGCATGTGCCAGGGCAATGCGTGCGTGTACAGTGGACACGTGAAGAAGAGATGCAGCAATCGCCCTTGGCGCCTGCGATGCGTGTGAAGTTGCAGGCCACGGTGCAAGCCAGCGCTGAAACAACAAGCATGCACGCTGCCAAAGATGGCGGCCCTGTTCAGTTGCTCACTTGGCAACACGACGTCTGGAGTCAAGGCCACAGCGCAAGGCCTGGCCGCGCGGCGACGCCGGCCTTCAAAGACAGCTGGCAAACCGCGCAAAAGTTTCCTGTGCTGGAGCCCATCAATGTGGCCGCAGCAGCTGGCGCGGGTGCCGAGCGCAATGCCATACCGCCCTACAGCAGCCAACACGTGAAGGTGAATGCACATCGCTTGTTGGGCTTGCCATTCAGAACCTCTGCGTTGAGAAGTTTGGGTGCGCATGCCAATGTGTTTGCCTGCGAAAGTTTCATGGACGAAATTGCCGACGATCAAGCTTTGGATCCTGTGGCATTTCGTTTGAGCAAGCTTGAAGATCCTCGCGCCAAAGCGGTTGTTCAAACCGCAGCAGATCAAGTGAATTGGTTAGAGCGTCGTCAAAGCTTGGCGCACAAAGAAGGCTGGGGTTTGGGCATCGCTTATGCGCGCTACAAAAGCAAAGGCGCTTACTGTGCTGTGGTGGCCGAAGTGGAGGTGACGCATCAAGTGAACGTGCGCCGTTTGTGGGTGGTGGCTGACATTGGCGAAATCATTCATGCCGATGGCGCGATTTCACAATTGGAAGGTGGCGCCATTCAATCAACCAGCTGGGCTTTGAAAGAGCAAGCGCATTGGGATGCTCATCACATCACCAGCACGCATTGGGACGCCTATCCCATTTTGCGTTTCAGTGAAGTGCCCGAAGTGCAGGTGCATTTGATGCCAGGGGATTCACAAAACACGCAGTCACTCAATCCGCCTTTGGGTGCAGGCGAAGCGACGCAAGGCCCCACCACGGCAGCCATTGCCAATGCCGTGTTTCATGCGGTGGGGGTGCGGGTGCGGCAGTTGCCACTCACGCCAGAAAACTTGGCCAAAGCTGCGCTGACGTGAACTGAATCAGGTCAGCGGCAAGAAGCCGCCTTTGGCACGAAGTTCTGCCTGCTCAGGGCTGGTCAAAATATCAATCATGGCCTGGGCCTCTACTTGGCACGTGCTGGTCGACCGAACGCCTGCGGTGTACATGGTGGCCAGTTCAAATTCGAGCGGCAAATTGGCCACCAAATCAACGCCTTCGGTGATCAAAATCTCAGTGACTTGGGTGCACCCAATCACATGGGGGTCATCGCATGCTGCCATGGCATTCATGGCGGTGTTGCCGTTGGGGTAGGGGCGCAGTTTGCTGGCCACGGTCTCGGCAATGCCCAAGCCATTCAGCACCTTCATGAAGTGAATGCCGGCGGTGGCCAGTTGTGGATCGGGAAAATAAATGCCCGTGGCCGCCAACATGGCCGCTTTGAGTTGTTCGGCCGTTTCAACTTTCGGATGTGGTGTGCCATGCTTCACGGCAACCCCCGTTTTCACGGGCCCTAGATGGCGCGCACTTCCCGCCACCACGTGGCCTGAAGCAGTGAGTTGCTCAATGAGCGCAGCTGTCAAAATGACCACGTCACATGGTGCGCCGTCGATGAGCTTTTGCTTCATCAAGCCCACCGCACCAAAGGTGTTGGACAACTGGGTGTGGGTGGCGGTTTCTATCGACGCTTTTAAAGCGTTGACCAAACCTTGTGCGGCGCCGCCGCTGAGCAAATGAAGTGCGCGTGTCAAAACATTAATCCAATTTGATGTTGGCCGACTTGATCACGTTGGACCATTTGGCAATGTCTTCGTTCAAGTATTTGTCAAACGCAGCAGGGTTCATGACCATGGGCACAGCGCCTTGCTTCGCCCATTGTTGTTTCACATCTGCTTGTGATGCAATTTTTGAAACGGTTTCATTCAGTTTGTCGATGATGGCTTTGGGTGTTCCTTTTGGCGCCATCAGGCCTAACCAAATGGTGGCCTCATACCCAGGCACGCCAGCTTCGTTCAAGGTGGGCACATCGGGCAACACGTCGGAGCGTACTTTGCCACTGGTGCCCACCGCTTTCACTTTGCCCGCTTTCACTTGCTCGGTCATGGTGGTGACGGCATCAAACATCATGTCCACTTGGCCGCCCAGCACGTCAGTGCGCGCGCCAGAGCTGCCTTTGTAGGGCACGTGCACCATGTCAATCTTGGCCATGCTTTTGAACAATTCGCCGGCCATGTGATAAGGCGTGCCAGGACCAGACGATGCGTAGTTCAACTTGCCGGGCTGGGCTTTGGCCACACGAATGACGTCGGCCAAGGAGTTCATGCCTTTGGTAGGGTTGACCACCAACACCAGGTCTGAATAGTTGATGGGGGCAATGCCCACGAAGTCCTTCATCAAAGCGTAGGGCTTGTTGGGAATGAGGGTTTCATTCACGGTTTGCGTGTTGGACATCAACAGCAGTGTGTAGCCATCGGGCTGGGCTTTGGCCGCCAAGTCAGTGCCAATGACAGAGCCTGCACCGGGCTTGTTGTCCACTACAAAAGATTGACCCAAGTTTTCTTGCAGACGCTGCGCAATGAAGCGGGCGTAGTTGTCGGCAGGGCCACCCGTGGCAAAAGGCACAATGATTTTGACAGGATGGTTGGGGTAGTTTTGCGCGTGTGCTTGTTGAGACAGAAAGATGCCTGTGCCCACCAACAAAAGGCTGGCCATTGCCATCACCATGTTGCGGCGCATGGTGGCAGGCTTGGCCCGCGTGGCCACTACTGCGCGGCGAGCGAGGGAAGATTTTCCAAATGAAGTCATGTGTGTCTCCGGTATGTCTAAGTTGTTCTGAACTGCGCTTGTCGCTGCATTCACTCCACTTTGCCAATTTTCTTGACCACATCGGTCATGCGCTTGGCATCGGCTTGGACGTATTTTTCAAATTCAGGGCTGTCCAAATACACCACCGGACTGCCGGTGTTTTGAATCACATCACGCACTTTGGCATCTTGTGCCGCAGCTTTGGCCGCTGCGCGAATGCGTTGTGCAATGGGCTCGGGGGTGCCGCTTGGAATGAACAGGCCAGACCATTGGGCGTACTCTGCGTTGAAGCCCAAATCCTTCAGGCTGCTCACATCGGGCAGTGAGGCCAAGCTGCCATTGCCCCAGTGACCCAGCACGCGAATCTTGCCGGCCTTCACATGTTGAAGCACAGTGGCAGGGCCTGTCGAGACGGCATCAATTTGCCCGCCCAACATGGCGACCACGGCAGGGCCCGCACCGGTGAAGGGAATGTGGGTCATTTTGACGCCAGCGGTTTGCGCCAAAATTTCCATGGGCACGTGCATGGTGCCGTAGTTGCCGGACGAGCCGTAGTTGATGGCGCCGGGGCGCTTTCGCGCATCGTCAATGAACTCTTTGACGTTTTTCCAAGGGGCATCGGCACGCACGGCCAGCACAGTGGGGTCGGCGGTGTAGCGTGCGATGGGGCGCAACTCGCTCAACAGAAACATCGGGCTGCGGCCCAGCAGGGCATCGGCTTCTGGAATCACCGTCAAGGAGGACAATGCCATGAGGAAGGTGTAGCCATCGGGCTTGGCACGTGCAGCCACGCCCATGCCAATGCCACCGCCTGCGCCGCCTTTGTTTTCAATGATGACGGGTTGACCCAACTCGCGCGTCATGGCTTCTGCCACAGGTCGGGCCACGATGTCGGCCAATCCACCGGGTGGGAAGGGCACGATCATGGTGATGGACTTGTTGGGATAGGGCGCCGTTTGGGCTGTGGCACCGGTTGACAAACCCAGTTGCAAACAGAGCCCGCCCACCAAGCCGAGGGCCGTGCCAAACACATGACGTCGAACGGCGTCTGATGTGTGGGACCAATGGAAGAAGTTCATGAAGTCTCCTGCGCTGTTTTGAAGTCGCATGGCCGATGGGCAATGCATTTGCAACGCACTCTAACACCCTGTTTTCTTTTCTGCATGAACCTATGTCACAAGGGGTCATGTGGGGCAGTGAAACGCTCTCACCCCCACAAATGGGCGAAAGCGGCACAATAGCGGCTGTTCCAAACTTTACTTCCAAAGCCAACACCATGCGCATTGCAGCCTTCTTCTACAAAGACCAACCTCATGTCGGTTTGGTGTCCCAAGATTTGAATTCCGTCACGCCTTTTGATCTGCCATTGGCCGATCGTGAGCTGGGCGCACTCACCTTGGTGGACGCCTTGTCGCGTGGTGAGGCCTTGCCTCCTCAAGGTGCGGCCATTGCTTTGAAAGACGTTCAATTGCGTGCGCCTTTGCCACACCCCCGTCGCAATATTTTTTGCGTGGGTAAAAACTACCACGCACACGCCAAAGAATTTGCGCGCAGCGGTTTTGACAGCAGTGCCAAAGCCGGTGGTGAAATCCCCGCTGAACCCATCATCTTTTCGAAAGTGCCCGAGTGCGTCATTGCCACGGGCGAGGCCATCGAGATGCCTGCAGTGTCTACGGCCATTGACTACGAAGCCGAGTTGGCCGTGATCATTGGCAAAGGCGGAAAGGGCATCACCAAAGCTGATGCCATGAAGCACGTTTGGGGTTACACCATCGTCAACGACGTCACGGCGCGAGATTGGCAGAACAAGCACATGCAGTGGCACATGGGCAAGTCCTTTGACACCTTCTGCCCCATGGGCCCTTGGCTGGTGAGTGCCGACGAACTCGACGGCACCAACACCCATGTACGCTGCTACGTGAATGGCGAAGAGCGCCAAAACGCCGCCACACCCGATTTGATTTTTGACATTCCCACGCTCGTTGAAACTTTGAGTGCGGGCATCACCTTGTACCCGGGCGATGTCATCGCCACCGGCACGCCTGTCGGCGTGGGCATTGGCTTCACACCGCCCAAATATTTAAAGTCGGGCGATGTGGTGCGAGTCGAAATTGACGGGATTGGCGTTTTAGAAAACCCCGTCAAGTAATCACTTCAAGCCAGCGGCCGCACGCAGTGTGGCGGCCAGGTTGGTGCGCTCCCAAGTGAAGTTGGGCTCATCGCGGCCAAAGTGACCGTAGGCCGCGGTCTTGCTGTAAATTGGGCGCAAGAGGTCGAGCATTTGAATGATGCCTTTGGGGCGCAAGTCAAAGTGTTCGTTCACCAAGGCGGCAATTTTCTCGTCAGGGATCACGCCTGTGCCTTCGGTGTACACGGTCACGTTCATGGGGCGTGCCACACCAATGGCGTAAGCCACTTGAATTTGGCACTGTGTGGCCAAACCAGCCGCCACGATGTTCTTGGCCACATAACGCGCAGCATAAGCGGCAGAGCGATCTACTTTCGAAGGATCTTTGCCGGAGAAAGCACCACCGCCGTGAGGGCAAGCGCCGCCGTAGGTGTCCACAATGATCTTGCGACCTGTTAAGCCGCAATCACCTTGCGGACCGCCAATCACAAAGCGGCCTGTGGGGTTGATCAGGTACTTGGTGTCTTGCAACCATTCTTTGGGCAACACAGGCTTGATGATCTCTTCAATGATGGCTTCATTGAAGCTGGCCTTCATCTTGGTGGCCGACTCGCTTTGGTCGGGGCTGTGTTGTGTGGACAAGACCACCGTGTCAATGCTGTGAGGTTTGCCATCGACATAGCGCATGGTCACCTGGCTCTTGGCATCGGGGCGCAGGAAGGGCAGGCGGCCGTCTTTGCGCAGCTGGGCCTGGCGCTCGACCAGTCGGTGCGCGTAGTAAATCGGCGCGGGCATCAGCTCGGGGGTTTCAGAGCAGGCGTAGCCGAACATCAGGCCCTGGTCACCGGCGCCGATGTTCAGATGGTCGTCGCTGGCGTGGTCCACGCCTTGGGCGATGTCGTTGCTCTGCTTGTCGTAGCAGACCATGACCGCGCAGCCCTTGTAGTCGATGCCGTACTCGGTGTTGTCGTAGCCGATGCGCTTGATGGTGTCACGCGCCACCTGGATGTAGTCCACGTGCGCGTTGGTGGTGATCTCGCCAGCCAACACCACCAGGCCGGTGTTGCACAGCGTCTCGGCGGCCACGCGGCTGCGCGGGTCTTGCGCGAAGATGGCGTCCAGAATCGCGTCGGAGATCTGGTCGGCCACTTTGTCGGGATGGCCTTCCGAAACCGATTCGGAGGTGAAGAGGTAGTCGTTCGACATAAAAAAACTCCAGTCAGTGGTGGATGGACGCGTTGCCTATCCCTGAATGGAGTCTCGGCGAACGCTTTAGCAGTAGGAGCTGGCACCAGACCAACCCCCACGGGTTGCCCCGTGGTGTCGCCCTGCAAGTTGCTTCATTAACTCGGCGACAATCCGGATTGTATCGAACCTGGTTTCCCCGGGGCTTCAGAGGGCCTTGGAAGTGCCCCGTCGGGCGCGGGTTCGTTGGTTTTTTGCACCGATGTTGATCTCTCTCATCTTTCGTGTTCTGGCTCGATTTCCGCTGCGGCTGATGCAGGCCGCAGGCGCGGCCCTGGGCTGGCGGGTGTGGGCGCTGTCGCCGCGCTACCGGCGCCAGATGCGCGAGAACCTGCTGGCCGCCGGGCTGCCGCTGGACCCGTATGCGGCACGGGACCCGGCCGAATTCTTTGCCGTCGCCTCGGAAGCTTTCTTCGTCGCGCCGGCACCGCTGGCCGACGACTATCCGGAGATCCACCGCCTGCTGGCCGCCTGGTACCGGCAAGACCCGCTGGCGCGCGTGAAACCGGCCAATTCGCCCCGGTAAAGAGCCCGAAAGCCTTTATAATCAAGGGTTTTCTCGAAATGACTGCGGTTCGTGCCGCAGTCCTGTGTCCGATTTACTGTCGAGCCACTACCGAACCACTACCGACCCCGTAGCCCATGAAGGTTTTTCGCGGACTCCCCAACGCTGAATCGCGCCGCCCGTGCGCGCTGACGATCGGCAATTTCGATGGCGTGCATCTTGGCCATCGCGCGCTAGATCGGAAGAGCACACGTCTGAACTCCAGTCACTT
>CALEYZ010000024.1 GCA_937928195.1 uncultured Limnohabitans sp.
TCAACGACTGCGACTTTGTTGGTCACAGGCTTCCCTTTGTGGAGGGAATCATGCCAACTGAACGTGGGTCCAACTCCAAAGCGGCACGCAAGGCGCGGGCAAAGGCTTTGAACACCGTCTCAGCTTGGTGATGCGCGTTTTCGCCGCGCAAGTTGTCGATGTGCAGTGTCACGAAGGCGTGGTTCACAAAGCCTTGGAAAAATTCAAACGCCAATTGGCTGTCGAACTCACCAATCATGCCGCTCTTGAACGGCACGTGCATGATGAGGCCAGGACGGCCCGAGAAATCCACCACCACGCGGCTGAGTGCTTCGTCGAGCGGTACATAGGCGTGGCCATAACGGCGAATACCTTTCTTGTCGCCCACGGCTTTGGCAAACGCTTGGCCCAAGGTAATGCCCACGTCTTCCACGGTGTGGTGGCCGTCGATGTGCAAGTCGCCCTTGGCTTGGATGTCGAGGTCAATCAACCCATGACGCGCGATTTGGTCGAGCATGTGGTCAAAGAAACCAATGCCGGTAGAGAGCTTGGATTGGCCCGTGCCGTCGAGGTTGATCTTGACGGTGATTTGGGTCTCGGCCGTGTTGCGGCTGACTTCGGCGGTGCGAGCTGTCATAGTTGACTTTCGATTAAGAGAGAGCGGCTTGCAGGGCAGCCAAGAGTTGTTTGTTTTCCTCGGGCGTGCCGATGGTCAAGCGCAAGCAGTTGGCAAGCAATGGGTGCATTTTAGAAACGTTCTTCACCAGCACTTTGTGGGCCTTGAGCACCTCAAAAGCGCGGTTGGCGGCATCGGCCTCACCGTTGAAACGCAGCACCATCATGTTGGCTTCGCTGGCATAGGGCGTGACGCCTGCCATGTGCTGCAAGGCTTTGAACAAGGCTTCACGCTCGGTACGAATGACAGCGGCTTGCTGGGCAAACACATCCGTGTGCTCCAGCGCAAACAAAGCGCATTCGGCGTTGAGCACGCTCACGTTGTACGGCGGGCGCAGTTTGTCGATCTCGTTGATCAGCGCCTGCGGGGCAATCATGTAGCCCAAGCGAATGCCAGCCAAACCAAACTTAGACAAGGTGCGCATCAGCAGCACATGGGCGTTGGCCGCTGGGTGTTGGCGAATTTCATCGAGCCAGCTTTTGCTGGAGAAAGGCTGATACGCCTCGTCCATCACCACCAAGCCGCCTTGTTGGCCTTGGGCCGCCACAATGCGCTCAATGACGTCGGCATTCCACAGGGTGCCCGTGGGATTGTTGGGGTAAGCCAAATAAACCACCGCCGGTTTGTGCGTGGCGATGGCGTTCAGCATGGCGGCTTCGTCCAACTCAAAATCGGCGGTCAGCGGCACCCCATGGAACGGCACACCTTGCAATTGCGCGCTCATGGCGTACATCACAAAGCCGGGAAGCGGCGCCAAAATGCTGGCCCCAGGCACATCACAGGCCATCGAAATCAGCGTGATGAGTTCATCCGAGCCATTGCCCAGCATGATGTCGAAGCCTTCAGGCATGTGCGCATGCTTGGCCAATTCGGCGCGCAACACATTGACTCGGTCACCAGGATAACGGTTGAGTGCCAAAGCGCCCAAACGCTCGCCCAATTGCGCTTGCAATGCTGGCGGCAAACTGAACGGATTTTCCATGGCGTCCAGCTTGACCATGCCGGTCGAGTCTTGAATGGCATAGGCGTGCATGGACTGCACGTCTTGACGAATGTGTTTCAACCAAGCGACGGAATTTTGATTGGCACTCATGGTGTTTCTCTTTGGGGTGGCACAGGACTGAGGCGCAACTCGGCTGCGCGGGCGTGGGCTTGCAAGCCTTCACCGTAAGCCAGCTCTGCCGCAATGCGGCCCAAGCTTTGCGCACCCTTTTCGCTCACCTCAATGAGGCTAGAGCGTTTTTGAAAATCGTAAACGCCCAATGGCGATGAAAAACGTGCTGTGCCACTGGTGGGCAACACGTGATTGGGGCCGGCGCAGTAATCGCCCAGGGACTCGCTGGTGAAGGCGCCCAAGAAAATGGCACCGGCATGCTTGAGCAAAGGCTCCCATGCATGTGGATTGCGGCTGGACACTTCCAAGTGTTCGGGGGCAATGCGGTTGCTGATGTGGCAGGCCTCTTCCATGCTGCGCGTTTGAATGAGTGCACCGCGGTCGTTCATGGACTTGGCAATGATCTCGGCGCGCGGCAAGGTGGGCAGCAACTGATCGATGGCGGCTTGCACCTTGTCGATGTAGGCTGCATCGGGGCACAGCAAAATGCTTTGCGCCAACTCGTCGTGCTCGGCTTGCGAGAACAAGTCCATGGCCACCCACTCAGGCGGCGTACTGCCATCGGCCAACACCAAAATTTCGCTGGGACCAGCAATCATGTCAATGCCAACCGTGCCAAACACGCGCTTCTTGGCGCTGGCCACATAAGCATTGCCAGGCCCTGTGATTTTGTCGACCTTGGGCACCGTGGCCGTGCCAAATGCCAGCGCTGCAACGGCTTGCGCGCCGCCGATGGTGAAGGCGCGCGAAACGCCCGCCACATAAGCAGCCGCCAACACCAAAGGATTCTTCACGCCCTGAGGGGTGGGCACCACCATGATGATTTCTTCAACACCGGCCACATGTGCCGGAATGGCGTTCATCAACACCGAAGAGGGATAGGCTGCTTTGCCGCCAGGCACATAAATGCCCACGCGGTCTAAGGGGGTGACTTTTTGCCCTAACAACGTGCCGTCTTCGTCTTTGTATGACCAACTTTCACCGGACGCTTTCTTTTGTGCTTCGTGGTAGCTGCGAACACGTTTGGCTGCAGCTTGCAAAGCGTCTTTTTGCGCCGTGGGCAAGCCGTCAAAGGCGGCTTTGAGCTCAGCCTGCGTCAGCATCAAAGCCTGCATGTCTTTGGCATTCAAGCCGTCGAAACGTTGGGTGTACGCCAGCACCGCAGCGTCGCCGCGCTGTTGCACATCGGCCAAGATCTCGGCCACGCGGGACTCAATGGCTGCGTCTGCGTCCGCGGACCAATGCAAGCGCTTTTGAAACATCGCTTCAAAATCAGCATCGGTGGTGCTTAAACGCAGAGCTTTGGCAACAAGCGCAGTCATCGGTTTTCTTTTCAGGTTTGAAATATTAGAGTGCTGCCTTGGCAGCTTGTCCTGCAGCCACAGCGCCCGCGAAGGCTTCAATGATGGCGCGGATGGGTTCTTGTTTGAGCTTGAGCGACGCTTGATTCACCACCAAGCGTGAGCTGATGTCCATGATGCGCTCCACTTCAATCAGATGGTTGGCTTTGAGGGTGCTGCCGGTCGACACCAAGTCAACGATGGCATCGGCCAAGCCTGTGAGGGGCGCCAACTCCATGCTGCCATAGAGCTTGATCAAATCGACGTGAACCCCTTTTTGCGCAAAAAATTCGCGCGCGATGTTGGTGTACTTGGTGGCCACTTTCAAGCGCGAACCTGAGCGCACCGCAGTGGCGTAGTCGTAGTCTGCGCGAACCGCCACACTCATGCGGCATTTGGCAATTTGCAAGTCGAGCGGTTGGTACAAACCTTGGCCACCGTGCTCGATCAATGTGTCTTTGCCCGTCACGCCCAAATCTGCGCCACCGTATTCCACATAGGTGGGCACATCGGTGGCACGCACCAAGACCACGCGCACACCCGCTTGGTTGGTGGGCAAAATCAGTTTGCGCGAGGTTTCGGGATCTTCCAAAACTTCAATGCCGGCGGCTTTGAGCAGCGGCAATGTTTCATCAAAAATGCGTCCTTTGGACAAGGCCAAGGTGATCATGTCAGTTCCTGTTGTGATGCGCGTTCAGTGCAAGTGTTCACTTGGAACGCTCAATCTGCGCGCCTACTTTGCGCAATTTGGCTTCCATGCGGTCATAGCCGCGGTCGAGGTGATAGATGCGGTCAACGATGGTTTCGCCGTCAGCCACCAAACCCGCAATGACCAAACTGGCCGATGCACGCAAGTCGGTGGCCATGACAGTGGCGCCAGAGAGTTGCGGCACCCCTTGCACGACCGACACCTTGCCATCGATTTGGATGTTGGCACCCAAGCGCACCAACTCATTGACATGCATGAAGCGGTTTTCAAAAATGGTTTCGGTCACTTTGCTGGTGCCATCGGCAATGCAATTGAGCGCCATGAATTGGGCTTGCATGTCGGTTGGAAAACCCGGGTACTCGGTGGTTCTGAAACTCTGGGCTTTCATGCGTCCTGAGGCTTTGACGCGCACAAAATCAGCGCCCACTTCAATGGTGGCGCCGGCATCGCGCAATTTGTCGATCACGGCATCCATGTGATCGCCGCGTGCGTGCTTCAACACCACATCGCCGCCAGTGGCTGCCACGGCACACAAAAACGTACCGGCTTCAATGCGGTCGGCCACCACGGCGTGATCACATCCTTTCAAAGCTTCTACGCCTTGAATGTGAATGCGGCTGGTGCCATGGCCTTCAATTTTGGCCCCCATGCGAATGAGCATTTCGGCCAAGTCAGGAATCTCGGGCTCTTGGGCAGCGTTTTCCAAAACGGTTTCGCCCTCGGCCAATGCTGCCGCCATCAAAAAGTTTTCAGTGCCAGTGACAGTGACCATGTCGGTGGCAATGCGGGCGCCCTTGAGGCGCGTGCGGCCATTGGCCAAGCTGGCCACCATGTAGCCGTGTTCGACAGAGATCTGCGCACCCATGGCTTGCAAACCTTTGATGTGCTGATCGACAGGGCGGGAACCAATGGCGCAACCACCAGGCAAAGACACACGGGCTTCGCCAAAGCGAGCCAACAAGGGGCCCAAAGCCAAGACGGATGCACGCATGGTTTTCACCATCTCATAGGGCGCCTCAGGATTGTTCAACGCACCTGCGTCCAAATGCACTGTGCCATCGTCTTCGTGCGAACAAATCACACCCATGTTGCGAATGAGCTTGAGCATGGTGCTGACGTCTTGCAACTTGGGCACGTTTCGCAGCACCACAGGCTGAGCTGTCAGCAAGGCCGCGCACAGTTCTGGCAAGGCCGCATTTTTAGCGCCTGAAATGTCGATGACGCCATTCAATGAATGACCGCCCCGGATGATGAGTTTGTCCATGTTGTCTGAGTCTGTGTTCTAAGAAAGCGAAGGCGCTCGGTCAGGTTCAGGCCTGTGCTTTGGCCCACTCTGCGGGCGTGTAAGTTTTCATTGACAAGGCATGCACCTCGTCGTTTTGCATTTTGTTGCCCAAGGTGGCATAGACCTTTTGATGGCGCGCAATGAGGCGCAGGCCTTCAAACTGGTCTGACACCACCACCGCTTGCCAATGACGACCATCGCCATCCACTTCGAGGTGTTGGCAGGCCAGGCCCGCGGCAATCATGGCTTGAATTTGTTCTGCTGTCATGGTGAGTGGCACTCAGTGAATCGAATCAGCCTCGGATCTTGTAACCGGTTTTCAGCAACTGAATCGCCAAAGTACCTACCGCCAACAAGGCCACAGAGACCACCGCCAAACTGGTCCAAGGCGACACATCGCTTTGGCCAAAGAAGCCGTATCGAAACCCGTCGATCATGTAAAAGAAGGGGTTTAAATGACTCAAACCTTGCCAGAAAGATGGCAAGGAATGAATGGAATAAAACACGCCAGACAAGAAGGTCATGGGCATGATGACAAAACTTTGGAAGGCCGCCATTTGGTCAAATTTTTCAGACCACAAACCGGCAACCAAGCCCAAAGTGCCCAGCAACGCAGCACCTAAGAAGGCAAAGACCAAAATCCAAAGCGGTGCTTGGTATTGCATGGGGGCAAACCACACCGTCACAGCAAACACGCCCAAACCCACCGACAAGCCTCGCAACATGGCCGAGCCCACATAGGCCACAAACCAGTGCCAATGCGACAAAGGCG
>CALEYZ010000025.1 GCA_937928195.1 uncultured Limnohabitans sp.
GACTACGTGACCGTGAACATCTCCAGCCCCAACACCAAAAATCTGCGCGAACTGCAAAGCGACGAGGCCTTGGACGCGCTAATTGGCACGCTGGCCAAACGCCGCGTCGAACTGGCCCAACAGCACAACAAGCAAGTGCCTGTGTTCATCAAGATCGCACCTGATCTGGACAGCGATCAAGTGGCGGTGATTGCCGCCACCTTGAAGCGCCACTGCGTGCATGAAGGTACACCTTCGTGGGGTGTGATCGCCACCAACACCACCATTGCGCGCGATGCGGTGCAAGGCATGGCCCATGCTGACGAAACCGGCGGCCTGTCAGGCGCACCTGTGTTTGAAAAGAGCAATGCCGTGATTCGCCAGTTGCGTGCGGCCATGGGTCCGAACTTCCCCATCATTGGCGTGGGCGGCATTTTGAGCGGCGCCGATGCGGTGGCCAAAATCAAAGCCGGTGCAGACGCGGTGCAGATCTACACCGGCTTGATTTACAAAGGCCCCGCCCTGGTGAAAGAAGCCGCGCTGGCCATTCGCGATCACGCTTGATCGCATGCATCGGCCTCAGGCAAATATCGTGCGATAGCCTTCAAACCGCTTGGACCAGTACACATGGTTCAAGCGCTCGGCTTTGACGCCAGTTTTTTCATTCGCCGCATGGATGAATTTGCCCGACCCGATGTAGATGCCCACATGGGAAAACGAGCTGCCCAAGGTGTTGAAAAACACCAAATCTCCCGGATGGGCTTGGCTGGGATCAATCGGTTTGCTGGCATGGGCCATCTGTGCCGCGTTGCCACGCAAAGCAATGCCTGCCGACTCTTTGTAGACAAAGCTCACCAAGCCTGAACAGTCAAAACCGGTGTGTAATTTTTTGCCACCGTACACATAGTTGCGTTCAAGCATGGCCATGGCTTGCATGACCACGTCTTGGCGCTTGGCCGGGTTGTTCGGATACGGTGCGTCGCTGCTTGATGCGTCTGTGATGGTTTGGCGCGGCGAGCTGGCGCAGCCAAACAGCAGAGGCGCCAAGCAAGCACTGAGAAACAAGCGTTTGTCCATTGGCCAGATCCTACGACAAGGCCCGCACCACGGCTTGACCAATGGCCAGCGAACTGGTCAAACCCGGTGACTCAATACCAAACAAATTCACCAAGCCCTTGACGCCATGAACAGCCGGACCTTGGATGCAAAAGTCTGCGGCAGCCTCTTGCGGGCCAGAAATTTTCGGACGAATGCCTGCATAGCCCGCTTGCAACGCACCATCGCGCAAAGCGGGCCAGTATTTGCGCACCTCGGTGTAAAAGAGTTGCTCGTGTTCGGGCGACACCACCAAATCGTCAGGGCTGTCCACCCATTGCACATCGGGGCCAAACTTGGCTTGGCCACCCAGATCCAACGTCAAATGCACGCCCAAACCCGCCGCTTCAGGCACGGGATAGATCAAGCGCGAGAACGGCGACTTACCCGCCAAGGTGAAGTAATTGCCTTTGGCAAAGTAGGCCTGGGGCACATGCTGGGGCGCCAAACCTTGGAACTTCTATGCAAGCCAGGGTGCGGTCAAGCCCGCTGCGTTGACCACGGTTTGGGCCATCAACTCGCTGCCATCGGCCATCTGCAACACAATGCCTTCGTCCAGGCACACAGCGCCCAGCACAGACGACGCCAGGGCAACGATGCCACCTGCGTTTTCAAAATCGCCTTGCAAGCTCAGCATCAAACCATGGCTGTCCACAATGCCGGTGCTGGGAGACCACAAGGCGGCTTCACATTGCAAAGCCGGCTCCATGGCCACGGCTTCCGCTTTTGACAACAGCCGAAGCGCATCCGCACCCACAAGGCCATTGGCCGTCGCCTTGGCCTGAATGGCACTCAATTGCGCCACTTGCTCTAGCGATGTGGCCACAATCAATTTGCCACACTGTTGGTGCGCAATGTTGCGCTCACGACAGTAGGCATAAAGGCGTTGGCGTCCTTGCACGCAAAGTTGCGCTTTGAGGGATCCTTGGGGGTAATAGATACCCGCGTGAATGACCTCACTGTTGCGCGAACTGGTCCCTGTGCCAAAAGCGTCTGCAGACTCCAGCAGCAAGACCTCTTGGCCTTCAAGCGCAAACTTGCGCGCAACGGCCAAGCCCACCACCCCAGCCCCAATCACCACTGTTTGTATTCGATCCATTGACATGTTCAACTTGAGTTAATTTGCCCATTGCATTGGTTGATACGCCATTGTCGCTGACACACGCACGACAGTTCAATGGCCCATTTAAAGGCACACTTTTGGTTTGGGACATCAACCCTTCACATCCAAGGAGACCTATGAATCTGTTCAACCTCACTGGCAAAGTTGCCATCGTCACTGGCGCCAGTCGCGGCATTGGACGATCCATCGCATTTCAATTGGCCCGCGCAGGCGCCAAAGTGGTGGTGTCGAGCCGTAAATTGGACGCCTGCGAAGCGGTGGTCAAGGAAATTCAAGCCGAAGGCGGCACGGCCATGGCCATCAGCGCCAGCATTGCAGTCAAGGACCAACTGCAGGCGATGATTCAAAAAACCAAAGAAACGTGGGGACCGATCGACATCTTGGTCTGTAATGCCGCCAGCAACCCCTACTACGGCCCTGCTACCGGCATGAGCGATGAGATCTTCAACAAAGTGATGCACAACAACGTGTTGTCCAGCACTTGGCTTTGCAACATGGTCTATCCAGACATGAAGGCGCGCAAAGATGGCGCGATTGTTTTGGTGTCATCGGTCGGTGGACTGCATGGCTCCGCCGTCATTGGTGCTTACAACATTTCCAAAGCTGCCGACATGCAGCTGGCTCGCAACTTGGCGGTTGAATGGGGTCCCGACAACATTCGCGTCAATTGCATCGCGCCAGGCCTCATTCGCACTGACTTTGCCAAAGCTCTCACAGACGATCCCGTGAAAGCGGGCATGGTTGAGAACGAAACGCCCTTGCGCCGCATTGGTGAACCCGATGACATTGGCGGCATTGCCGTTTTGCTGGCCAGTGCCGCTGGCAAATACATCACGGGCCAAACCATCGTGGCCGATGGCGGCATGATGATTCGTTGAGCTTCATAGGACGAAAAAAAACAGCCCCAAGGGGCTGTTTTTGTTTGCCGGTTGGCAATTCGCAAATTAAGCAAAATTGGCTTCTGCGAATGACCAGTTGACCAACTTGTCCAGGAATGTTTCCACAAACTTAGGACGCATGTTGCGGTAGTCGATGTAGTAAGCGTGTTCCCACACGTCCACAGTCAACAAGGCTTTGTCGCCAGTCGTCAAGGGTG
>CALEYZ010000026.1 GCA_937928195.1 uncultured Limnohabitans sp.
AAGGTTCATGACACACGACCCGACGCATTGGGGACTCGGCGTTTGAATGACAAAGTGACTTCACCCAAGGTCACGCCCCATTTGCGCATGACAGCTTTGTTCATCATGACTTGCTCGTCCATCAGGTACATCCAGTCGTCAAACTGCACTTCCCAAACCGTGCCATCGACTGGCAAGGCCAAGGTGTATTGCCAGCGGAAAGTGTTGCCACTCACCCCACCAGCGGCCATCCCCACCACATCGTCAGCGCGGCCTTCATAGCGGCCATTCGGTAAAGCTTTCAATTTCCAAATGCGCCGTTGTTGGGTGCCATCAGAGTAGGTGAAGGCCTCGTCTAAAACACCTTCATCACCTTGCCATTGGCAGTCCATCACCACTTTGAAGCGTTTCACCACGCGGCCTGAACGGTCCGTGAAAACACCCCAAGCATCGACGATGCCATTGAAGTAAGTTCGCAAATCAAGCACTGGTGTTTGCGCAGCGTAGTCAGACAATTGGGGGCCCGCACAACCCGACAAAAGTCCGGCCCCAGCACTCAAGGCAGCCAAGCCTGAGGTACGCAATAGCAGTGGGGCAGCGACGCCTTGAGAAACACGCTGAAGATACTGTCGTCTGTTCATCATTTACCCCTTGATGTCAGCGATTTGCTGACGGTTGAATCCAAAAATAAAACAACGCGGCAACAGCAGCGGTTTTCAAAATGCAAGGCAACACACCGTAGGCGAGGGACAATGCATGCAAGCCTTCGACACTTCGCGCACCGGGGGCATAACCCCAACTGGCCAAAAGTGGCAAGCACAGACCCGCTGCCAATGCCAAATTGAATTTGCTGATGAGGTTCCACCAGCCCAAATACAAGCCCTCGGCTTCACCCCGGTGACCTAAGTGATCAATGACGCGATTGAGCAATGCGCCGGGCACCACCATGTCTGCCCCCAAGGCAATGCCCGATGCGATGCAGACACCGAGAAACAACTGTTCATCACCTGGGCCTAAAAAACTGACGCTGGCGAAACTGACAATGGCCAACAACATGCCAACACCCCATGTTTTCGGCAAGCCCCATTTCTGAATCAATTTCAACCAAACCGGCAAAGACACCACGCCTGCCATGAAGTAGGCGCCTAAAAACCACGGCGCAATGTCTGCTGACGCTTGTATTTGATCTTCGACAAAAAACATCACCAAGCTGGCAGGAACAGCGCTTGCAATGCCATTGAGCATGAACACCACCAAGAGTTTTAAAAACAAACTTTGACGAATCGGTAAAGCCATGGCATTTGCAACGGGCGATGCCACTGTGCCGGACAACACAGGCGCATTGACTTGAAACACCCGAGACCATGTCCACAAGGCCACCAACAAGGCGGCGCCCAAAAAGATGCTGGTTGTCTGCCAGCCTGCCAAAGCAGGAAGCAGCGAGGAAAGTTCGCCCGTTTCTAGTGCGGCCCATGGCGTTGCGGCACCAATCCGAACCGACTGATCCTTGGTGATGGAGACCTGGCGGAGCTCCTCGACTCGTGAAAGGGAAAGGACGTCCTCGACCTTTCGGCGATTGAAGTTGACCTCGACCATGAGGTCCGTTCCACCCGCGATGACGAGTGCATCTTGATTTGTGCGACGGAAACTCAGAGCCTCATCGAGCGATTTCGGTGTGGCGACGCTCATGTCGTTCCATTCCATCCCGAAAACGCATCGATCATCGCTTTCACGTCGCCAAGTGGGTAAAGGATCGGGCAGGTGGCACCATTTTCGATGTAATGCCGAACTTGAGACCTTGCTTCGGCGGGTGTTCCGCTTGCCGTGAGCATCTGCACGATCTCGTCGAGCGCGACCTGGTCGCGTGGCGCTACGGCCGCACGCACGTCTGGTTCACCGGCGTGCCCGGGACGGGGAGTGTCGTGACCGAGGTCACGACCGGCCCCCGGGAGCCGGGGAGCAAGCCGAGCAGCGGGCCGCCGAGCAGGCGCTGCGCGAGGCCGAGCAGGCCTGCGCCAAGGCCGACGACACCACGGCCCGCGCTGCCGCAGCGTATGCCGACGTGCAGGCCTGGGTCGCGCTCGAC
>CALEYZ010000027.1 GCA_937928195.1 uncultured Limnohabitans sp.
CCGCGCGCTGGGACGCGATGACCTTCTACGACAAGCGCGACTGCAACGGCACCGAGCTGCGTGCCTTTGCAGGCAACTTTTTGTACTCCACAGGTGCCAACGAGGTGGCAGGCCGTCACACCTTAGGACACTTCGATTTGCCCATGCGGGGTTGCAGCATTGCCTTGGATGGGCAGTGTGTGGTGAACGAGGGCGCATTGGTGTCTGGCGTGTTTGAAAGTGCTGCAGCATGAAAGCCGACCTGCCTGCTTGGCTTGATGCGGGCCCCGCAGATGCCAAGACCACTTTGGTTTTTTTGCATGGCATTGGTGGCGGCAAAATGGGCTTCAAATCCTCGGTCGACTACTTTGCCAGCTTGGGTTATCGCGCTTTAGCGTGGGACATGCCGGGCTATGGTGACAGCCCTTTAACGGGCACGCTCAGTTTTGCCAGTCTGGCGCACTCGCTTGAGATGATGCTAGATGCCGCCAAGGTGCAGCGCGCAGTGCTGGTGGGTCACAGCATGGGCGGCATGGTGGCGTTACAGGCTTGGACGCAATGCCCTCAACGCATTGAAGGCTTGGTCATTGCGGCCAGCAGCCCGGCGTTTGGGCAGCAAGAGGGCGATTTTCAGCAGCAGTTTGTGGCGCAGCGCTTGGCACCCTTGAATGCCGGCAAAACCATGTCGCAAGTGGCCGATCGCTTGGTGCCCAGCATGGTGGCGCCCGATGCCTTGCCGGCAGGTGCTGGCTTGAAAGACTATCCCGCTGGCTTGGCCTTGGCGCACGCCTGCATGTCGGCGGTGCCGCCCGAGACCTACCGAGCTTCTTTGCAGGCCTTGGTGACGTTTGAGCAGCGCGCGGCATTGCCCAGCATTGCGGTGCCCACACTGTGCCTGGCTGGCGAGCACGATAAAACCGCTCCCCCGGAAGTGCTGCGGCGCATGGCGCAAAAAATAACGGGTGCGCAATACGAATGCATTCCCGGTGTTGGCCATTTGATGGGCTTCGAGCAAGAAGCGCCCTTCCATCAGGCCGTTTTGAAATTTGTCCGTCATTATTTTTGAGTTGAAAGAGACCTTCATGAGCAATACCCCCCAAACCCTTGCGTACAACAGCACGGCCCACTACATGCCCATCAGTGGCGAAGATTACCCTCTGACAGACAAGCAGAAAAAGTTGATGGCCTTGGCCTACGATTTGGGCAAGAACAAATTTGCGCCCCGTGCAGCCCAACTTGATCGGGATGCACAGTTTCCATTTGCCAATTACAAAGACATGAAGGACAGCGGCTTGCTGGCTTTGTGTGTGCCTGAAGCGCACGGGGGCTTGGGTGCTGACTACGCCACCTACGCCATGGTGTCTGCCGAAATTGGTCGCTGGTGCGGCGCCACCGCGCTCACCTTCAACATGCACGTTTGCACCATGATGTGGAGTGGTTTGCTGTCTGAAGATTTGGACATGACGCCCGAGCAGCGTGCATTGCATCGCGTGCATCAAAAGGCGCATTTTGCACGTGTGGTCAACGAGGGGGCCATTTATGCGCAACCTTTCTCTGAGGGCGGTGCTGCCGCTGCAGGCGCGCAGCCTTTCGGCACGCAGGCTGTCAAAGTGGACGGTGGATGGCGCATCAATGGCAAAAAGATTTTTGCATCCTTGTCAGATGCGGCCGATTATTTTGGCGTGTTGTGCACTGAGAAAAAACCTGATGCCGATTTGTCACGCCGCGACACGCTCTATTTGGCGGTGCCTCGCACGGCGCCTGGCCTGACAGTGGAGGGCGATTGGGATCCGCTGGGCATGCGTGCCACGGTGTCGCGCAACTTGATCTTCAAAGATGTGTTTGTGCCAGACGATGCCGCGCTCATGCCGCAAGGCATTTACTTCCAAGCGGCCAGCCGTTGGCCGCACATGTTCATGACCTTGTCGCCCACCTACATGGGCATTGCGCAAGCTGCCTACGATTTCACGGTGGCGTATTTGCGGGGTGAAATTCCAGGTACGGGCCCTGTCAAACGTCGCCAGTTTGCCACCAAACAAATTGCCGTGGCCGAGATGTTTGTGAAGCTTGAACAAACACGCAATTTGTTTTTGCGCGCCATTGAAGACGCCAAAATTGACCCGCCCAAATCCTCGCGCTTGCGTGCCTATGCGGCGCAGTACACCATCATGGAAAACGCACAAGACATTGCGCGCTTGGCCATTCGCACTTGCGGTGGTCAGTCGATGCTCAAGTCCTTGCCTCTTGAGCGTTTGTACCGCGATGCACGCTGTGGCTCGCTCATGTTGCCTTGGACTGCCGAGTTGTGCCTCGACCGTTTGGGCCGCGAAACCTTGTACGAAGCAGGTGAGAAAGACGAATGAGCGAGAGTTCCAAACTCGCGCAACGCTTCCAAGCACTGGCGCAAAGTCAGCCGCAGCACTTGGCCATTCGCTTTGGCATGCCCGGCCAAACCGAAGACATTGACTTTGCCAAATTCTGGCGACGGGTTGAACGCGTCACGGGACATTTGCAGGGCACCTTCGGATTGCAGGCGGGTCAACGTGTGGCATGGCTTGGCTTGAACCACGAGCTGCAGTGCGTCACGTTGGTGGCTTGCGCGCGCTTGGGGCTGATTTTCATGCCGCTCAATTTTCGATTGGCCGTGGCCGAGCTCAGCAGTGTGTTGCAAGACGCCCAGCCCAGCTTGCTGGTCTACGACTCCTTGCATGCCGAAACCGCACAAACATTGACCCAAGAGGCGCCGGTTTTCTTGCTCAAAGCATGTCTGTTGGATGAGTTGATTGCCAAGCCTTCCGCCAAAAATCTGAACTTGCCTGTCGTGCCCGATGACGCCGATGTGTTGTTGGTCTATACCTCGGGCACAACCGGTTTGCCAAAGGGCGCTGTGCATACCCAAGCAGGCCTGCTGGCCAATGCCCAAGCCAGTCAAGAGGCGCATGCGTTCAAGCCGCAAGACATTGTGCTGTCGACCTTGCCCCTGTTTCATGTGGGGGGGCTTTGCATTCAGACCCTGCCTGCGTTGTTGACGGGGGTCTCGGTACATTTGCACCCGCGGTTTGATGCTGCGGCGTGGTTGACCGCGGTTACGCAGGGAGACATCTCACAACGCCCCAGTGTGTCTTTGTTGGTGCCAGCCACTTTAAGGGCCGTGTTCGACCATCCGACATGGCCAGACGCTGACTTGCAAAGTTTGCGCGGCATCATGGCAGGATCGTCGACCTTGCCCTCGTCTTATTTGCAGCAGTTCCATGCGCGGGGCATTCCTGTGGGACAAATTTATGGCACCACCGAAACGGGACCTGTCAGTGTCATTTTGAAATTCGACGATGCCATGGCGCGAATGGGTTTTGCAGGCTGGCCGCATGCGCATTTGTCACTGAAGCTTGTCAATGCACAGGGGCAAGAAGTGCCGGCTGGCGAGACGGGTGAGGTGTGCGTCAAAGGCCCCAATGTGATGCGAGGGTATTGGAATGCAGGCAATCCCAAAGATTTGGTGGGTTTGCATGATGGCTGGTTTCACTCCGGTGACATGGGCTGCTTGGATGCACAGGGCTGCTTGCAAATTGTGGGGCGCAACAAAGACATGATCATTTCAGGTGGGGAAAACATTTACCCAGCTGAAATTGAGAATGCCTTGGCGTCTTTTCCTGGTGTTGCAGAGTGCGCCGTGGTGGGATTGACCGATGAGCGATGGGGCGAAGTGCCCGTGCTGGTATTGGTCAAAACCACCGATGCGCTCGGCCAAGCGTTGCAGACCCAAGATGTGATGGCCCACTTGCAAATGCAAATTGCGCGCTTTAAATTGCCCCGGAAGTGGGTGTGTGTGGCGCAACTTCCCAAGAGCGCTTTGGGCAAGGTGCAAAAACCAGTGCTTCAAAAACAGCTGGCATCAATGCAGCTGCAGGCTGTGCGTGTTTAAATCACGGGTCCTCTTTCAGGACTGAATGGTTTCAAGGAGCTTTCCGTATGCCCGTCATTTCCGTCACGCTATTGCCAGGCTATCCACAAGATGCACAGGGGCGATTGATCCAGCGCTTGGCGCACACGGCACGTTCGGTGATTGATGCCAGTGATGCAGGGACCACGGTGTTTGTGCAAGAGGTCAGTGCCTATCGACGGGACGGTCGTGTTTTTTCTGAAGGTGGCGCGGTGTTGCCAGAAGCCAGCCACGTGGTAGCACAGTTTTTGGATTGCATGGCCCAGCGAGACTTAACGGCTGCGCAGGCATTTTTATCATCCCAGTTTGAAATGGTTTTCCCAGGTGGCCACTGCATGCGCCAGCTTACTGAACTGGTGGCATGGTCTGTTCCACGTTATCAACGCATCGCCAAAACGCAACTGACTTTTGAGGAGTCGTGGCAAGGCGATCAAACGGTGGTTTATTGCCGCGGCTTCTTGAGCGGTGAATGGCCTGATGGACGAGAATTCAGTGGCATTCGATTTGTAGATCGATTTGAAGTGCAAAAAGGCAAGTTGATCCGACAAGAGGTTTGGAATGACCTGGCCGAAATGCGCGTTTAGCCAGGATTGCCAAGCGCGTCGATTACCCGGAAAATCCACGCGATGAGCACTTCCTCCACCGATTCAACGCAGGCCCTTGCCATGGACACGCCCAGCACGTGGTTTGATGGTTTTGAAAAACGACAATTCAACGTCAATGGCGTGGTGGTGTGCGCGCGCATCTCTGCCAATTGGTTGAACCAACTGGACAAGCCCGTGTTGGTGTTGTTGCATGGCTTTCCGCAAACGCATGTCATGTGGCATCGCGTGGCGCAAGCCTTGAAGAGTGACTACCGTTTGGTGCTGCCCGATTTGCGCGGCTATGGTGATTCATCGCATGCGCCGGGCCTGCCTGATCACAGCAACTACAGCAAGCGCGCCATGGCACAAGATGTGGTGGGCCTCTTAGACCAGCTGAATGTGAGCGATTTCTTTTTGTGCGGTCACGATCGCGGAGGGCGCGTGGCACATCGACTGGCCGTCGATTTTCCGACGCGCGTGCGACGCTTGTGCGTCCTGGACATTGCGCCCACTTTGGACATGTACCAACGCACCGACATGGACTTCGCCCGTGCTTACTATCATTGGTTTCACCTCATTCAACCCAGCCCTTTGCCTGAGCGCATGATCGGTGGTAACGTGCTGCACTACTTGCATGCCAAGCTGGGCGGCTGGGGCGCTCAAGGCACCTCCTTCATCGAGCCTGAGGCCATGGTCGAATATGAACGCAGCATGACCTTGGCCCCCGAACAGGCCGGCGATATTTTGCCT
The DNA here is from genome assembly GCA_937928195.1 of uncultured Limnohabitans sp. GTDB lineage: Bacteria > Pseudomonadota > Gammaproteobacteria > Burkholderiales > Burkholderiaceae_C > Limnohabitans_A. The sequence goes on from CALEYZ010000027.1 coordinate 5,254, forward strand.
GCCGTGCACACCGCCTGTGAAGACTACAGAGCCAGCGCAGGCATCGATTTAGAACACGACCAAGACAGCCGCAATCAAGGGCGCAAGATTCAATGCGACTTGTTGGTGTTGTGGGGTGACCGAGGTGTGGTGCACAAAATGTTCAAGCCCTTAGAACTGTGGCAAGCACAATGTGCGGCCCAGGTCTCGGGTCATGTGGTGCCGTCGGGACATTTCATTCCAGAAGAATTGCCCGAACTGACCATTGCAAGCCTGCGCGACTTCATGCACTGACGCTTAATTCGCGCCGCAACACTTCTTGTATTTTTTGCCACTGCCGCAACTACACGCGTCGTTGCGGCCAGGGGTGGCTTCTTTGATCACTTGCGTGACACGTGGGCCAATGCTGCGCCAAATTTCACGCAAGTCATACACGGCCCACAAAGCTTCGCCATAAGCGTTCAAGCGAGATTCACTGACGCTCAATGGGCCGTCTTCGCTGAGCGCGGACAGTGTGGGCTCGTCGGTGTCGTCTTCCGTCAGGGCGACAATGGCCTCTAATGCGGTGTCATGCCACTGTGCGGCATCTTTGTCTTTGGGGGCAACCCATTCATCGGGCCAGTTTTCCACCGCAAACATGAAGCCCAAGGCCCAGACTTGGGCGAAGGCTGGAATTTCTTCGCTGTCAATTTCCGCGCGCTCTTCCGGTGGCAAGCTGGCAATGGCGCCTCGCACATCCATCACTTCGGGCGCATAGGCGCTGTCTTCGTCGAGGGCTTTGATCTCTGTGTCGAGCGACAGCTTGACTTCGTCATAACGCTGTTGCCACAAGCTCAAGAATTTGATTTTTTGGGCCTCGTCTGAAAAGCCTGCGCCGTCGTCGTCCAGGCCCAGCAATACCGGCAACCACTCCGCTTCTGGGATGGCGCGGCGGCAACAGATGAGGGCCACCAAAAAGCCCTCACAAAATTCCCACTGCGGGGTTTCTTCGTAGCGTGTACGCAAGTCGTCCAAGATGTCGTCGAGGGCGTCAAAGTCTTCGGGTTGCAGGCCGGTCATGAGGGGAGTCCAGAGGTCAGTGGGTGGGGATGTCGGCGGGATTCAAGATCACGCCCGATTGAGACAATCGTTTCTTCATGCACAAAATGGCGGCATCTTTGCTGAGCAAAGGCACGGCGTGTGCGACCGCCAAGTCAATGAATTTTTGGTCGTCAGGGTCTTTGCACGTGCACGGCGCTTTGGCTGCAGGTTCTGCGGCCAAGTGGTGTTCGTCAAATCGATTCAAAATGTCTTGCGCTTGGACCTTGGATTTGGCCATGCGCTTGACAATGTGCGGGTAGGTCAGCACCCGCTCTAATTCATCGCGCATGCTGCGGGTGGCCAGGTGCGAAATGACGCCTTGTTGCAAAGCCTGGCGCAAAGGCTGGGTGGCGGGATCTTCAAACAGCCACAGGTCGAGCACGATGTTGGTGTCGAGCACCCATGGCTGCGCTGACGCTTGGCGCTCAGAGTTTGTCACGCACAGAGCCCTTCATGAGGTCAAAGCGGAACATCCGGCATTCAATGGGGCCGTTCCACATCGGCACACGACGTGATTCCTTGAGGCGCATTTTGGAAGGCAGCTTCAAATCGGGTGTCAGCATCCATGCTGTCCAGCCGTTGTAATTCTTTTTCCAATGCGAGGCCAGTTGGGCAAAGAACTCGCCGCCATCATCGCCTTCCGCCACTTCGCGCGCACGGCTTAAGTCGACGGCATGGCGCGAGCGGTCCAAGCTGGAAACGCCCGCCACACCGGCTGCGGCAATGCGCTCGCCGTAAGGCGGGTTGAGCAGCATGATGCCTGGCGTTTCGCAAGGCGGCATGCGCTGCAGGGCATCGCCACCGCGCACTTGCACCACTTGGCCTACGCCTGCACGCTCGGCATTGCGCTGTGTGAAGTCGACCATTCGGAAGGCCACGTCCGAGGCATGAATTTCAGCGGTGGGTGCGTGTTCTTGTGCATGCGCATCGTCCAGCAAAGCTTGCCAAACATGGGGTTGGAAGGGCAACAATTTTTCGAATGCAAAGCGACGCATGATGCCGGGTGCAATGCCACAGGCAATTTGCGCCGCTTCAATGGCAATGGTGCCGCTGCCGCAGCAGGGGTCGTACAAAGGTGTGTGTGCGTCCCAGCCGCTGGCAGCCAACATGGCTGCGGCCAAGGTTTCTTTCAAAGGTGCATCGCCTTTGTCTTCGCGCCAACCACGTTTGAACAAGGGCTCACCGGAGGTGTCCATGTACAAGGTGCAACTGTCGGTGGTGAGGTGCACATAGATGCGCACATCGGGCCACTGGGTGTTGACGTCGGGGCGTTCGCCGCGCTTGGCGCGAAAGCGATCGGCCACCGCGTCTTTGATTTTGAGCGCGGCAAAGTTGAGGCTGGTCAGCGGGCTGTGCTGCGCGGTGATTTCAATCTTGAAGGTTTGCTTGGTGGTGAACCAAATTTCCCACGCCACGGCACTGGCGGCATCGTACAAATCTTTTTCGTTGCGATAAAAAGTTTGCGACAGTTGAATCAGCACACGTTGCGTGAGGCGGCTGTGCAAGTTCAAGCGCATGGCATCTCGCCAAGACGCATTGGCCATCACGCCGCCACGGCCGGTCAGCAAGTCGTTGCCTGTGAGGCCCGTAAGGTGATGCACCTCGTCGGCAAGTAAGCCTTCAACGCCGGCGGCGCAAGGCATGAAAAGTTGAAGCGAGTTCACAATGTTTTACGCAAGTTGGCGGGCGCAATTTTGAGCGCCTCGCGGTATTTGGCAACGGTGCGGCGGGCGCAATCGATGCCTTGTTCTTTGAGCATCTCAGACAGTTGGTTGTCTGACAAGGGCTTGTTGGGATTTTCGGCGGCCACCAATTGCTTGATGAGGGCGCGCACAGCGGTGCTGGAAGCGGCGCTGCCGCTGTCAGTGCCAAGGCCCGAGCCAAAGAAAAACTTCAGCTCGAAAGTGCCCATGGGGGTGGTCATGTACTTGGCGGTGGTGACGCGGCTGATGGTGGATTCGTGCAAACCCAGTTCGTCGGCAATTTCACGCAGCACCAAAGGCCGCATGGCCAGCTCACCATGAATGAAGAAGTTGCGCTGGCGCTCCACAATGGCGGTGGACACGCGCAAGATGGTGTCAAAGCGTTGTTGAATGTTCTTGATGAACCAACGGGCTTCCTGCAATCGTTGTTGCAAACCCAAATGCGCTTCGCCTTTGCCACCGCGCAAGGCGTTGGCATAAATGTCGTGCACGCGCAGCTTGGGCATCACGTCGGG
>CALEYZ010000028.1 GCA_937928195.1 uncultured Limnohabitans sp.
GAGGTGTCCGATGCACTTGAGAAAGTTTTTGGGCGCCACCGCGCCGATACACAAAAGGTGACCGGTGTGTACGCTGCTGCTTACGACTCAGCCGAAGGTTGGGATCAACTGAAAAAAGAAATCAACGACTTTGCTGCCGCCAAGGGCCGCCGTCCTCGCGTGATGATCAGCAAGTTGGGCCAAGACGGTCACGACCGTGGCGCCAAAGTGGTGGCCACGGCCTTTGCCGATTTAGGATTCGATGTGGACATGGGCCCCTTGTTCCAAACGCCAGAAGAGTGCGCACGCCAAGCCATTGAAAACGACGTTCACGCTGTGGGCGTTTCAACCTTGGCGGCAGGTCACAAAACCTTGGTGCCTGCCATCATTGCCGAGTTGAAGAAGCAAGGCGCAGACGACATCATCGTGTTTGTGGGCGGTGTTATTCCGCGTCAAGACTACGACTTCTTGTACGAAGCAGGGGTCAAGGGCATTTATGGCCCCGGCACACCCATTCCAGCCAGCGCCAAAGATGTGTTGGAGCAAATTAAAAAGGCTGTCGGTTGAACCCTCTAGACCTCATGCAAGGTGTGTTGCAAGGCCAGCCTGCGGTTCAGCGCCGCGCCATGGCCAAGTCCATCACCTTGCTCGAGTCCACACTGCCTGCACATCGTCTGCAGGCGGATGAATTGCTCACGGGCTTGTTGCCCCACTCAGGCAAGTCATTTCGCTTAGGCATCAGCGGTGTGCCAGGTGTGGGTAAATCCACCTTCATTGAAGCCCTAGGCTTGTTCCTGATTGCACAAGGTCATCGCGTTGCGGTGTTGGCCATTGACCCGTCGTCTACAGTTTCTGGCGGCTCGATCTTGGGCGACAAGACGCGCATGGAGCACCTCAGTGTTCACGAGAAAGCCTACATTCGCCCCAGCCCCTCCAGTGGCACTTTGGGCGGCGTTGCTGAAAAAACGCGCGAAGCCATGTTGGTGTGCGAAGCCGCCGGCTACGACGTGGTCATTGTGGAAACGGTGGGCGTCGGACAGAGCGAAACGGCTGTGGCCAACATGACCGACATGTTTGTGCTGATGCAGCTGCCCAATGCCGGTGACGATTTGCAGGCCATCAAAAAAGGCGTGATGGAATTGGCCGACTTGGTGGTGATCAACAAAGCTGACATCGATACCTCTGCTGCCACACGCGCAGAGGCCCAAATTACCAGCGCATTAAGACTGCTGGGTTTGCACGGCAACCCAGACAACGCGCATCACAACGAAGAACTTTGGCATCCTGAAGTGTTGCAAATCAGTGCGCTGCTGAATCAGGGTGTCGACAGTTTTTGGCACCGCGTGCAAAAGTTCAAGCGCCTGCAGCAAGCCAATCGCAAATTTGATCAACGTCGACAACAACAAGCACAAGCCTGGATGTGGGAACGCATCGATGCGGGCTTGAAACAAAACTTCCGAGGCCAGGCCAGCGTGCAAGCGTTGCTGCCTGAACTCACGCAGAAGGTGACCTCTGGCCAAGTGCCGGCATCAACTGCAGCCAGACAGTTACTGGCCGCTTATCAAGCGACTGGTTTCCCTTCCCATTGACCCATCCTGAATCGGAGTGAAGAAAGTAAATCATGCAAGACATCATTCAACAACTCGAAGAGAAGCGCGCAGCGGCGCGCTTGGGCGGCGGACAAAAACGCATTGACGCACAACATGCCAAAGGCAAGCTCACTGCGCGTGAACGCTTGGAAGTGTTGCTAGACGAAGGCACCTTTGAAGAGTGGGACATGTTTGTGGAGCACCGCTGCACAGACTTTGGCATGCAAGACAACAAGATCCCCGGTGACGGTGTGGTCACCGGCTACGGCATGATCAATGGCCGTTTGGTGTTTGTGTACAGCCAAGACTTCACGGTGTTTGGCGGTGCGCTGTCTGAATCGCATGCCGAGAAAATTTGCAAAATCATGGACCAAGCCATGAAGGTGGGGGCGCCGGTGATTGGTTTGAATGACTCGGGTGGTGCGCGCATTCAAGAAGGCGTGGCTTCTTTGGGCGGCTATGCTGAAGTTTTCCAACGCAATGCCATGGCCAGCGGTGTCATTCCGCAAATCAGCATGATCATGGGTCCTTCAGCGGGCGGTGCGGTGTATTCACCCGCCATGACCGATTTCATCTTCATGGTCAAAGACAGCTCCTACATGTTTGTGACGGGCCCTGAAGTGGTTAAAACCGTGACACACGAAGAAGTGACGGCCGAAGAGTTGGGCGGTGCTTTGACGCACACCACCAAGAGCGGTGTGGCCGACATGGCGTTTGAGAACGACGTCGAGGCATTGCTCATGCTGCGCCGTTTGTACAACTACCTGCCCCTGAACAACCGCGAAAAAGCGCCTGTGCGTGCCAGCGGCGACCCCACAGACCGCCAAGACATCAGCTTGGACACCTTGGTGCCCATGAATGCCAACCAAGCCTATGACATGAAAGAGCTCATCATGAAGACCGTCGATGACGGCGACTTCTTTGAACTCCAACCCGACTACGCCAAAAACATCTTGATTGGCTTTGCCCGCATGGCCGGTCAAACCGTGGGCATTGTGGCCAACCAGCCTTTGGTCTTGGCCGGTTGCTTGGACATCAAGAGCTCGATCAAAGCCGCCCGCTTTGTGCGC
>CALEYZ010000029.1 GCA_937928195.1 uncultured Limnohabitans sp.
CGAGTCTCAAAAATTATTCGGGAAGTAAGTTTTTTGTAATGTTCTATCAACGCAAGTTTGGCCTGTGCAGGGTTCTTTCAACTCGAATCGCAAATAGCCAACTATGTATAATATTTGATTTAGATCAACCACAACTAATTTTTTCAGAATGCGTCCCATGAGTTTCAAATCTTTTGCCATTGCGGCAGCTTTGTTCGCGGGCATGACTGGCCAAATGTCAGTCGCGCAAGACCTTAAGGGCGATGTGCAAGCTGGAGAGAAAAAAATTGCCATGTGCATTGGTTGCCACGGCATTGTTGGCTATCAAGCCAGCTTCCCTGCAGTCTACAAAGTTCCCATGATTTCCGGTCAAGGTGCCAAGTACATCGCCAATGCACTCAACGCATATAAATCAGGCGAGCGCAAGCATCCCACCATGCGCAGCGTCGCTTTGGGTCTCACGCCACAAGACATTGCTGATGTTTCTGCTTACTACGAATTGCATGGCAACACATTGCCAGCGCCTGAGCAAATTGCCCCTGCACCTGCAAAGGTTGCTGAGTTGTTGACCAAAGGCGGTTGCGCTGGTTGCCACGGTGCCAATTTCAGCAAGCCCACCACGCCCGATTTCCCCAAGGTGGCTGGCCAGCACAAAGATTACTTGTACATGGCTCTTAAGTCGTACAAAGAAGAAGGCTCTAGCACTTGGGGTCGTAACAATGCTGTCATGGGCGGCGTTGCAAAGCAATATTCTTTGGCCGAGCTCAAAATGATTGCAGATTATTTGGGCAGCCAACAAGGGGAACTCAAAGTTGTTCCTCAGTCCAAATTCCGTTGATACCGGTTGGTCATCTTCTGCCCTGTTTTTCGAGGATTTAAAGTGAATAAATTGAGCCAACATTGGAAAAAAATTGCCAACTGCAGCGCGCTTGCTTTGGCTGGTTTGACATCGTCTGCCTATGCTGTCAAAGACTTGCCTGGCGGCCCCGCAGTCAACCAATTGAATTTGCATGCACCCGCAACCAAGTTGGCGGCAGATCAAGCCAGCTTGCACGTTTTCATGATGATCATTTGCTTGGTCATCTTTGTGGCTGTTTTTGGTGTGATGTTCTATTCCATCTTGAAGCACCGCAAATCATTGGGTCACAAGCCTGCCCATTTCCACGAGTCTGTCAAAGTTGAAATTGCTTGGACCCTGGCGCCTTTCATCATTGTGATTTTCATGGCCATTCCCGCCACCAAAACAGTGATTGCGCAAAAAGACACTTCCAATGCTGACCTCACCATCAAGGCCACAGGCCATCAGTGGCGCTGGGGTTATGACTACATCAAGGGCGAAGGCGAGGGCATCTCCTTCATTTCATCCTTGGACAATTCACACCGCATCTTGTCAAACGCAGGTGCTAAGGGTGACATGCCCGATGATTACCTCTTGAAAGTCGACAATCCCTTGGTTGTGCCTGTTGGCAAAAAGATTCGCATCATCACAACAGCTTCCGACGTGATTCACGCATTTGCCGTGCCTTCATTCGGTATCAAGCAAGATGCTATTCCAGGCTTTGTACGCGACACCCATTTCTTAGCTGAGCGCACAGGCATGTTCTATGGCCAGTGCCAAGAGTTGTGCGGTAAAGAGCACGCTTACATGCCTATCAATGTGCAGGTTTTGTCCGAGGCTGATTACTCAGCTTGGGTTCAAAAGAAAAAGGCTGAAGCAGCTCCTGCTGCAGCCAAGAATGAAGCCGCTCCAGCTGCGCAAGTAGCCCAAGCGCCTGTTTCTGAAAAGAAGTGATT
>CALEYZ010000030.1 GCA_937928195.1 uncultured Limnohabitans sp.
TGGGCATGCGGTTGACCGCAGAGATGTACGCATCGAGGTGCCCCAAGGAAGGCACAACGGCCCATGGATTCTTCAGGGCCAGTGCTGTGTCGGGGGATCCAGTCAGGTTTGTCATTCCAGAACTCCTTCTTTAATGATCGGATTTTAGCACTCTCTTGTGAAGAGTGCTAATTCATCTAACTCATTGAAAAATATGAAGTTTTTTGATTTTAGGGCTGCGATGCCAAGTCTGCCATGGCCGTTTCTGGAATCAAAGCACCGCGGTGCTGGATCACTCTGGCTGCCAAGCGATTGCCAAAGGCCGCGGAGGCCACAGCACTTTCACCCAGCAGTCGGCGGCTCAAATAGCCTGCCGCAAACGAGTCACCAGCCGCTGTGGTGTCGATGACCCGCTCAACCCTTTCTGTGGCGATGGATTGCCAAGGGGCACTCATTGCTTCACGGACCAAGGTGTTGTCAGCGCCTCGTTTGATCAGGACTTCTGGAATGTCCAAAGACTGGGCGTGCCGTAAGGCATCGTCTAAGTGGGGTTTCGCAAAAATTGCTTGGTGATCGTCCAAGGTGATCATGGCGGTGTGGCATACCGAGAAAGCCTCGCGGTAAACCTGCTGCGCCACTTCAAGACTGGGCCAGAGCTTGGGCCGGAAGTTGTTGTCGAACACCACGCGGCAACCTGTGGCACGAACTTTTTTCAACAGGCTGAACAGTCGTTGCCGAGAGGCGTCGTCCAGAATGGCCAACGAAATACCGCTGAAGTAAATGCAGTCATAGGTGTGCGCGTTTTTTTCTAAGGCAGTTTCAGCTGCTTGAAAGTAAGCGCGTGCAGCGCTGCTTTCGCGCCAGAAGTGAAAGCTGCGTTCGCCCTTGTCGTCTGTTTCAATCAGGTACATGCCGGGCAACTTGCCGTCAATGGATTGAATGGCACTGAGATTCAGACCCAAGCCATTCCATGCCTGTTTGAGTTGTAGGCTGAGGGGGTCAACCCCCAATCCTGTGGCGTAGCTCACTTCGATGGCTTGGCGCGATGCACATCGACGCAAATAAACCGAAGTGTTGAAGGTGTCACCGCCATAAGATAAAACGCAAGGTCCAAAGCCGTTGGCTTGGACTTCCAGCATGCATTCGCCAATGGCGAGAAATTGAACAGCTTGATTCACGCCTTGCTTTCTGTGTTCATTCACCGTGAGGTGCTATTTTGACAAATGCACCGCCTTGGTAAAGCGCGGCTTTGTCATGCCGGTCAATGTGGGCTTGCCTTGCTTCAACTTCGTGTCTGAACACATCGGATGAATCAAGGGGTCGGTAGCCAATGTGTTTGGCATGTGTGTTGTCCCACCAAGACGTTTGATTGTCTGACATGCCAAAGATGATGGTGTGACCCACGATGGGGGCGGTGAGTGCGGCGACCATCAAGCGCTCTAAGTCGTCGAAGCTGATCCATGTGGACAGCATGCGTCGGTCTTTGGGCGCGGGCAATGCAGAGCCAATTCGAATGCTGACGGTTTCGATGCCCCATCGAGCCCAATACATTTCGGCCAAGTCCTCACCAAAGGCTTTGGACAAACCGTAAAAGCCATCGGGCTTGGGCGGCTTTTGGGTGTCGATGACTTCATCCTGACGATAAAAACCTGTCACATGATTGGAGCTGGCAAACACGATTCGACGGGTGCCTTGAAGGCGTGCAGCTTCGTACAAGTTGACCATGCCCACAATGTTGCTGGCCAAAATAGGGGCCCAGGGTTGCTCGGTGGAAATGCCGCCCAAATGCACAACGGCATCCACGCCAGTGAGCAAAGTTTGCATCGCTTGCGCATCGGCCAAATCGGCGAGGCACACTTCTTCCCCGGTATTGGCATGGCCCAGATTTTTTTGATCACTCACACGGAGCACATCGCAATACGTTTTGAGACGCGGCCGCATCTCTTGGCCCAATTGTCCTGCTGCACCCGTCAGCAACAATCTGGGGAAGGTGAGTGGGGAAGCTTTGGTCTTGAGCATGTTGGCGGTCCTAGCGATACGGGCAATGATCAGTCTTTGAAACCTTGCACCAAGGCGGTGGCACTGTCGCGCAACACGTTTTGATCTGCGCCCACAGCGACAAACAAACAGCCTTGGGCCACATAGTGCTTGGCCAAGGTGACATCACCCGTGAGGATACCAGCCGCTTTGCCGCAGGCTTTGATGCGTGCGATGGCCTGGTCAATCACCTTCAGTACATCGGGATGTTTGGGGTTGCCCAAATGCCCTAATGCGGCAGACAAATCACCAGGACCAATGAAGACGCCGTCCACACCATCGACGTTGGCAATGGCTTCTAAATTGTCCAAACCTTGAAGTGTTTCGACTTGCAGCAGCAAGCACAACTCATTGGCGTTGAGGTGTGCGTAGTCTTTGACACGTCCGTAATTGCTGGCGCGTGGGGCACCGGCATAGCCGCGAACGCCGTGCGGTGGGTAGCGGGTGTAAGAGACAGCGTCGCGCGCTTCTTGCGCCGTTTGAATGTAGGGCACCAACAAGTTTTGAACACCGATGTCGAGCAGACGTTTGAAGGTCACCATGTCGTTCCATGGGGGGCGCACGATGGGCGTGGCCGTGCCGCCTTTCATGGCCTGAAGCTGGGCCAAAATTTCGCTGATGTCGTTGGGGGAGTGCTCCATGTCGAGCAGCAACCAGTCGTAGCCGCAATGGGCCAAGATTTCAATGCTGATGGGGCTGCACAAATGGGACCACAGGCCAATTTGCTTTTGACCTTGTTGCAGGGCGTGCTTGAATTTGTTGTGAATGCTTTGCATGGCGTTGAAGGTTCTGAGTTGGCAAGGTGAGATTTATCGGACCATGGCTGGCATTTTGGGATTGAAGGTCCAGCCTGGAATGAGGTACTGCATGGCCATGGCATCGTTGCGCGCCCCCAAGCCGTGCTGCAAATAAAGTTGGTGCGCCGCTTCCACGGCGTCCATGTTGAGCTTGACACCCAAGCCTGGCGCCGTCGGCACATCGATCATGCCGCCCTTGATTTGCAAAGGCTCTTGGGTGAGGTACTGACCGTCTTGCCATATCCAGTGGGTGTCAATGGCGGTGACTTTGCCCGGCGCTGCCGCGGCGCAATGCGTGAACATGGCCAGCGACACGTCGAAGTGGTTGTTGGAGTGTGAGCCCCATGTCAGGTCGTACATCTGGCACAGCTGTGCCACGCGCACCGAACCTTGAAGGGTCCAAAAGTGAGGGTCGGCCAAGGGGATGTCCACAGATTGCAGCTGAATGCTGTGCGCCATTTCGCGCCAGTCGGTGGCCACCATGTTGGTGGCGGTGGGCAAACCTGTGGCGCGCTTGAATTCGGCCATCACTTCGCGACCCGAAAAAACACCTTCTGCGCCACAGGGGTCTTCCGCATAGGCCATGGTGTTGCGATGGTCGCGCAGCAAACGGACGGCGTCTTTGAGCAACCAGCCGCCATTGGGGTCGAGTGTGATGCGCGCTTCGGGAAAGGTTTCATGCAATGCCACAATGGCTTCGACTTCTTCTTCTGCACGAATGGCACCGCCTTTGAGCTTGAAGTCTTGGAAACCGTAACGGTCTTGTGCAGCTTGCGCCAAACGCACAATGGCTTCTGGGGTCAGTGCGGCTTCGTGTCGCAAGCGTTGCCAGTCGTTGTTGGCATCCGGTTCGCTGTTGTAGGGCAGGTCCGTTTTGAGGCGATCGGCGATGTAGAACAAATAGCCTAAGACTTGAACTTGCGCGCGTTGCTGGCCTTCGCCCAACAAAGCGGCCACAGGTACACCCAAATGTTGGCCCAGCAAATCGAGCAATGCGCTTTCGATGGCTGTGACCGCGTGGATGGCGACGCGCAAGTCAAAGGTTTGATTGCCGCGGCCGCCCGCATCGCGATCGGCAAATTTTGTTTGTAAGCTGTTGAGCAAGTTCTTGGCATTGCCAATGCTTTGGCCTTCTACCCAAGGGCGTGCATCTTCCAGTGTTTTTCGAATCTTTTCTCCGCCGGGTACCTCGCCAATACCGGTGTTGCCGCTGGAGTCTGTGAGGATCAAGATGTTGCGTGTGAAGAAGGGGCCGTGCGCGCCGCTTAAGTTCAGCAGCATGC
>CALEYZ010000031.1 GCA_937928195.1 uncultured Limnohabitans sp.
CTGGACCCGGTGGACCTGATCGATGGCATCGAACTGGCGCCCTTGCTGGACAAGCGCACCACCGGCCTGCGCAAGCCCGAGACGGCGCCGCAAGTGCGCAAGAACACGCAAAAAGAATTCCCCGAAGGCATTCCAGCCTACGGTGCCGATGCATTGCGCTTCACCTTCGCCGCCTTGGCCTCATTGGGTCGCAGCATCAACTTTGACAGCAAGCGCTGCGAAGGCTATCGCAACTTCTGCAACAAGCTGTGGAATGCCACACGTTTTGTGCTCATGAACTGCGAAGGCCAAGACTGCGGTTTGAAGGAGCACACCAAAGCCGAATGCGCAGTGGGCGGCCCAGCGCATGGCTACATGAGCTTCAGCCAAGCCGATCGTTGGATTTCTTCCAAGATTCAGCGCGTCGAAGCCGATGTGGCAAAAGGCTTTGCCGAGTACCGGTTGGACAACGTGGCCAATGCCATTTACGACTTTGTGTGGAACGAGTTCTGCGATTGGTACTTGGAAATTGCCAAAGTACAAATCAACACCGGCGATGTCTCACAGCAACGCGCCACACGTCGCACACTCATCCGCACACTCGAAACCATTCTGCGTTTGATTCACCCTATCACGCCGTTCATCTCAGAAGAGTTATGGCAAAAGGTGGCGCCTGTTGCGGGCCGAGCTGGCCCTTCCGTCAGCATTGCAGCCTACCCCGTGTCACAACCTGAGCGCATTGACGAACAAGCCGAAGCCCATGTGGCCAAGCTCAAAACCTTGGTCGATGCTTGTCGCAATTTGCGAGGTGAGATGAGTGTTTCTCCGGCCACCAGATTGCCTTTGTATGTGTTGGGCGATTCCGAGTTCATGAAATCAGCAGGCCCGGTGTTACAAGCCCTGGCCAAGTTGAACGAGGTCAAAGTATTTGACAACGAGGCTGAGTGGACGAAAGCTGCTGCCGCAGCCCCCGTGGCGGTGGTGGGCGAAGCGCGCTTGTGCTTGTTCATGGAAGTGGACGTGGCCGCTGAAAAGATTCGCCTTAGCAAAGAGGTGGCCCGCTTAGAAGGCGAGATTGCCAAAGCCAACGGCAAGCTCAGCAACGAAGCCTTTGTGGCCAAAGCCCCACCCGCCGTGATTGACCAAGAACGCAAACGTGTGGCCGATTTTGAAGCCACACTTGCCAAAGTCAAATCCCAATTGGCGCAACTCAACACGGCAGCTTGATCGCCAACACAACGACAGGAACTCCAATGTCCAACCAGCTCAGCATTCGAAAAGCCGTTTTTCCCGTGGCTGGTTTGGGCACGCGTTTCCTGCCGGCCACCAAAGCCGCACCGAAAGAGATGCTGCCGGTAGTGGACAAGCCGCTCATTCAATACGCCGTGGAAGAAGCCTATTCAGCAGGCGTGCGGCACATGATCTTCGTCACAGGCCGCAGCAAACGCGCCATTGAAGACCATTTCGACACCGCTTACGAACTGGAAACAGAACTGGAAAGTGCGCACAAAGACGAGTTGTTGAAGCTGGTGCGCTCGGTCCAACCCGACGACATGGTCTGCGCCTATGTGCGCCAACCTCGCTCGCTGGGTTTAGGTCACGCGGTGTTGTGTGCCGAGGCCATGGTGGGTCGCGAACCTTTTGCGGTGCTGTTGGCCGATGACCTGATGGTGGGCCTCAAGGGTGGCCCTTCTGTTTTGGCACAAATGGTACAAGCTTATGAACAACAAGGCCGCTCCATTTTGGCCGTCCAAGAAGTACCCCTTGAGCATGTCAAACGCTATGGCATTGTGGCGGGCGAATCGGCTGGCAAACAATTGATTCGCGTTGAACAAATTGTAGAGAAACCCTCCCCTGAACAAGCTCCCTCGCGAATGGGCGTTGCGGGTCGTTACATCCTCACGCCAGGCATTTTTGATGAAATCAGAAACCAGCCAACCGGTGTGGGTGGTGAGATCCAGTTGACCGATGCCATTGCGCGTTTGAAATCTCGTGAAGCCGTGTACGCTTTTCAATATGAAGGTAAACGCTACGATTGCGGTAGCAAAGAAGGCTTCTTGGAAGCCACGGTGGAATTGGCTTTGGAACATCCTCAGGTGGGGACTTCTTTCAGAAATTATCTGAAGACGCTGAGCCTCTAAGGCGCGAATTCACCCCTCTCAAAAGCTTCACGGTGTGAAGCTTTTTTAATTTCAGCGACGTTTCATCCAAATCAAAAAGCGCTCGCCTTCTGTGACCTGCGCCAGGAGCTCGTTGCCCGTTTGTCTGGCAAAGGCCTCAAAGTCTCGAAGTGCTCCCGGATCTGTGGCCAGCACTTTCAGAACTTGGCCCGAGGTCATGGCGGTTAAAGATTTCTTGGCTTTCAAGATCGGCAATGGGCAATTCAAACCGCAAGTGTCCAATTCAATGTCAAAGGCGAGGCTCATGGTGACTCCAAAATAGCGGTGCAGGTTGGCGACTCAGTCTGCCGAACGACCTTGCGCATCACGTTCTTCCCACGTCATGAATTTGGGCTCAATGCCTTGCGTTCGCAACCAGTCACCCAGCGCATAGCCCGTGCCTGCAGGCCAGCAAACCAAGTCTTCAAAATTGAACATCTTGTATTCAACCAACTCTGGCGACAATTGAACGGTGCCCGATGCCACCGCATGGTAGGCAATGATGACTTGGTTCATGCGCTGGAAGTCATAAACGCCAATGAGTTTCAGCGCACTGACTTGCAGGTTGGTTTCTTCTGCAATTTCACGCGCAATGCCCTCTTCGGGTGTTTCACCGGCTTCCATGAAGCCAGTAATCAGTGCAAATTTCCGACCTGACCAAGCCGCATTGCGGGCCAACAAAATTTGATTGCCCACTTGCACAATGCCTGCCAACACAGGCGTGGGATTGTTCCAATGGGTAAAGTCACATTGCGTGCAGCGCAAGCGCAGTTTTTCGCCACCATCTTCCATTTGTGGCAACCAAGCCAGTGGGGCGCCACAACAAGGGCAGAAGCGGTATTCGGTCATGCTGGGAAAACTCCAGTTGAAAGGTAACGATCACCACGATCGCAGACGATGAAAACGATGGTGGCATTGGCTTCGCGTGCAGCAATTTGTTGCGCCACCCAACAGGCACCTGCGGCAGAGATACCGGCAAACAGTCCCTCTTCACGCGCCAATTGACGGCAAGTGTCTTCAGCGTCGTCTTGACTCACATAGATCAGCTCGTCCACGTTGCTTGGGTTGTAAATTTTGGGCAAGTATTCCTCAGGCCATTTCCGTATACCTGGAATGCGCGAGCCTTCACTGGGTTGCGCCCCCACAATTTGAATTGTGGGATTCTTTTCCTTCAAAAACTGAGACACGCCAGTGATGGTTCCCGTGGTGCCCATGGCGCTCACGAAATGCGTGATGCGACCTTCAGTTTGCGCCCACAGTTCAGGGCCCGTGGTTTCGTAATGAATGCGCGGATTGTCAGGATTGGAAAACTGATCGAGGATGCGTCCCTTGCCTTGTGCTGCCATGTTGTCAGCCAAATCACGGGCGTACTCCATGCCGCCGCTTTTAGGCGTCAGGATCAGTTCGGCGCCAAAGGCCTTCATGGTTTGGGCGCGCTCAATCGACAAGTCTTCGGGCATGATCAAAATCATGCGATAGCCCTTGATGGCGGCGGCCATGGCCAACGCAATGCCGGTGTTGCCCGATGTGGCCTCAATGAGCGTATCGCCTGGCTTGATTTCGCCTCGCTCTTCTGCGCGCTTGATCATGGACAAGGCCGGACGGTCTTTGACCGAGCCAGCGGGGTTGTTACCTTCCAACTTGCCCAAAATGACATTGCCTTTGGGCGCCATCAGCTCCGCTGACATGCGCTGCAATCTCACCAAGGGGGTGTTGCCAATGGATTCATCTAGGGTTGGATACGTCATGCCCGCATTATCCTTCGAACAAAGAGGTCTTGTCATTTCGTCAGAATCAGGCCTGCCCCATGACCGTATCAATGAAAGAAGCCCCATGCCACGTCACATTTTGAATGAATCTCAGATTCACCCCGCCATACAGGCGGTCATTGCAAATCATCAACGCGAAGTGGTCGAGGACGTACAGGCAGCCATTGCTGACCACCGCGTTGTGGTAGTCGGTATGCGCCAAAACCCCGTGTGCAAAGCCGTCCAAAAACGCTTAACCGCCGCCAACATTCATTACCACCTGATGGAATACGGCAGCTACTTCAGTCAATGGCGCAAACGCAATGCACTTAAATTATGGACAGGCTGGCCCACATTCCCCATGGTCTTTGTCGACGGTGTGCTGGTGGGTGGCGACAGCGATGTCAAAAACTTGATCGAAGCGGGACAGCTGTCATCAGAACGACTATGAATGCGTATCGGGTGGCTCTTCGTCGCCCGCGTCAAAATCTCTGAGCAAATCATAGCGCTGACTGCGCTGATCTTGCACCATCCGAATCACACGCTTCATGGGCACCCCCACCAGCGCCAACGCATGGGTGGCCAACATCAATGAACCTTCAATGGTCTCGGGCACCACTTCTGTGGCACCTGCGGCCTGGAACTTGTCCAAATCTCGGTCGTCTTGGGTTCGCACAACCACCGGCACTTGCGGCGCATGCTCACGCGTCAGACCCACCACCTTCAATGACGACGCATTGTCAAGGTAAGTCACCACCACCGCACTGGCCCTGGCCAAACCGACGGCCATCAGGGCTTGCAAGCGTGCCGCATCGCCATAGGCCACCTTCTCGCCCATCGCGATGGCACGACTCACTCGATCGGGATCAAGGTCCAAAGCCATGTACGGAATCTTTTGCGCCTTCAACAACTTGGCCAAGTTTTGGCCACACCGACCATAGCCACAAATGATGACGTGCTTTTCAGTGCTGATGCTCTTCTGTGCAATTTGCGTCATTTCCAAAGACTGCTGCAACCAATCGCTTGCCGCCCATTTCATAACCCACTGATTGGCATTCATGATGATGAAAGGCGTGGCCAACATCGACAAGACCATGCTGGCCAACACTGGGTTGAACCACGCGGCGGGTATCAGCTGATTTTGATTCCCCAGTGTGAGCAACACAAAACCAAATTCACCTGCTTGTGCCAAATACAAACCCGTCCGCAACGAAATGCCCTCCGTGGCACCACTCAGGCGTGTCAAGGCAGCAATGAGCACGAATTTAAATGCCACTGGCACGGTCACCAACAGCAAAACGAATGCCCAGCGGTCCCACACAATGTGCCAATCGAGCATCATGCCAATGGTGATGAAAAACAAACCCAACAACACATCGTGAAACGGCTTGATGTCTGTTTCCACTTGGTGCTTGAATTCAGTCTCCGAAATAAGCATGCCTGCCACAAAGGCGCCCAGCGCCAAACTGAGTCCAGCCATTTCAGTCAACCAAGCCAGACCCAGCGTGCTTAACAAAATGTTCAGCATGAAAAGTTCTTGACTTTGGCGGCGCGCCACCAACATCAGCCACCAATGCATCACACGCTGACCACCCGTGAGCAGCAAGGTCAGCAGCACGGCCGCTTTGACGGCTGCCAACAATAAGGATGTGGCCATTTGCTCGGGCGGCGAGCCAAGCGCTGGAATGAGCACCAGCAAAGGCACCACAGCCAAATCTTGAAACAACAAGACCCCCACCACGCGTTTGCCATGCTCAGAATCAAGTTCCAAGCGATCGACCATCATCTTGATCACAATGGCTGTGCTGCTCATGGCCAAGGCACCAGAAAGCGCCAATGCGGTTTGCCAACTCATGTGCCAAAGGCTTGGCGCCATGACGCTTAAAAACAAGGACCCTAAGGTGACGCACACCATGGTGAGAATCACCTGCATGGAGCCCAAACCAAATACATGACGTCGCATGGCCTTGAGCTTGTGCAGATTGAACTCCAAGCCAATGACAAACATCAGAAACACCACGCCAAATTCCGCCAAATGACGAATGCCTTCTGAGTTTTGGGCCAGCGCCAAGGCATTGGGTCCGATGAGCACGCCCACCACCAAATAACCCAACATGGGCGGCAGCCTCAAGAACCGACAGGTCACCACCCCCAGCACAGCAGCCAGCAAATAAAGCAGCGTTAATTCAAGAGAGCTCATCCCTCTATCCTATCCAATTGATATATCTTTGATAAATATCCGCCTCAAATCGAAAGGAATTGCTTTCTCCACCATAATGAAATTTTGGGAGAAAGCCATGTTTCAAGTTGTCGTGCAATCTGCCATTCGCAACTTAAAGTCCAGACTCAAGCTGCCACCGCCGCCCTCAGTCAATGACGCTTCAGACAAACCACCTGAAAAAGACAAAACAGGCTTTATCTTGATCATTTTTTTGATGGCCTCTGTGTTTTTGTTATTTGTCTTTGGCAACATCGGCAAATGATTGACACACGACTGATTCTGCTCTTTTGCGCCTTTTTCAGCATGTCGCTGACATGGGCGCAAACGAGTCCATCGGCCCCCGTTCCACAAGTTGAATCCGGACACATTGAACGCATCACATCAATGCCATCTCAATTCGTGGATGCACGGCACATCGATGTTTGGTTACCTGATCATTTTGAAACCCTGAAAGCCAAAGGTCAGCGCTTTCAAGTGATTTACATGCATGACGGACAAATGCTGTTTGATCCGAACACGACATGGAACAAACAAGCATGGCATGTGGACCGTGCCATTGCGCAACTCATGGCATCGGGCAAATTGGCACCCACATTGGTCGTCGGAATTTGGAACCGCGGCCCCTACAGACACAGTGAATATTTCCCGCAAAAATTCTTGCAGTACATGCAAGCAGAATTTAAGCAGCCACTGATCGCTCAAGCACTTCAGAACAAACCGCAATCGGATGCATACTTGCGATTTTTAACGCAAGAGCTCAAGCCATACATCGATGCACATTACCCCACGCTCCCAGACCCTGAACACACAGCCATCATGGGCTCAAGCATGGGTGGCCTGATTTCAATCTATGCGCTGAGCGAGTACCCCCAGATATTTGGCAGTGCCGCTGGCTTATCAACCCATTGGATGGGCACCTTCGCGCCCAATGCACACATTCCCTTGGCGGCCTACAACTACCTGCAACAACACCTTCCTGATGCAAAGGGACACAAAATTTACCAAGACCATGGCACCACAGAACTGGATGCCAACTATGCAATCTACCAAGTGTTTGTCAATCAAATCTTGCGCGACAAGGGCTACCAGGAAACTTCGCCCGCCCCCAACTTCATGACCAAGGTCTACGAGGGAACAGGCCACAATGAATTGGCATGGGCCCAGCGACTCACCAAACCTCTTCAGTTTTTATTTCAAAATAAATGACCACCATTGAATCCAAACGTCAAGTGAGCCACGTCTAACCCAACACTGACATCACTGAAGGAAACATCATGGACTTTGGAACGACTCTGAAACATTTGGCGCCTTTTGCGGTCCCGTTGTTGGCACTGTGCATCCCTATCTTTGCGATTGTGATGCGTTCTTTGGAACGTATGAGGCGCAACAACAATTTGCACGCCACCCTCCGACATTTGTCCGAACGTGGCACGCCCATTCCACCCGAGCTGCTGGAGGCCGCCACACGCGATCAAACGCACAGTCAAAAACCATGGACCGCCGCATCACAACTGAGGGCGGGCATCATCAACGTGGCCATTGGCCTGGGTCTGATGCTGTTGTTTGTGGCCATGCGCCCCGACGAAGATTGGCTGTGGGTGATTGGCGCCATTCCCACCATGATTGGCTTGGGCTTTCTGCTCATTTGGCGCATTGAAACACGCCAGCAAAGGTCTTAATTCACGCTCACGCAGACCTTGATGCCAACCCCGAACGAGCCGTCGGATCAAGCCTTGATCCGTCAGGTACTGCTTGAGTCAAACCCTCATGCTCAGCTGGCATTTACCCTCTTGGTCAAGCGGCACCAGTCAAGGCTTCGACTCTATTTGAGGGGCCTGTGCGGACACCAAGCCATTGCCGATGAATTGGCACAAGAGACCTTCTTAAAGGCTTACCGCGCTCTAAGACAGTTCAAACACGAGGCCAATTTCAAAACCTGGTTGATCGCCATTGCCCGCAATACATTCATGGACCAGGCCAGGCTGAAGAAGCACCGCTTGGAAAGTTCGAATGTACCGACCCATGCCACCGATGACAGTGCGCCAGCACCACGCTTCGAGCTCTCTGCGCAGTCACACGACGCCGGCATGCTCTCATTGGACATGGAAAAAGCGATCCAAGCTTTGCGGGAAGATGAGCGAAGCGTTATCTTGCACTGTTACTTTGCCGACCTTAGCATGACCGAAACGGCCAGTGCCCTGAACATGCCTCTGGGCACCGTCAAGACGCACGCTTCAAGGGCGCTGGCCAAAATGCGTCAAATTTTGAATGATTGGGAAACACCATGAGCTTGCCCAAAGACCTGCAGGAAGACGATACAGACCTTGCTTCATTGGAGGTTTGGCTGCAGAACAAATTGGACTCACAGCTGCCACAAGATGATGGTTTCTCAGCAGCCGTGATGGCAAAAATCAACAGTGAACACAAGCGAACACAAGCCCGCAATCACCTGTTGACAAGATTTTCATGGGCCCTGGGATTGATCGTGACCAGCTTCTTGCTCAGTGAAAATTTAACGCATGCAGACGCTTTGGGCTCCATGACGGCGCTTGCAAAAAATTGGGGCTTGACTTGTGCATTGCTCACCAGCTGCTGGCAATTGCAAAATGAGTTTGGCAATGATTGAACGAAGTCCCCTCTCCTCTTAAAAAAACCCAAGACCCGATACAAAACCCGAAAAAAATATGTCATAATCGCGTTCTTAGCAATCCTGCCCGGGTGGTGAAATTGGTAGACGCAGGGGACTCAAAATCCCCCGCCGCAAG
>CALEYZ010000032.1 GCA_937928195.1 uncultured Limnohabitans sp.
CGGCCAAGTCGACCAATTTCGCGCCAATTTGATTGATGTGTTCTGCGTCCATGAGAGGGGGTGTCCGAATCTATTAAAGATGGGATTTTCTCATGCCTAGAGGCCTCTTGCGAGGCAAATCAGGCCAAAAAGTCCTCTAGAAGCTGTGCCAAGGCCTCGGCTTGGTCGTGATGCAGCATGTGACCCGCGTCTTGCAGGGTGGCCATTTTCAAATCTGCCACCGATTTCAAGCGTTCATGGAACTCCTCCAGGGTGAATTTGCCTTTCCACCACTGCGACAAGGAGTCGTCGGAGGCCTCTACCACCAAAGTCGGCGCTTTGATTCGTTTGTAAATTTCCAGTACCTCATCAACGCGGTACAGGTAGGGGTTGACCACTTTGTGGGCCGCATCGCCCAAAATTCGCCATTGCCCCTGCGCATCGGGTTTGGCCCAATGCTGCGCCAACCAATCGGCTTTGTCTTGCGTCAGTCGCTGGTTGGTCTTCATCAGCCTTTGGGCTACAGCCGCAGCATCGGGATAGGCTTTCAGGTCCAACTCACCTTTTTCCAAAGCTCGCAGTTCGTCCAACCATTGACCTAAGCGGCCTGGTGCTTGGGAAGGACGGGTGGCGGCCATGCCAAACCCTTCTAAATTGACCAAGCGCCGAATGCGATCGGGACGGGCGCCCGCGTACATCATGACCACATTGCCGCCCATGCTGTGGCCCACCAGATCAATGCTTTGGTCTGGGCAAAGTTGCAGCAACAGGGCGTCCAAATCCCCCAGGTAGTCTGGCAGCCAATAACTGTCAGTGTTGGGGCCTTGGGTGAGGCCATACCCGCGCCAATCGGCGGCCAAAATGCGACGGTTTTTGAAAAAATCGTCAGTCATGGCCTCAATCATGAATTGCCAAGAGGCGGCCACGTCCATCCAGCCGTGGGCCAAGACCAGGGGCGGCAATGTGGATTGAGGATTGCCCCATTCACGGACATGGTATTGGTGCCCGCGCAGCGAGACAAAATGGCTATTTGAGTGACGTTTAACTTGGTACATACTGCGAGATCATAAGGAGACAGGGAATGCGTGTCAGTCGCCCGAAAGACGCTTACGAGAGGGTCCATCGCCAATTCGCTTGGCAGGTGCCCGCAAAGTTCAATATGGCCGAGGTTTGCTGCGGGCGTTGGGCCCGATCTGCGCAGCATCAGAAAGCCATCGCCATTGTGGAACACCAAACGGGGGGCCGCCCAGCAAGGACGTGGACGTTTGGACAATTGCAAGTTGCAGCCAACCGCTTGAGTGCACAACTGCGCAAGCTGGGGGTGCAAAAAGGCGATCGGGTTGCCATTGTGATGCCGCAGCGATTTGAAACCGCAGTGTCCTACATCGCTGTCTTGCAAATGGGCGCTGTGGCCATGCCACTCTCCATGTTGTTCGGACCTGAGGCCTTGGCGTTCAGAGTCGAAGACAGTGGTGCTGCGGTCGCACTGTGCGATGAAGATTCGGTCCCTGTTTTAAGGGCTTTGCAAAAAGAGTGCCGAGGGCTTCGTTCGGTTGTGAACGTGCCGGAGGGGTTGAGGGCGGCCTCTGACAAGACGTTGGAACCGTCGCACTTCAAACCGGTGACCACTCTGGCAGACGATCCTGCCATTTTGATTTACACCAGCGGCACCACCGGCAATCCAAAGGGCGCGCTCATTCCGCAGCGTGCCTTGATTGGCAATTTGACTGGTTTTGTTTGCAGTCAAAACTGGTTTGGTTTTGAGCCGCATGCCCCTGCATTGAAGGATGCGAAAGCCTCCTTGCCCACAGGTTCTGACGCGGTTTTTTGGTCACCTGCCGACTGGGCCTGGACCGGTGGTTTGATGGACGCCTTGTTGCCATCTCTTTATTTTGGTCGACCCATCGTGGCGTACAAAGGACGCTTCAGTCCCGAGTTGGCTTTTGAGATTTTGGCTGCGCATGGCATCACGCACAGTTTTTTATTTCCAACGGCTTTGAAAGCGATGATGAAGGCGCAAGCGCATCCACGTCAGCAATACAAGCTTGTTTTGAAAGGCTTGATGAGTGCAGGTGAGGCGGTCGGCGATGCCGTGTTTGCGTACTGCCGAGATGAGTTGGGTGTGGTTGTGAATGAGATGTTTGGCCAAACTGAAATCAATTATGTGGTGGGCAACTGCCAAGTGTTTTGGCCCTCTAAAGCGGGCAGTATGGGGCGTGGCTATCCAGGCCATCAAGTGGCAGTCATTGATGAGCAAGGCCAGATTTGCAAACGAGGCGAGGCGGGAGAAGTGGCCGTCAATCGATTTGATCGGCATGGTCACATCGACCCTGTTTTCTTTTTGGGTTATTGGAAAAACCCAACAGCGACTCAAGCCAAATACACAGGCGATTGGTGCCGTACGGGCGATGTGGCCATCGAAGACGAAGAGGGCTACCTTTGGTACCAGGGCCGAACCGATGACATGTTCAAAGCAGCGGGCTATCGAATTGGCCCCGGCGAAATTGAAAATTGTTTGGTCAAGCATCCGGCCGTGGTCAATGCTGCCGTGGTGCCTAAACCCGATGCCGATCGGGGTGCGCTGGTCAAAGCCTACGTGGTGTTGTCACCCGACTATGTGGCCCAAAGGGCTGCGGTGGCCAATGTTCAACAATTTGAACAAAGTTTGATGGAAGAGTTGCAGCGTCATGTGAGAGGTTTGCTGGCTCCCTATGAATATCCCAAAGAAATTGAGTTCATCGACCAATTGCCCATGACAACCACTGGCAAGGTGCAGCGCCGGTTCTTGCGTTTGCAAGAGGAAGAGCGCGCTCAGCAACGCACAGGGGTGTGACTTTCAGTCAAGTCAACAGACATGGTTTGACAGTCAATTTCAAATAAGTTTTACACTCAGCCTCAATCTATTTCGCAACTGTTTCAAATCAAAATGAAAAAAATCACACTCGGTACCTCAGACCTCCAAGTCACCCCCATTTGTTTGGGCACCATGACCTTTGGTGAGCAAGTGGCTGAAAAAGAAGCGCACCAAATCCTGGACCGTTCTTTGGCTTTGGGTGTTAATTTTTTAGACACTGCTGAAATGTATTCAGTGCCGGCCAAAGCTGAGACTTGTGGCTCGACTGAAAGTATCCTGGGCAATTGGTTTGCAAACAATCCGGGTGCGCGCCAGAAAGTGGTGTTGGCCACCAAAGTGGCGGGCCCTTCACGCGGAATGCCTTGGATTCGCGAAGGCGCCGGCATGACAGCCCAAGACATTTTGAATTCTTGTGATGCCAGTTTGAAGCGTTTGAAAACTGACGTCATCGACCTGTATCAAATTCACTGGCCAGAACGTCATGTGCCTGCATTTGGCATGATGTATTTTGACCCCAGCAAAGACAAGATTGAAACCTCGCTCCACGAGCAACTGGCGGCGATGGCCCAGTTGGTCAAAGCGGGAAAAGTGCGACACATTGGACTCTCTAATGAGACGCCCTACGGCACTCACGAGTTCATCCGCTTGGCCGCACAGCATGGCTTGCCGCGTGTCCAGACTGTGCAAAATCCGTATTGTTTGGTCAATCGCACGTTTGACAATGCCATGGATGAAACATGCCACCGTTTGGGTGTTTCTTTGTTGGCCTATTCACCTTTGGGCTTTGGCTCACTCACGGGTAAGTATGACCAAACTGGTTTGGATGGCGAGGGTGCACCGATGGGGCGTTTGGCCAAATACGAGTCGATGCGCAAACAACGTTGGGCGCGTCAGAGCACCTTGGACGCTGCGCGTTTGTACAACCAATTGGCGCGTGACCATGGCATGACACCGACCCAAATGGCCTTGGCGTTTTGTTACACGCGTTGGTCAGTGGCCAGCACCATCATTGGTGTGACTTCTGTGGCGCAACTGGAAGAAGACGTCAAAGCCTGGGGCACACAATTGTCAGCGGAGGTGTTGGCCGAGATTGATGCCATTCGCTTGGTTCACCGTGACCCAGCAACCTGATGCAAGCTTTGAAATTTTGAACCCGTTGAGAGTGGCCTATGCCTGAAAATATCTTGAATGTCTTGCTTCATCCCGTGGGTGTGGTGATCCTGTCCTACCTGTTGGGCTCCTTGAGCTTTGCTGTCATCGTCAGCCGTTTTATGGGGTTGTCGGACCCCCGCTCGTATGGCAGCAAAAACCCAGGCGCCACCAATGTGCTTCGCTCGGGCAATAAAAAAGCCGCCATCTTCACGCTGTTGTTCGATGCGCTGAAGGGTTGGTTGCCTGTGTTTTGGGTGGTGCAGCACGGCGCCGCTTTCGGCTTGGGCGAGGGGACCGCTGCTGCTGCTGGCGTGGCCGCTTTCTTGGGTCATTTGTACCCTGTGTTTTTCAGATTCCAAGGTGGCAAAGGCGTGGCCACAGCCCTTGGCGTTTTGATGGGCGTTAATCCTTTGCTGGGTTTGGCCATCGCCCTGACTTGGATTGCCGTGGCGTGGTTCTTCAGATACTCATCACTGGCGGCGTTGATGGCCGCCATCCTTGCACCGGTTTACTACGCGTTGGGGGGCGACATTTTGTGGCCTTTGCAAAGCCCCATGCTGGGCTTGTTGTGCCTCATGGGCATTTTCTTGGTGTGGCGTCACCGAGACAATGTGAACCGCTTGTTGGCAGGTACAGAGTCCAAATTGGGCGCCAAAAAAGAAGTGTCTTAACGCACTTGAATTTGGCGCTGATGCGCCATGAAAAAAGCGCCTAGGTGTTTGCCTCGGCGCTTTTTTGATCAGTCACGGAAGTTGTTGAAACTGATTGGAATCTCGGTGATGTCTTTTTTCAGCAAAGCCATGGCGGCTTGCAAGTCATCGCGCTTGGCACCTGTGACGCGAACGGCATCGCCTTGAATCGATGCCTGAACTTTGAGTTTGCTTTCTTTCAGGGCTTTCTGAATTTTCTTGCTGTCTTCAGTGGCAATGCCATTGCGCACTTTCAACACTTGCTTGACTTTGTCGCCGCCCATTTTTTGCACGTCACCTTTGTCGAGGAAACGCACATCGACGCCGCGCTTGGCCATTTTGTTGAGCAGCACTTCGTCAATTTGGGTGAGCTGAAAGTCAGCATCACCGAACAAGGTAATTTCTTTGTCTTTCAATTCAATGGCCGCCGAGGTGCCCTTGAAATCAAAGCGGGTGGCAATTTCCTTGGCGGTGGTGTCAACCGCATTTTTTACTTCAACCAGGTTGGGTTCGCAAACGGTGTCAAAAGATGGCATGGGATTCAATAATCAAGTAAGAGAATGCGACAATTCTCCCATGAACGTGATCCGAAACGTACCCCTTCAGTCTTACAACAGCTTTGGCATTGTGGCCAAGGCCCTGTCTTTGGTGCGCATTGGCTCTGAGGAAGATGCCTTGGCAGCGCAGAAAGACTTGCAAAATTGCCCTGAAGGGCATTGCGTACTGGGCGGTGGCAGCAACATTGTGCTGACCGGCGATGTCAAACCCCGCGTGCTCAAAATGGAAATTGCAGGCAAGCGCTTGGTCTCCGAGACCGACAAGGCCTGGATTGTGGAGGCGGGTGCTGGCGAAAACTGGCACGAATTTGTCACATGGACTTTGGAACAAGGCTGGCCAGGCTTGGAAAACATGGCCCTGATTCCGGGCTCCGTGGGGGCCTCGCCAGTGCAGAACATCGGCGCTTATGGCGTGGAGTTGCAAGACCGATTTCACGCCTTAGATGCCCTCGATTTGGTGACTGGCCAAGTCTTCAGCTTGAATGCTGGGCAGTGCGCCTTTGGCTACCGCGACTCGGTGTTCAAACATACCAGCAGTGGGCCGAATGGCATTGGTTTGGCAGGGCGTGCCTTGATCTTGCGTGTTCGTTTTGACTTGCCCAAGGTTTGGAAGCCTGTACTGGGCTACCTGGACTTGGAAAGAAAAATGACCGAGACCGGTATTTCCAAGCCGTCCGCGCAACAAATTTACCAATGGGTGTGCGACATTCGGCGGCAAAAACTGCCCGACCCCAAAGTCTTGGGCAACGCCGGAAGCTTCTTTAAAAATCCCACGGTGACCCCCGAGCAATGCGCTGACATCATCTCCCGCGATCCCAAAGTGGTTCATTACCCCATGCCCGATGGCACCATCAAACTGGCCGCAGGGTGGCTGATTGATGCGTGTGGTTGGAAGGGTAAGAGTGTGGGCAATGCCGCCGTCTACGAAAAGCAGGCATTGGTGTTGGTGAATCGCGGCGGCGCAACGGGCGGCGAAGTGGTGACTTTGGCCAAAGCCATTCAAACCAGCGTTTACGAGCGATTTGGCATTCGCCTTGAGCCCGAGCCCGTTGTGATTTAAAGCAATGTTCAGACAAAAAAAGAGCCACTGACAGTGGCTCTTTTGTGTTGAAGCGACTTGCTTCAAGTGGTGATTATTTGCCACCCTCGAGTTTGAGCATCTCGGCACCTTCGCCCAAAGACAGCAAACCAGTTTGTGCATAAATGCCCAGCTTGGCGCGGGTGTCCACAATGTCCAAATTGCGCATGGTGAGTTGACCAATGCGGTCCAGTGGCGTGAAAGTAGACTCGCCTTTTTCCATCGTCAAACGCTCAGGGTGGTAGGTGAGGTTGGGCGATGTGGTGTTCAAAATGGAATAGTCGTTGCCGCGTCGCAGTTCAATGGTCACTTCGCCAGTGACCGCACGTGCCACCCAACGTTGCGCCGTTTCGCGCAGCATCAAAGCTTGTGAATCGAACCAACGACCTTGGTACAACAGGCGGCCCAGTTTGCGGCCGTTGTCGCGGTATTGCTCAATGGTGTCTTCATTGTGGATGCCCGTGACCAAGCGCTCGTAAGCGATGAAAAGCAAGGCCAAGCCTGGGGCTTCGTAAATGCCGCGGCTCTTGGCTTCAATGATGCGGTTTTCGATCTGGTCGCTCATGCCCAGGCCGTGGCGGCCGCCGATTTCGTTGGCTTTCA
>CALEYZ010000033.1 GCA_937928195.1 uncultured Limnohabitans sp.
GTGAAGAAGGTTTGGTGATGGTGGCCACCATCGCGTTTGGCATGGGCATCGACAAACCCGATGTGCGTTTTGTGGCGCACTTGGACATGCCCAAAAACATCGAAGGCTATTACCAAGAAACAGGTCGTGCGGGTCGCGATGGCTTGCGTGCGGATGCCTGGATGGCCTACGGTCTTCAAGATGTGGTGAACCAGCGCCGCATGATCGACGAGAGTCCGGCAGAAGAAAACTTCAAGCAAGTCATGCGCGGCAAACTGGACGGCTTGCTGGCTTTGGCCGAAGCCACCGATTGCCGACGCGTTCGCTTGTTGTCTTATTTTGACGAAGCCAGCCAGCCTTGCGGCAATTGCGACAACTGTTTAAACCCGCCTGCCGTTTGGGATGGCACCGATGCAGCACGCAAACTGCTGTCCACCGTTTTTCGCGCCGAACAACACAGTGGCTTTTCTTTCGGCGCCGGCCACATCATGGACATTTTGCGGGGCAAGGCCACCGAGAAAGTCACACAGTATGGCCACACCCAGCTCAGCACCTTTGGCATTGGCGCAGAGTTCAGTGAAATCCAATTGCGCGGCGTCTTGCGCCAGCTGATCGCCATGGGCGCCTTGAATGTTCAGGGGCAAGTCTTCAACACCTTGCAGCTTACGGAAGGATCGCGTGCTGTTTTGAAAGGGCAAGTCAGCGTTCAGTTGCGCGAGTCTTTAAGTCAAAAACCCGAGAAACGCAGTCGCAAGCCGCAAGCGCCAGGCCCTGCTGCCGCCAACCTTAACCAAGACGCCTTGGTGCGCTACATCAACCTCAAAGCGTGGCGCGCCGAAGTGGCCAAGGAGCACAACCTGCCGGCTTATGTCATTTTTCATGACGCCACTTTGGCGCACATTGCCGCTGCAGCACCTCAAAATCCTGAAGACCTCCACGGCATCAGCGGCTTGGGCGCCAAAAAGCTAGAAGCCTACGGCCAAGACGTGCTGAGAATCTGCCGCGCTTAAGGGCACGACCTGTTCAAACTCAACTTTATGCAAGTTTTGCATATATTTTGAGCCGATTCGGCAATTTGTCATTCCCAATTCAGGTCAGCCTCCCTAAAATTCAGGTCTGGTTACAAGACGGGTACATGGTCGTCTGAGGTGCACCAGCCAAGGAGGCATTTCCGCGTCCTGTGGTCGTTTTTTGCAAGTGTCGTCCACCATCTCCGTAGCGTTTTCGTCTCCGAGGGCCCTTGCAAAAAACGATTTTTAAACTTTGGAGCTGTTCCCATGAACTCACCCGTGATGCAGGGCTTGAACCTGAATACACCCACGTATGTCAAAAACCCCAAGCTGATTGCTTGGGTGGCCGAAATGGCCGCCTTGTGCAAACCCGCCAACGTTTACTGGTGCGATGGCTCTGAAGAAGAATATGACCGCCTGTGTCAACAATTGGTCGACAGTGGTACCTTCAAAAAGCTCAACCCGGCCAAGCGTCCTGGCAGTTTTCTGGCTTGCTCAGACCCCTCGGATGTGGCCCGTGTTGAAGACCGCACTTACATCTGCTCTGAAAAGAAAGAGAACGCCGGCCCCACCAACAACTGGATGGCACCTGCAGAGATGCGCCAAACATTGAACCCTTTGTTCGATGGCTGCATGCAAGGTCGCACCATGTATGTGGTGCCTTTCTCGATGGGCCCTTTGGGCTCGCACATTGCGCACATTGGCATTGAATTGACTGACAGCGCCTATGTGGCCGTCAACCAAAAACTCATGACCCGCATGGGCAAAGCTGTGTTTGATGTCATTGGCACCGATGGTGAGTTTGTGCCTTGCTTGCACACCGTTGGCGCACCTTTGGTCAATGGCGCCAAAGACACCACCTCTTGGCCTTGCAACCCAACCGTCAAGTACATCGTTCATTACCCAGAAACACGTGAGATCTGGTCTTACGGTTCGGGTTATGGCGGCAATGCTTTGTTGGGTAAAAAATGCCTGGCCTTGCGCATCGCGTCCAGCATGGGCCGCGAGCAAGGTTGGTTGGCAGAGCACATGCTCATTTTGGGTGTGACCAATCCTCAAGGCAAAAAGTACCACGTGGCTGCGGCCTTCCCTAGCGCGTGTGGCAAAACCAACTTCTCCATGTTGGTGCCACCCGAGGGTTTCAATGGCTGGAAAGTCACCACCATTGGCGACGACATCGCTTGGATCAAACCCCAAGCCAACGGCAAGATGATGGCCATCAACCCAGAAGCGGGTTACTTTGGCGTGGCCCCAGGTACCAACCACCACACCAACCCCAACTGCATGGCCAGCTTGGACAAAAACGTGATCTTCACCAACGTGGCATTGACCGATGACGGCGATGTCTGGTGGGAAGGCATTGAAAAAGACACCGGCAAATTGCCTGATCATTTGATCGACTGGCAAGGCAAAGACTGGACACCTCAGATTGCCAAAGACACCGGTGCCAAAGCGGCTCACCCCAACGCACGCTTTACCGTCGCTGCCACCAACAACCCCGCACTCGACACAGCATGGGACGATGCGGCAGGCGTGTCCATCGACGCGTTCATCTTTGGCGGTCGCCGCTCCACCACCGTGCCTTTGGTCACCGAAGCACGCAACTGGACCGAAGGCGTTTACATGGCTGCCACCATGGGCTCTGAAACCACAGCGGCCGCATTTGGCGCGCAAGGCGTGGTTCGCCGCGATCCTTTTGCCATGTTGCCCTTCTGCGGTTACAACATGAGCGACTACTTCCAACACTGGTTGGACGTGGGTGCCAAAATTCAAGCCGGTGGTCACAAGTTGCCTAGCATTTACTGTGTCAACTGGTTCCGCAAAGACGAAGCGGGCAAGTTTGTCTGGCCAGGTTATGGCGACAACATGCGTGTTTTGAAATGGATGATCGACCGCTTGGAGGGCCAAGCCCAAGGGCAGGAAACCATGTTCGGTATCACACCAACTTATGGCGAATTGAACTGGACCGGTTTGAACTTCACCGCCGACCAATTCAAAACTGTCACCAGCATTGACAAGGCCGCGTGGCAGCAAGAGTTGCAATTGCACACCACGCACTTTGAGCAGTTGGCCTACAACATGCCCAAAGCTTTGCTCGATACCAAGGCAGCGTTGGAACAGCGCTTAGCCGCGATCTGACAAACGCTGCCTCGCGCCTCAAACTGGCGCAAGCTTTGTTGTGGTTCACACCGGCCATGTGGTCGGTGAACTACGTGGTGGCCAGAACGGCGCCCGGCATCATCAGCCCGCATGTGCTTGCACTGGGCCGTTGGTTTTTGGCGGGTCTCATTCTGGCGGTGATTGCGCGCTCCGAACTCTGGCGAGAGCGCCACAGCACCCTCAAAGCTTGGCCTCAATACTTGGCCTTGGGCAGTCTGGGCATGCTCATTTGTGGCGCCTGGGTGTACTGGGCCGCTGAAACCACCACCGCCATCAACATTGCGCTGATCTATGCCGCATCACCCGTGTTGATCACTTTGGGCGCAGTGATCGGACTGAAAGAAAGCTTCTCTTGGCGACAAGGCTTTGGCGTCGTGTTGGCCTTGCTGGGTGTCTTGCACGTGGTGGTGAAAGGTCAATGGGCCGCCTTGTCCCAAGTGGTCTGGGTATTGGGCGATGGCTTGATAGTGATCGCCATGGTGTCGTGGGCCGCTTATGCTTTGCTGCTGAAAAAATGGTCCAGCCCTTTGAGTTCAACAGCACGATTGGCTGCCACTTGCTTGGGTGGTAGTTTGGTGTTGCTACCTTTTGCATTGACCGAGTGGCTGACCATGCCTCATGCGGCATGGAGCCCAATGGCCAGCATCCTTGTTGTTTCTGCAGCAATTTTCCCAGGAGTGGGCGCTTACTGGGCTTATGGATTTTGTCAAAAAACCTTGGGCGCCAGTCGAGTCGCAGCCAGCCTTTACATGGGTCCTTTGTATGGCAGTTTGGTGGCCTGGCTGTTCCTAGGGGAGACCTTGGGCTGGCACCATGCCATGGGTGCCGCCATGATATTGCCGGGTATTTACTTGGCTTCGAAAAAAGCCCTTCTGACTGACGCTGACACCGAGGCGTAAAAAAACATCCCGAAGGAGGTTGGTCTCAAAGCCCGGTCCAATCATGCTGAACCTGGACTTGTGGCATCAGATGTAAAACTGACGTTGACGCAACAAACGTGAGACGCGGCGTTGTGTGCTGCTTTCACCCAACAGCGCTTCTTCGTCGCTGCGGGACATGGCGATTTGCAAATCAGACATCAAGCGCGCATCGGTTTGCGCAATGGCCCAGAGGCGTTCATCTGAGCGACGCTGTGCCATGTTGGCGGCACAGCGGTCCAACCCAGATTTCAACTGAATGGCCACAGTTTTAGAAACACCTGCAAACAAGCCAACCGCTGCAAAAGCCACAGCCCACAGTGCCACCCAGGCGGCCAAGAGGTGGCCTTCTGCCCAAGTGTCGATCATTTGATCGGCCACCACAATGAACGCGGCCACCACGGCAGCCAACAACATGACAGCCAGGGTACGTGTAGGACTGAACGTGTCGCTCAGACGTTTGAAATTGCTGACCACTTTTTCAGCGCGATCAACGCCGGGGTGGGTCAAGGGGTACTCTAAGTGAACAAAATTGTGGTTCATGACGTTTCCTCAAAAGAGATTGTGGGTTCCAGGGGTCTGTCTGCAATGAAAAACTCACTTTTCAGCTGACCATGACTTGCATCATAGGGTTTACTCTGATATTGTTCAACTTTATATTCATGATGCATCTCATTCATAACGGAAATGATTGAAGCCATACAGACCAATTTCCGCACCCTGGACCTGAACCTGCTCCGTGTCTTTGACGAGGTCATGGCCGAGCGCAGCTTGACCAAGGCTGCGCGCAATTTGTCCATCACCCAACCGGCCGTGAGCAATGCCTTGCGCCGTTTGCGTGAAACTTTGGGCGATGATTTGGTGCGACGCGACGGGCATGGCATTGCGCCCACACCCTTTGCCTTGACGCTGTGGCCCAATGTGAGAGAAGCATTGGACCAACTGCAAGCTGCATTGGTACCGCAACACTTTGTGCCCAAAGAGGCACGCAACTCTTTTGTGTTGGCCATGGCAGACGCTACCGCGGCAGAGTTAATGGGCGGCTTGGCACAAAAGTTGGAGCATCAAGCACCCAACATTTCTGTCCGCGTATTGCCACTTACAACTCGCGATCCCAGAGCCTTGCTAGAAAACGGTGGGGTCGATTTGGCATTGGGTTATTTTCCGGCGGTCTTGGCGGACTTGACCGCCAGAGCCCAAAGCGGTGAGGCCATGGCCTTTGAACATCACCGCTTGTACGACGGTGAGTATGTGTGTGTGATGCGCAAGGGCCATCCGTTGGCGCAAGCCAATATCAGCTTGGACAATTTTTGCAATGCACGCCATTTGTTGGTGAGCTTTTCGGGCCGTCCCTATGGCTTCATTGACGA
This sequence comes from uncultured Limnohabitans sp., assembly GCA_937928195.1. Taxonomy (GTDB): domain Bacteria; phylum Pseudomonadota; class Gammaproteobacteria; order Burkholderiales; family Burkholderiaceae_C; genus Limnohabitans_A. The sequence continues at coordinate 5,437 of CALEYZ010000033.1, forward strand.
GGCTTTGGCTTCGATTGGTAAACAGCGCCGGGTGGTGATGACCGTCAATCAGTTTTTCACAGCAGGTCGCATGGTGGTGAACTCCGATTTGCTCACTGTCTTGCCACGCCACTTTGTACCCACCACCGGCATTTCAGAAGAGTTGTTTTTGTGCGACTTGCCATTCAAGGTGCCTACCTTGCACGTGGACGCTCTGTGGCATCGGCGCAAACATGCACAGAGCGACCATGTGTGGTTGCGAGACTTGCTGATCAACATTGCACACGATGCTTTCGACGGACTGGGCAGATGATGAACATTCAATTGCTGTCGGATTTGCATCTGGAAACCCATCCGCATTTTGTGCCTGAATTTGCACCTGCGGCAGACGTGCTGATCTTGGCGGGCGACATCGGCTCATACCAAACCGGCTCCATGTTGATCACACAACAAGACACAGATTTTGGTTTGGCCCGATTCTCTCCGCGCAAAGATTTGGCCGCTTGGCCTGTGCCTGTTTTCTTCGTGCCTGGCAACCACGAATACGATGGCATGCCCTTTGAAGAAGCCCATCAACGTTTGCAAGAAACCTGTGAACGATTGGAGATCACATGGCTGCATCAACGCGTATTGATTCTGAATGACGTGCGCCTGATCGGTTGCACTTTGTGGAGTGACTTTGAGGCCTTGGTGCCGCAACAAGGACCACTGACCCAACAACTCAAAGCACGCGAAAAAGCAGAACGTGCCGCCAATTTTTATTTGCGAAAAACTGGCACCACCTTCAAAGGCGAAGCTTTTTTATCGGACGCCGTCAGAGCACAAGCACAGGCCGATCAGGCATGGCTGGCCCAAGCATTGTCAGAACCTTTTGAGGGCACAACCGTGGTTGTGACGCATTTTGCACCCAGCTTGAAAAGTGCCGATCCACGCTATGGTTTAACGCCTGGCACCGCTGGCTTTTGCAATGCCTTGGACCACTTGCTGCCTCAAACTGACTGGTGGTTGCATGGCCATTTGCACTGTGCGCATGACTACGTGCACAACGGCTGTCGCGTGGTCGCCAATCCATTGGGTTATGCGCGCAAGAATGAGCAACTTGCGTTTGAAGCACAAAAAATCTGGCGTGTGGGCACTTGACAGATTGCCTGCGTCGAATGCCTCAGCATGCGCGGGCATTCAGCCCCTCAAAACAGGTGGTCATGATGATCTCAATGATCTCTTCATCGGTGTGCAGCTCGCTCATTTTCAGAAACTCCACCACAGGGTCACATGCTCTTGCATAAATGGTGTAGAGCACAGCCAGAGGTGGCAGTACGGCATTGATGAAGCCTTCTTGCTGCGCTTGGACAATCCAAGCACCCAGCAGTTCACTGACTTTCATCAAACCGTCCATGTAAGGCCTGCTTGCCATCAAGCTGGCCCGTAGGCTTGAGTTTTGACTGGGCAGTGTGGGCATTTCACCGGCCAGCTTCAATTGCAAAACCCAACGGGTCGTGGCCATGAGTTTGTTCAGTGACACACAGGCCGTACTGCCGTCAATGTCTGACTGATTCAAGTCCGCCAGAAACACCTCTGCTTTTTTCATCGCCTGGACCATGGCGGCACATGCCAACTCTTCCTTGCTGCTGAAGTGTTTGTAAAGGCTGGCCTTGGCAATGCCCACCTCAGCAGCCACCTCGTCCACCGTCATGGCATCAAAGCCTTTTTCAGAGAGCAGTCGGTTGACTGATGCCGTGATGGCTTGTTCTCTGGCTTCTAGCATTTGAGCTTTGAATGATTTTTTGAGCGGCGCAGCAGCAGTGTTCATGCAGGCATTTTAGCGAGGGACCTAAAAGCGTGAACTGAACAGTCGCAAAATATCCAGCTCGTACAAATTTTCACTGCAAGCCCACCTTGGCGCGCAAGCGTCGCCTTGCAAGCATGTGGCACGACTCATTTGGCAAAAGCTGCCAATTGACGACGACGGTGCCTTTGCACATGCAAGATGGCCAAGTACAAGGAGACCAATTGCAAAACCGCACAAAAAAAGAACGGTGCGCCAATGCGCCAATCACCTTGCGGGTAATGAGAGACCAGGCCCAACAGCGGCGCCCCGAGCATTGGGGCCAACACGGCCATCAAGCCATTCAGAGAACTGACGGCCCCCATGGTTCGGCCTTGGCTCTTGCTATCAGCGGCAGATGAAATCAGACTTTGCACGGAGGCGCTGACCGTGCCACCAAGTAAATTGAACACAATCACCGCGTACATCATCCACCCTTGGGTTGCCGCGCCCCACAGGGTGTAAGAGATGGCGGATGAAATCAGGCCCATGATGGCAAGTTTTTGAGGGGAAAACCGCTTCAGCAAGCGCCCCATCAGCACCCCTTGCACCAACACGGCAACAATGCCGACCACCGCCAGCGACCAACCGTTCTCACGCGGCCCCCAACCAAATTTGAAACTGTTGTTGAGCACCCACACGGTGTACAGCACAAACTGTGCAAGCCCACTGAAAGCAACCACACCCACCAAAGGGCCGACACCTTTGAGTTGTCCTAATTGATGCAATGACGTTGCAGGATTGGCCGCCCGCCAACTGAACGCCTTGCGCTGGGCCAGAGGCAATGATTCAGGCAAAACAAAATAGCCATAGAGCAAATTGAGCAGCGTCAAACTACCCGCCAGATAAAACGGCAAGTGCAAGTTGACGTCACCCAGCAAACCGCCCACCACGGGGCCGATGATGAAGCCCAAGCCCATCATGGCACCCAACAAGCCAAACCTTTTGGCACGCTGCTCCGGTACCGAAATGTCAGCCACATAGGCATTGGCAATGGCCACATTGGCCTGCATGGCGCCGCCCAAAGTGCGCGCAAGCATCAAACCCCAAAGTGACGTGGACATGGCCGTGCCAAAGAAGCTCACACCCAGCCCCATGAAACCAAGCAACAGCACGGGCCGGCGGCCGTATCGATCCGACAGAGCTCCCAACACAGGCGAAGCTAAAAAGTTGGACACACCAAACGCAACCGCCACCACGCCATACCAATACGCTTGATCGGCTTGTGTGGTTGCAAAACTGCCAACCAAGGTGGGGAGCACTGGAATGATGATGCCAATGGCGGCCATGTCAATCAAAACGGCCATCATGATGAAAGGCATGGCGGCTTCACGCGTGCGGAATTTTTGACTCAATTTATGAAACATCTTGTACCCTGTCATGAAGTGGTTCACCCAAGGGCTTCAACGCCAGTTGCGCCAGATGTTGCAAATGCATTTGAATGTCTGAAGGCCAAGTCGCAATCAAGCCATCGAACTTCGCACGGTCTGCCGCAAAGAGGGCGCGAGCCGCCTCTTCAAAGCCTTCCAGACTGCCCGCCATGGCGGACATAAAGCGATAACTGGCCTCTTGCGAAAGTCTGCGCTCGTCATGAACTTGCGCATCTCGTCGTGCTTGCTCCACCAATTTGCGCAACGCCACAGAAGCTCCTCCGGGTTGACTGGACAACCAAGCCCAGTGCCGCGGTAATAGCGTGACTTCGCGCGCGACCACGCCTAACTTGGGACGTCCTGGACCGGACTTGGTCACGTTCACCTGGTTAATCACCTCGTCAGCTGAAACGGCATTTGTATCGGCAGACTGCAATGCAAGACCTGGCTGTGTCCGTGCCAGACGGGCCAGCATCTCCTCAGCCGTACCTCGAAGATCAAAATCGATGAGCTCACTGTTGCTTGCGTTGAACACCATGAAGCGCGCCAAAGGCCTGGCTTCTGTGGCCGTCTTGAGTTGCAAGGCGACCTCGGCCAAGGTGCCATGTGCCAAACAACGACTGCCTTCAAAGGCAATGAAATGAATTGAGGATGAAATCATGGCCGAATTATATCCGGATTAAATTATATTACCCGGAATAAATCACAAAGCCATCGTTTCCCACGTGCCACGAACGCTGTCTCGGGACAAATTGCTGTCATTGGCCTACCCGTAAAATGAAACCATGGACCGACGACAACTGCTTCAAACGTCTGCTTTGGGCGCCTTGCTTGCAAGCCTGGGCGGATGCACCAACCTGACGCCACCGCCAAACCCAACAATGGGAAATACACCACCGTGGCCCAGCGAGATTCAAAAAATCGCGTTTGGCTCATGCATTGACCAAAACAAAGCACAGCCTATCTGGCAAGCCATCTTGGCCAACCAACCCGATTTGTTTATTTTTGGTGGCGATACGGTTTATGCAGATCGTCAACCTTGGCAACTTGATGCGCTCGAAAAAGCCTATGCAACGCAAGCGGCGCAAGCTGGTTTTGCAAAACTTCGTGACAGCATTGCACATGTGGCCATCTGGGACGACAACGACATGGGCCTGAACGATGGCGGCGCAGACTTTCCCCACAAGCAGGCGTCTAAAAATGCCTTCCTCGATTTCTGGCGCTTGCCAGCCAACGATCCTCGTCGTTCACGCGACGGGCTCTACCATGCCATGACATTTGGCAAAGCGGGACAACGCGTTCAAGTGATCTTGCTTGACACACGCTCCTTCAGGTCTGCACTGCGCAAAACCGACCAACGCGATGCACCTGGCAAAGAGCGCTATTTGCCAGACTCAGACCCCTCTAAAACCATGCTGGGTGAGGCCCAATGGGCATGGTTGGCGCAACAACTTCAAACACCGGCGGACCTTCGTTTGATTGTTTCTGGCGTACAAATGGTGGTTGAAGGTCATGGCTGGGAAGGCTGGCACAACTTGCCACTCGAACAAGCAAAACTGCGCCAACTGATTCAGCGTACAGGCGCCAAGGGCGTTGTTTTGTTGTCTGGCGACCGCCACATTGGCGCCATCTACAAAAGCACCTCACCCAATTTGTATCCGCTCTACGAAATGACGTCGAGCGGCATGACACACGCTTGGCAAGACGCCAAGGAGGCTGGCCCGAATCGCATCGGTAACTTGGTTACCCAAAATCACTTTGCCTTGATCGAACTGGATTGGCAGCAACAGCAAATGCGCTGGGGTTTCAAAAACACCCAAGATGAATGGCTCAAACAAGAGCGCATTGCATTGGCTGAGCTGCAATAAAAACAAAGTCATTCACAAAGCCCGATAATCTCGGTTTTGATTTTTTATAACGCACGACAGGTTCGTGTCATTTCGCGGAGTACATCAATGCAAACCCCACCCATGATTCAAAGCGGCGCCATTGCTTACGGTTTGGCCACATTGGCCAAAGACGGTTCTGTTTTAGACACTTGGTACCCAGCACCTCAGCTGGCCGAAGGCGTGAAAGAAAACGGCAGCCAAGTATTGAGTGAAGCCGATGCACGCACGCACTTGGGCGAGTCTTTCATCAAAGCCCTTGGCACCTGCGAGTTGCGCGGCGTGAATGTGGTGGCCGTTAAAACCAGCATCGCCACTTTGGCAGAGCCACCCAAAGACACTCACGATGTCTTCTTGCGTTTGCATTTGCTCAGCCATCGCTTGATCAAACCCCATCAAGCCAACGTCACGGGCATCTTTGGTTTGTTGGCCAATGTCGCCTGGACATCCATGGGCCCTTGCCCGTTGGACCAATTGCAAGACGCACGTTTGCGCGCGCGCGCAGCACGTGTGGTGTTTGATGTCAAAGCCGTGGACAAGTTCCCCTACATGACCGACTACGTGGTGCCATCCGGTGTTCGCATCGCCAACGTAGACCGCGTGCGCTTGGGTGCACACTTGGCTTCTGGCACCACCGTCATGCACGAAGGTTTCTGCAACTTCAATGCAGGCACTTTGGGTGCCTCCATGGTGGAAGGCCGCATCAGTGCGGGCGTGTTGGTTGATGATCAGAGTGATGTGGGCGGTGGTGCATCCATCATGGGCACCTTGTCGGGTGGTGGCAAAGAAGTCATCTCTGTGGGCAAGCGTTGTTTGCTGGGCGCCAACTCTGGCATTGGCATTTCCTTGGGCGACGACTGTGTGGTGGAAGCGGGTTGCTACGTGACCGGCGGCACACGCGTGAAGATGCCCGATGGCAGCATTGTGAAAGCGCGCGAGTTGTCGGGTCGCAACGGCATCTTGTTCCGCCGCGATTCACAAACAGGTGCTGTGCAAGCCATTCCCCGCACTGAAAGCTGGGGCAGCTTGAACGCCGATCTGCACAAAAACTAATGTGTCATTGCGCTTTAAGCGCGTTGCAATAGAGATGAAGCCAGTGTGTTGCCACACTGGCTTTTTTCATGTCATGCCGTTTTGGCCAAGTGTTGTTGAGCCAATTCAACATACCAATCTAAACACGCCGGATTGGCCATCGCGTCTTTGTTCACCACTTTTTCCAAGGGTTGACCCAACATCAATTTCTTGATGGGGAGCTCTTGTTTTTTGCCGGAGAGCGTGCGTGGAATTTCAGCCACTTGGAAAATTTCATTGGGAATAAAGCGCGGACTCAAGGCGGTTTTGATCGCGTTGTTCAAAGTGTTTTTCAAGTCTTGCGTCAATTGCAAACCGGAGCGCAACACCACAAACAAAGGCATGTAACTTTCGCGGCCCAAGTATTCCAAATCAACCACCATGCTGTCGATCACTTCGGGCAAGGCTTCAACCGCGCTGTAGAGCTCGCTGGTGCCCATGCGCAAACCGTGTCGGTTGATGGTGGCATCACTGCGGCCAAAAATCACGCAACCTTCTCCGCCGTTCTTGCCTTGATCGGCAGCACCAATGCGCAACCAATCACCATGTCGCCAGACACCACCATACGTCAGAT
>CALEYZ010000034.1 GCA_937928195.1 uncultured Limnohabitans sp.
ATGGCGCCGTGGGCCACCACACAGTACAAACAGTTGTTGGCGGCGCTGGTGGTGGTGACGATCATTTCGCGATCACCCTTGGTCAAGTTGCTGGTGCGGCCCACTGACTCGGGCACCATGAGGGCGTCGTGGTATGCAAAAAACGCGCGCCACTCGGCTGGGCGGCGGGCAAAGGCCAAGAAAACCTGGGGCACAAAGCCGGCTTTTTCTTGGACTTCCAAGATCTTGGTGCGGATGTCTTCGGGCAGGTCTTGCAGCTCGGGGGCGGGGTAGCGCTGGGGTTTGGCGGCGTTGGCAGGGGTGGTCATGGTGATCCTTGTCAGTTTTCTGATTCTATTCACCCCTTACACTAATGCTTTTTTAAGTCTTCCCCTCTAAGGAGAACCCTGTGAACAAGATTTTCCCCTCGGCCGCCGAGGCACTGAAAGGTGTCGTGGCAGACGGTCAACTGCTGGCTGTGGGTGGCTTTGGCCTCTGCGGTATTCCTGAAGCCCTGATCGACGCGCTGCGCGACTCAGGCTGCAAAAACCTCACGGCCATTTCCAACAATGCCGGTGTCGACGGTTTTGGTTTGGGCAAGTTGCTTGAAACACGTCAGATTAAAAAAATGATTTCATCCTACGTGGGTGAGAACAAAGAGTTCGAGCGCCAGTTCTTGGCAGGTGAATTGGAATTGGAATTCACCCCTCAAGGCACCTTGGCTGAAAAGCTGCGCGCCGGCGGTGCAGGCATTCCAGCCTTCTTCACCAAAACAGGCGTGGGCACTGTGGTGGCCGACGGCAAAGAGCTGCGTGAATTTGATGGCGAAACCTACGTCATGGAGCGCTCACTGGTGCCCGACGTGTCCTTGGTCAAAGCCTGGCGCGCCGACAAATCGGGCAACTTGCAATTCCGCCTCACGGCCCGCAACTTCAACCCCGCAGTGGCCATGGCCGGCAAGGTGTGCATTGTGGAAGTCGAAGAGATTGTGGAAACCGGTGCCATGCTGCCCGACCAAGTGCACTTGCCCGGCATTTACGTGCACCGCTTGGTGCTCAACAAGCACCCCGAAAAACGCATTGAAAAACGCACCATCACCGAGAAAGCAGGAGTCTGAGCATGAGCTGGAATCAAGACCAAATGGCGGCTCGCGCGGCCCACGAACTGCAAGACGGCTTCTATGTGAACTTGGGCATTGGTATTCCCACTTTGGTGGCCAACCATGTGCCCAGCAACATTGAAGTGTGGCTGCAATCTGAAAACGGCATGTTGGGCATTGGCCCATTCCCCAACGAAGATGAAGTCGATGCCGACCTCATCAACGCGGGCAAGCAAACCGTGACCACCATCAAGGGCTCGTCAATCTTTGGCAGCCACGACAGCTTTGCCATGATCCGTGGCGGCAAAATCAACTTGTCGATTTTGGGTGCCATGCAAGTGAGCGAAAAGGGTGACCTGGCCAACTGGATGATTCCAGGCAAGATGGTCAAGGGCATGGGTGGTGCCATGGACTTGGTGGCAGGCGTGAAGCGCGTCATCATTTTGATGGAACACGTGGCCAAGAAAAAAGACGGCACTGAAGATTTGAAAATCTTGCCCCAGTGCACGCTTCCTCTAACAGGCGTGGGCGTGGTCGATCGCATCATCACCGACTTGGCTGTGATGGACGTGGTGCCCGAAGGCTTGAAGGTTGTTGAGATGGCACCTGGTGTGACGCAAGAAGTCTTGCAAAGCAAAACTGGCGTGAAGCTGATTTTTTAAATCACTTCAAAATATCGCCCATGCACAAGTACTTCATCTCGAGGTACTCTTCCATGCCGTGGTGTGAGCCTTCGCGGCCCAAGCCCGATTGCTTCACGCCGCCAAAGGGCACGTGCTCTGTGGCAATGATGCCCACGTTGATGCCCACCATGCCGTATTCCAAAGCTTCGCTGACACGGAAAATACGGCCCACGTCGCGGCTGTAGAAATAACTGGCCAAACCAAACTCGGTGTTGTTGGCCGCATCGATGGCTTCTTGTTCGGTTGTGAATTTGAAGACCGGTGCGAAGGGGCCGAAGGTTTCTTCGCGCGCGCACAACATGTCGGCGGTGGCATTGCCGATGACGGTGGGTTCAAAGAACTGGCCGTTCAACGCATTGCCGCCTGCCAACACCACACCGCCCTTGGCTTTGGCATCGGCCACGTGACGCGAAACTTTCTCCAAAGCGGCAGGCTCAATCAGCGGGCCTTGCACCACGCCGTCTTCAAAGCCATTGCCCACTTTCAAGGCTTTCACTTTGGCCGCAAACTTTTGCACAAACGTGTCGTACACAGACGCTTGAACGTAGATGCGATTGGCACACACGCAGGTTTGTCCTGCGTTGCGGTACTTGCTGGCCATGGCGCCTTCTACGGCGCTGTCGATGTCGGCATCGTCAAACACGATGAAGGGCGCATTGCCTCCCAATTCAAGCGAGAGTTTTTTCACGGTGGGTGCCGATTGCGCCATCAAGATGCGACCCACTTCGGTGCTGCCCGTGAAGCTGATGTGGCGCACGATGTCGCTTGCACAAAACACTTTGCCAGCCGCAATGCTGTTGTCGGAATCGGCGGTGAGCAAGTTGATCACACCTGCAGGAATGCCTGCGCGAATGGCCAGTTCACCGGCAGCCAATGCGGTGAGAGGCGTGAGTTCGGCGGGTTTGATCACCACCGTGCAACCGGCCGCCAAGGCCGGCGCCACCTTGCGGGTGATCATGGCCAAGGGGAAATTCCAAGGCGTGATGGCGGCGCACACACCGATGGGTTGTTTCAAAACCAACAAGCGACGGGTGTTGTCAAATTGGGGCAGCGTTTCGCCATTCACGCGTTTGGCCTCTTCGGCATACCACTCCACAAAGCTGGCGCCGTACATCACCTCGCCTTTGGCCTCTGCAAAAGGCTTGCCTTGCTCGGCCGTCATGATGCGGCCCAAGTCTTCCACATTGGCCATCAGCAAGTCGTACCACTTGCGCAGCAAAATGCTGCGCTCTTTGCTGGTTTTGCTGCGCCAAGCCGGCAGGGCGGCATTGGCCGCTGCAATGGCGGCCTCTGCATCTTGGGCGCCCAAGTTGGCCACGTCGGCCAATTTGGCACCTGTGGCGGGGTCATTGACATCAAAACGGCTGCTGCCTTTGACCCACTGGCCATTGACCAATGCGTCGGTTTTGAGCAGGGTGGGGTCCTTCAACAGGGCCAAAGGGGATGTTTTCATGTCCATGGAGGTCTCCGAGAGGTATTGGGGCGCTTTTCGCTGTGTCTGCAATCTTATAATGGAAAGTTACGCCCAAGGCGGCATTCCCGCGCCCTGGTTGTCCTGTTCGCGTCTTCCCTAGAAGGCGTAGCCATAAAGATGCCACTGTCATGAGCACACCTGTTATTTCTGTTGCTGAGATTCGCAAAACCTTCCTCGACTTTTTTGCGTCAAAAGGTCACACCGTGGTGGCGTCCAGCCCCTTGGTTCCCGGCAACGACCCCACCTTGATGTTCACCAACTCCGGCATGGTGCAATTCAAGGACGTGTTCTTGGGCACCGACAAACGCAGCTATGTGCGCGCAGCGTCGGTCCAAGCTTGCTTGCGCGCGGGAGGTAAGCACAACGACTTGGAAAACGTGGGTTACACCGCACGTCACCACACCTTCTTTGAAATGTTGGGCAACTGGAGCTTTGGCGACTACTTCAAGCGCGACAGCCTGAAGTGGGCCTGGGAACTGCTCACACAAGTTTACAAATTGCCCGCCGACAAATTGTGGGCCACCGTCTACATCGAAGACGATGAAGCCTACGACATTTGGACGAAAGAAATTGGCCTGCCCCCCGAGCGCGTGGTGCGCATCGGTGACAACAAAGGCGGACGCTACATGTCCGACAATTTCTGGATGATGGCCGACACCGGTCCTTGCGGTCCTTGCTCTGAAATCTTTTATGACCACGGCCCCGAAATTCCAGGTGGCCCTCCCGGCAGCCCTGAGCAAGACGGCGACCGTTACATTGAAATTTGGAACAACGTGTTCATGCAATTTGACATGCAGCCCGACGGCAGCGTGAAGAATTTGCCAGCACCTTGCGTGGACACCGGCATGGGCCTCGAGCGCTTGGCCGCCATTTTGCAGCACGTGCACAGCAACTACGAAATCGACATTTTCGATTCGCTGATCAAAGCCGCCTCCCGCGAAACAGGCTGCACCGATTTGGAAAACAAATCATTGCGTGTGATTGCCGACCACATTCGCGCCACCGCATTCTTGGTGAGCGATGGCGTGGTGCCCAGCAACGAAGGCCGTGGTTATGTGCAGCGCCGCATCGTGCGCCGCGCCATTCGCCATGGTTACAAGCTGGGTCAAAAAACACCGTTCTTCCACAAGCTGGTGCCCGACCTGGTGAAGTTGATGGGCGCGGCTTATCCAAGCCTGGCCTCACAAGAAAAACGCATCACCGACATCTTGAAGGCTGAAGAAGAGCGCTTCTTTGAAACCTTGGAAGTGGGCATGCAAATTTTGGACGCAGCGCTGGAAGGCGGCGTCAAAGTGTTGCCCGGTGAGGTGGCTTTCAAATTGCACGACACCTACGGCTTCCCCTTGGACTTGTCTGCCGACGTTTGCCGCGAGCGCGATTTGAGTGTGGACGAGGCCGGCTTTGCCGCCGCCATGGAACGTCAAAAAGCCCAAGCTCGTGCGGCCGGCAAATTCAAAATGGACCGCGCCTTGGAGTACACCGGCGCGGGCAACACCTTCGTGGGTTACGACGAACTGCAAGCCACCGCCAAAGTGTTGGCGCTGTATGTGGAGGGCACGCCCGCTACAGAACTCAAAGCCGGTCAAAACGGCGTGGTGGTGTTGGACACCACACCTTTCTATGCAGAGTCGGGTGGCCAAGTGGGCGACCAAGGCTTGTTGCAAACAGCAGGCGCTAAGTTTGAAGTGGCCGACACCTTGAAGATCAAGGCCGATGTGTTTGGTCACCATGGCGTGTTGTTGGAAGGCAGCCTCAAAGTGGGCGATGCAGTGCAGGCTCAGGTGAACACCGACGTGCGCGCGGCCACCGTGCGCAATCACTCGGCCACACACTTGATGCACAAAGCCCTGCGCGAAGTGCTGGGCGACCACGTGCAACAAAAAGGCTCCTTGGTGAATGCAGAGCGAACACGTTTTGACTTTGCACACAACGCGCCCATCACCGACGAACAAATCTTGGCCATTGAAGCCAAAGTGAACAAAGAAATTTGGGCCAACCCCGCCACGCAAGCCCGCGTGATGGACATTGAGTCCGCGCAAAAAACCGGCGCCATGATGTTGTTCGGCGAGAAGTACGGCGAAACCGTGCGCGTGTTGGACATCGGCTCTAGCCGTGAACTGT
>CALEYZ010000035.1 GCA_937928195.1 uncultured Limnohabitans sp.
CCATCGATTTTTTCGCTGGTACCGGCAAACTTGATGGGCGCGCCGGTAATTTGACGCACCGACAAGGCCGCACCACCGCGCGAATCGCCATCCATCTTGGTCAGCACAATGCCCGTGAGAGGCAAGGCATCTTTGAAGGCTTTGGCGGTGTTGGCCGCATCTTGACCTTGCATGGCATCGACCACAAACAAGGTTTCAACCGGATTCAAGGCGGCATGCAATTCCCGAATCTCGGCCATGAGCGCTTCGTCAATGGCCAAACGACCGGCCGTGTCGACCAACAGCACATCAAAGAAATGCTTACGGGCGTAATCAATGGCAGCACGTGCAATGTCCAAGGGCTTCTGGTCGGGCGTGCTGGGAAACCATTCGGCACCCGCTTGGGCCGTGACGGTTTTCAACTGCTCAATGGCCGCAGGACGGTACACGTCACCCGACACCGTCAGCACTTTTTTCTTGCGTTTCTCGATCAGGTGCTTGGCCAATTTGGCGGTGGTGGTGGTTTTACCCGCGCCTTGCAAACCGGCCATCAAAATGACCGCGGGCGGTTGCGCTGCCAAATTGATGTCGGCCACCCCCTCGCCCATGGTGGCGGCCAGCTCGCGGTTGACGATGGCCACCAACGCTTGTCCTGGTTTCAAGGAGCCTAAGACTTCTTGACCCAGCGCTTTTTCTTTGACACGCGCAATGAAGTCGCGCACCACTGGCAAAGCCACGTCGGCTTCCAGCAAGGCCATGCGAACCTCACGCAGCATGTCCGTGACATTGGACTCGGTGATGCGCGCTTGACCGCTGATTTGCTTAACAAGTTGCGAGAGTTTGTCGGTGAGGGCGGAAGCCATAGGGAAAATTTCTCATAAACCGTTAGGTTTTAAGTGCTTTGCCAGATTGCAAGGACTCAAAACGCTAAACTAGGAAGCATGATTTTAGCCAGTCCCTCTGAACTAGCGATGTGGTTGACGCTTTTAACCGCCATCGCTTATGCCATTCCTGCTGTCGTGGCAGATCGCATGGGGCCCAGCTTGGCACGCCGCTATCTGTGGCTCGCTTGGATTTTGCATGGCAGCAGCTTGGGTTTAGGCTTTTGGGCCGAAACGCCTCGCTTTGGCTTTGCGCCTGCGTTGTCCGTCACGGTCTGGTGGGTACTCACCGCCTATGCGGTCGAAAGCCAGTACTTCCCTCAGCTCAGAGCGCGTTGGGCCATGGCAGCACTTGGCAGTGCCGCAGTCATGTTGGCCTGGTACTTTCCGGGTCAAGCGCTTCAAGCGTCCAACAGTTTTTGGCTGCCTCTTCACTGGGCACTGGGCATTGCGTCTTACGGCATGTTTGCCGCAGCGGTCATTCATGCGGCCCTCATGACACATGCTGAAAAACAAATTCGATTGGGCAATGACAACGAAAGCGGCTTGCCGCTGCTCACCCTTGAGCGCTTGATGTTCCGTTTTGTGTGGCTGGGCTTTGTGCTGCTCACGCTCACCCTCATCGCAGGTTTGGTGTTTGGTGAACATCTGTATGGCGCCGCTGGGGCCCGCTTGAAGTGGGACCACAAAACAGTGTTCTCCTTCTTGTCTTGGATCACCTTTGCCGTGTTGCTGGTCGGTCGCTCCCAATGGGGTTGGCGAGGTCGCCGCGCGGTTCGCGTGCTTTATGCCGGCGCGGGCCTGTTGCTGTTGGCCTACACCGGTTCGCGCTTTGTCTTAGAAGTCATTCTGGAACGCAGCCTTTGAAAGCACTGCTGTTTTTACTGACGATTTTGTTTGCCGTTTGGTTGTGGCGTCGCAACCGGCTGAACGCCTTGAACGAACGCCAGGCCCAATCCAGCACAAGCACTGGCAAAGCCACGCCGCAAGGGCCTGTCAATGCAACGCCCAGCCCCATGCAAGCATGCCTTCAATGTGGTGTGCACATGCCGGCCGCCGACATGGTGCAAGGCAAGCGAGGCCACTACTGCTCCCCCGCACATTGCCAAGACGCCGCCGATACGCAGCACTGACTTCACCATGCACTTTGACCTTTGGCAAAACGGCTGGTGCCAAGCCGCTGAAAAATGCGAATCACCCAATTTTGGCCCCCGCCCGTCGACAGCGCAGATTGACCTGATCGTGGTGCACTCCATCAGCTTGCCGCCGGGTGAATACGGCACCCAAGCCGTCCAACAATTGTTCACCAACCAGCTCAACTGGGATGCCCACCCTTACTTTCAAAGCATTCGGGGCTTAGAGGTGTCTGCGCATTTCTTCATTGAGCGCAGCGGCAAGGTCTGGCAGTTTGTCAGCTGCAACGACCGCGCCTGGCACGCGGGTGCATCCCATTACCGAGGTCGCAGCAATTGCAATGACGACTCCATCGGCATTGAACTGGAAGGTTTAGAAGGCCAAACGTTTGAAGCGGCGCAATACACGAGCCTGGCCTTGCTCAGCACAGCTTTGGGCCAGCAGTATCCGATTGCACACATTGCGGGTCACGAGCACATTGCCCCGGGTCGCAAAAACGATCCAGGACCAGGATTTGACTGGTCTTTGTTGCAAAAAAATGTCGCATGGCCGCCTCAGTACTTTCCCGAATTTTGAAAATATTTTCTATTTTTTAAAAATATTTTTTCGAGCCTTTCAGGCTCTTTTTTTGCACCAAGCACGCGCGCCACGTCCCTCTTCAAAAGAGCCGACCGCAGCTGATGCATGGATTTGCAAGGCCTTGCGCAAGCAAATGCAAGCCAAAGCGCACCAGTCCTCATTCGTCATTCAAACAGACTGATTTGATGCGCATTCCAAGGCATCGATTTTGCGCCCCAAATTCGCGCCTTTTCCACCGCACAAGTGCCGCCTACTTTGTCAAGATCTTTTTCAAGGCTCAGATGAGCCTGTACACTACCCCTAGTGGCTTGAATTCACCTCAGACCCCAGATATAGTGTCCCAACGCCAAAGACACGGTCTGGTGAAAAACAAGAAAACACCCCACTTTGACGACCCCGTTTGACTGAAAGACAACGCCTTCCAGCGCGCTTGCAGTCAACATGAATTTTGAACTGACATTGACCACCGAGAACGCTATGCAAATTGAGCTAAATCCGACATCGAACCCCCAAGGCTTCTTGGGCGCTGGCGATGCATCCACCGCATCTGCCGCGGCAACCCACGCTTTGGCCAACTACCAAATCATTCGCCGCAATGGCGCCGTGGTGCCCTTCGAACCCAACAAAATTGCCGTGGCCCTCATGAAGGCATTTTTGGCCGTTCATGGCACACAAGGTGCGGCTTCTGCCAGCGTTCGTGAAGTGGTCGATGGCCTCACCCAAACCGTGGTTCGCGCGCTCATGCGCTCACGTCCCGGCGGTGGCACCTTTCACATTGAAGACGTGCAAGACCAAGTTGAACTGGGCCTGATGCGCAGCAGCAACCACGAAGTGGCCCGCGCCTACGTGCTCTACCGTGAACGCCGCACCCAAGAACGCGCCCAAGTCAAAGAAGAAAAAGCCGCGGTCAGTGCACACCCCACATTGCATGTCTTGGATGGCGGCCAGCGCGTGCCACTCGACGTCAACTATTTGCAAGGCCTGATCGTCAATGCTTGCCAAGGTTTGGGCAAAGACGTGCATCCCGACCCCATCGTCTCAGAAACCATGCGCAACCTGTACGACGGTGTGCCCATGGAAGAGGTTTACAAAGCCTCGATCTTGGCGTCCCGCACACTGATCGAAAAAGACCCCGACTACACCTACGTCACAGCGCGCCTGCTGATGCACACCATTGCCAAAGAAGTCTTGGGCAAGGAAGTGCTCTTGAAAGACATGGCCGCTCACTATGTTGACTATTTCCCCGGTTACATCAAAAAAGGCGTCGACAACGGCCTGCTCGACGAAAAACTCCTTCAATTTGACTTGCGCAAGCTGGCCACCGCCCTCAAAGCCGAGCGCGACCTGCAATTCGATTACCTCGGCCTGCAAACTTTGTATGACCGCTACTTCTTGCACGTGCGTAAAACACGCATTGAGTTGCCCCAATCTTTCTTCATGCGCGTGGCCATGGGCCTGGCACTGAACGAAGCCGACCGCGAAGCGCGCGCCATTGAGTTCTATGAAGTTCTGTCTTCATTCGACTTCATGTCCAGCACGCCCACCCTGTTCAACAGCGCCGGTTTGCGCTCACAGCTGTCCAGCTGCTACCTCACCACCGTGCCCGACGACCTCGACGGCATCTATGAGTCCATCAAAGAAAACGCCTTGCTGTCTAAATTTGCCGGCGGTTTGGGCAATGACTGGACACGCGTTCGCGCTTTGGGCAGCCACATCAAGGGCACCAACGGCGAATCCCAAGGCGTGGTGCCTTTCCTCAAAGTGGTCAACGACACCGCCGTGGCCGTGAACCAAGGCGGCAAACGCAAGGGCGCGGTCTGTACTTACCTCGAAACATGGCACCTTGACATTGAAGAGTTCCTGGAACTGCGCAAAAACACCGGCGACGACCGCCGCCGCACGCACGACATGAACACCGCCAACTGGATCCCCGACCTGTTCATGCGCCGCGTGATGGAAAAAGGCACTTGGACTTTGTTCTCGCCATCTGACTGCCCCGATTTGCACGACAAGTTTGGCCTTGAGTTCGAAAAAGCCTACGTGGCCTACGAACAAAAAGCCGCAGCCGGCGAAATCAAACCCAGCCGCACCATCCAAGCCAACGACCTGTGGCGCAAGATGCTGTCCATGTTGTTTGAAACAGGTCATCCTTGGATCACGTTCAAAGATGCTTGCAACATTCGCTCACCCCAGCAGCACGCCGGCGTGGTGCACTCCTCCAACCTGTGCACCGAGATCACACTGAACACCAGCGACACCGAAACTGCGGTGTGCAACTTGGGTTCAGTCAACTTGCCACAGCACTTGATGGACGGCCCCAACGGCAAACAAATTGACCACGCCAAACTGCAGCGCACCATCAAAACGGCCATGCGCATGCTCGACAACGTGATCGACATCAACTACTACGCGGTCAAAAAAGCGCGTGATTCCAACATGCGTCACCGCCCTGTGGGCTTGGGTCTCATGGGCTTCCAAGACGCGCTGTACCAAATGCGTGTGCCATACGCCTCCCAAGACGCCGTGCAATTCGCCGACACGTCCATGGAAGCCATCTGCTACTACGCTTACTGGGCGTCGACCGAATTGGCAGCCGAGCGCGGCAAGTACTCCAGCTACAAAGGTTCCTTGTGGGACCAAGGCATCTTGCCTTTGGACACCTTGGACATGCTGCAGCAAGCCCGCGGCGGCTACGTCGAAGTGGACCGCAGCAGCACCATGGACTGGGATGCTTTGCGCAAGAAAATTGCCAAAGACGGCATGCGCAATTCCAACTGCGTGGCCATTGCGCCAACAGCCACCATCTCCAACATCATTGGTGTGGACGCCTGTATCGAGCCTTGCTTTGGCAATTTGTCCGTCAAGTCCAACTTGTCTGGCGAATTCACCATCATCAACAGCTACCTGGTGCGCGACTTGAAACGCTTGGGTCTGTGGGACGATGTCATGGTCATGGACTTGAAACACTTCGACGGCTCCTTGCGCCCCATCGACCGTGTGCCGCAAGAAATCAAGGCGCTGTACGCCACCGCTTTTGAAGTGGAAACCACATGGATTGTGGAAGCTGCTGCACGTCGCCAGAAATGGATTGACCAAGCACAGTCACTCAACATTTACATGTCTGGCGCGTCTGGCAAAAAATTGGACGACACTTACAAGTTGGCCTGGTTGCGCGGTCTCAAAACCACCTACTACCTGCGCACCATCAGCGCCACGCACGCTGAGAAATCAACCGTGTCCAACAGCCAAATGAATGCCGTGTCTTCTGGTTCAGCGACAGGTGGTGCTTCTGCATCCAATGCATCAGCACCTGCACAATTTTCAGGTGTGCCCGCAACCGATGTGAAGTTCACAGCGATTGACGATGTGGGCTGCGAAGCTTGCCAATAACTTTTGAAGTTTCAGGCAATTCGCTTTCAACATCACGAGATCACGTCGAAGAAATACAATGCAAAAACGCAACACTTCTTCGCGTGATTTCAACTCATTTAAAAACAATGCTTTGCATTTCGTCCGCAAGCTTTCATAATTCACACATTGGAAATTTCTATGTTGTCCTGGGACGATTCATCTAAACCTGCATTGCAACCTGCAATGCCAAGCTTTCCCCCAAGCGGTCCATCTGCCGACCGCTTCGCCGATCTGTCTTCATTCAACACACCCGCATCGACATCCGCGCCTTCTACAGCGGCACAAGCCACGGCAGCACCTGCTGCAGCGCGTCGCGTCAACGCCGCCGACAAGCGCATCATCAACGGCCAGACTGACGTCAACCAGTTGGTGCCTTTCAAATACAAATGGGCCTGGGAAAAGTACCTTGCCACTTGCGCCAACCACTGGATGCCGCAAGAAGTGAACATGACACGCGACATCG
>CALEYZ010000036.1 GCA_937928195.1 uncultured Limnohabitans sp.
CCAACTGGTACGAGCGTGAGGCCTTTGACTTGTACGGCATTGTTTTCGAAGGCCACATCGATTTGCGACGCATCCTGACCGACTACGGCTTCATTGGCCATCCTTTCCGCAAAGACTTCCCTGTCTCAGGTCATGTCGAAATGCGTTACGACGCAGAGCGTGCCCGTGTGGTCTACGAGCCAGTGTCCATTGAGCCTCGCGAAATCACGCCGCGCATCATTCGCGAAGAGAACTACGGAGGCCTGCACTGAGCGCTTGGCGTTCGTGTGAATCAACATGGCAGAAATTAAAAACTACACCCTGAACTTTGGTCCGCAGCACCCTGCGGCTCACGGCGTTTTGCGATTGGTGCTTGAGCTCGACGGCGAGGTTGTGCAGCGCGCTGACCCGCACATTGGCTTGTTGCACCGTGCCACCGAAAAATTGGCCGAAACCAAAACCTACATTCAGTCCTTGCCCTACATGGACCGCTTGGACTATGTGTCCATGATGTCCAATGAGCATGCTTACTGCTTGGCCATTGAAAAGTTGCTGGACATTGAAGTGCCCGAGCGTGCGCAGTACATCCGTGTGATGTTTTCGGAAATCACACGTTTGCTCAACCATTTGATGTGGTTGGGCTCGCATGCCAACGATTGCGGCAGCTCGACGGTTTTGATTTACGCATTCCGTGAACGTGAAGACTTGTTCGACATGTACGAGGCTGTCTCTGGTGCGCGCATGCACGCGGCTTACTTCCGTCCAGGCGGTGTTTACCGCGACTTGCCGGACACCATGGCGCAATACCAGGTCAACAAAATTCGCAATGCCAAAGCCATTGCCGAATTGAATGCCAACCGCCAAGGTTCCTTGCTCGATTTCATCGAAGATTTCACCAACCGCTTCCCCAAGTGCATCGACGAGTACGAAACACTGCTCACAGACAACCGTATTTGGAAGCAGCGCACGGTAGGTATCGGTGTTGTGTCCCCAGAGCGTGCGCTGAATTTGGGCATGACAGGCCCCATGTTGCGCGGCTCAGGCATTGCTTGGGACTTGCGTAAAACGCAGCCTTACGACGCCTACGACAAAGTTGAATTTGATGTGCCCGTTGGCAAAACAGGTGACAGCTACGACCGCTACTTGGTTCGCATGCAAGAGATGCGCGAGTCCAACAGCATCATTCAGCAATGTATCAAGTGGCTGCGTGTCAATCCTGGTCCTGTCATCACTGATAACCACAAAGTGGCGCCACCATCACGCGAATCCATGAAGACCAACATGGAAGGTTTGATTCACCACTTCAAGCTTTTCACAGAAGGTTTCCATGTGCCCGAAGGCCAAGCGTATGCGGCCGTCGAGCACCCCAAAGGTGAGTTTGGCATCTACCTCGTCAGCGATGGCGCCAACAAGCCTTACCGTTTGAAAATCCGTGCCCCGGGCTATGCCCATCTGGCGACCCTTGATGAAATGGCCCGTGGCCACATGTTGGCCGACGCAGTGGCCATCATCGGAACCATGGACATTGTGTTTGGAGAGATTGACCGATGATCTCTGATGCGACCAAAGCCCGCTTCGCTCGCGAAGTGGCCAAATTTCCCGCCGATCAAAAGCAATCAGCCGTCATGGCTTGCTTGTCGATCGTGCAGCAAGAGCTCGGTTGGGTGAGCCCCGAGAGCGAAAAAGAAGTGGCCGACTACCTGGGCATGGCGCCCATGGCTGTGCATGAAGTCACTACTTTTTACAACATGTACAACCAGCACAAATTGGGCAAGTTCAAGTTGAATGTTTGTACCAATTTGCCTTGCCAGTTGCGTGGCGGTCAACAAGCTTTGGCACACTTGCAAAAGCGTTTGGGTATTCAAGCGGGTGAAACCACCGCCGATGGCCTGATCACCTTGCAGCCCAGCGAGTGTCAGGGTGCTTGCGCCGATGCGCCCGTGTTGTTGGTCAACGATCGCACCATGTGCAGCTTTATGAGCAACGAAAAGCTCGATGAGCTGGTTGATACATTGCAGAAATCTGGAGGCGCAGCATGAGCGCTGATCTGAATCAGTTGTTGTCGCGTTTTGCGGCCACCGGCTTGGAAACATCCTTCCATGAGCGTCACATCAACCCGCAAATCATGGCTGGTTTGAATGGCAAAAACTGGAGCCTCAAGGACTATGAGGCACGCGGCGGTTATCAAGCTTTGCGCAAAATATTGGGCAAAGATGGCGGTGAAGGTTTGACGCAAGATCAAGTCATTGCCACCGTGAAAGAATCGGCCTTGCGTGGTCGTGGTGGTGCCGGTTTCCCAACGGGCCTGAAGTGGAGCTTTATGCCCCGTCAGTTCCCGGGTCAAAAGTATTTGGTTTGCAATTCTGACGAAGGCGAGCCAGGCACATGCAAAGACCGCGACATCATGCAATTCAATCCACACATCGTGATTGAAGGCATGGCCATTGCGGCGTACGCCATGGGCATCAACGTGGGTTACAACTACATCCACGGCGAAATTTTCCAAACCTACGAACGCTTTGAAGCTGCGCTTGAAGAAGCCCGCGCTGCAGGCTATCTGGGTGACAAAATCATGGGCAGTAACTTCAACTTCCAGTTGCATGCATCCCATGGTTTCGGTGCTTACATTTGCGGCGAAGAAACGGCCTTGCTTGAATCCTTGGAAGGCAAAAAAGGCCAGCCACGCTTCAAGCCACCATTCCCTGCCAGCTTTGGTTTGTACGGCAAGCCCACCACCATCAACAACACCGAAACCTTTGCGGCGGTGCCTTGGATCATTCGCAACGGCGGTCAGGCGTATTTGGAATGCGGCAAGCCCAATAACGGCGGCACCAAAATTTACTCTGTCAGCGGCGACGTTGAGCGCCCCGGTAATTACGAAATTCCCATGGGCACACCTTTTGCCAAACTCTTGGAATTGGCCGGTGGCGTGCGCGGTGGTCGCAATTTGAAAGCGGTCATCCCTGGTGGCTCATCGGCCCCAGTGTTGCCCGCCAACATCATGATGGACTGCACCATGGACTATGACTCCATTGCCAAAGCCGGCTCCATGCTGGGTTCTGGCGCGGTCATCGTGATGGACGACACACGCTGCATGGTCAAATCCTTGCAACGCCTGTCTTATTTCTACTCCCACGAATCATGTGGTCAATGCACACCTTGCCGTGAAGGTACGGGTTGGTTGTGGCGCATGGTCGATCGAATTGAAAATGGCCAAGGCCGCGCAAGCGACCTCGACCTCTTGAACTCGGTGGCAGACAACATCCAGGGCCGCACCATCTGCGCTTTGGGTGATGCCGCCGCCATGCCTGTGCGCGGAATGATCAAACATTTCCGTCACGAATTTGAGTACCACGTTGAGCACAAGACCTGCATGGTCCCCGCTTACGTTTGAGACGGCAGATCACCATGGTTGAAATTGAACTAGACGGTAAAAAAGTTGAAGTCTTGGAGGGCAGCATGGTCATGCATGCTGCTGAAAAGGCCGGCACTTACATTCCTCACTTCTGCTATCACAAAAAATTGAGCATTGCGGCGAACTGCCGCATGTGCTTGGTCGATGTGGAAAAAGCACCCAAGCCAATGCCTGCTTGCGCGACACCAGTCACGCAAGGCATGATTGTTCGCACCAAATCAGACAAGGCCATCAAAGCGCAAGAGTCTGTGATGGAGTTTTTGCTGATCAATCACCCGCTCGATTGCCCCATCTGTGACCAAGGTGGTGAGTGCCAGTTGCAAGATTTGGCCGTGGGTTATGGGGGTACAGGCTCACGTTACGAAGAAGAAAAGCGTGTGGTGTTCCACAAAGATGTGGGGCCCCTCATCAGCATGCAAGAGATGAGCCGTTGCATCCACTGCACACGTTGCGTTCGCTTCGGTCAAGAAGTGGCCGGCGTGATGGAGTTGGGCATGTCACACCGCGGTGAGCATGCCGAAATTGAAACCTTCGTAGGCCAATCGGTTGACTCAGAACTCTCAGGCAACATGATTGACATTTGCCCTGTCGGTGCGCTCACCAGCAAGCCTTTCCGCTACAGCGCTCGCACCTGGGAATTGTCACGTCGCAAATCAGTTGCGCCGCACGATTCGTCGGGCGCCAACTTGGTGGTCCAAGTTAAAAACAACGAAGTGCTCCGCGTGGTGCCTTTGGAAAACGAAGATGTCAACGAGTGCTGGATTGCCGACCGCGATCGTTTCTCCTACGAAGCTTTGAACAGTGCTGACCGTATGCGCGCTCCCATGATCAAACAAGGTGGCGAGTGGAAAGAAGTCGACTGGCAAACTGCCTTGGAATATGTGGCCAACGGTTTGAACCAAATCAGCAAAGACCACGGTGCCAGCAGCATCGGTGCTTTGGTCAGCCCTCACAGCACCCTCGAAGAATTGCATTTGGCCAGTACGCTGGTTCGCTCTTTGGGTTCTGACAACATTGACTACCGTTTGCGCAATGCCGAGTTTGGCAAAGCAGAGGGCGTGCGTTATTTGGGCACATCCATTGCCAGCTTGTCCCATCTCCAACGCGTGTTGGTGGTTGGTAGCAACTTGCGCAAAGACCATCCGCTGTTTGCGCAGCGCATTCGTCAAGCGCAGCGCAATGGTGCACAAGTGAACGCCATTACGTCTAAAGCCTTGTTCAGCGCTGCAGATGCATGGGCCATGCCCGTTGCAAACGCCGATGTCCAAGAAGCCAGCGCTTGGGTTCAAAGCTTGGCCAATGTGGCGGCCGCCATTGCTGCAGAGAAGGGCGTCACAGCCCCAGCCAATGGTCAATCCACGCCTGCAGCGCAAGCCATAGCCCAATCGCTTTTGGCTGGTGAACGCAAAGCTGTTTTGCTGGGCAATGCCGCGGCACACCATGCCAATGCGTCCAGCTTGCTCAGCTTGGCCCAGTGGATTGCCGCACAAACAGGTGCAACATTTGGTTACCTTACAGAAGCTGCCAACACCGTGGGTGCGCAATGGGCCAAAGCCCAGCCGCAGTCGGGTGGCTTGAACGCTGCGCAAATGTTGGCCGGTGGTCTGAAAGCAGCCTTGTTGTTGAACACAGAACCTGTCGAAGATTCTGCTGCGGGTGCTAAAGCGGTTGCTGCTTTGGCCGCCATGCAAATGGTGGTCACACTCAGCCCCTTCAAAACCAATATGGCTTTCTCTGATGTGTTGTTGCCCATTGCGCCGTTCACTGAAACGTCTGGCAGCTTTGTCAATGCAGAAGGACGCTTGCAAAGCTTCCATGCCGTGGTCAAGCCTTTGGCTGAAACACGTCCTGCTTGGAAAGTCTTGCGCGTGTTGGCCAACATGCTGGGCTTGCCACAATTGGCTTTCGAAACATCACAAGATGTGTTGAAACAAATCAGCGCCACGCCTTTGAACCTCAGCAACGCTTGCGGCTCAGAGGTTCGCATGGCGGGCGATGTGGACACACCTTGCGTGGCTTCAATTTATCAACTCGACAGTTTGGTGCGCCGCGCACCGTCTTTGCAATTGACGGCAGATGCCAGAAATGCTGCTGCAAGTGCCAAAGCTGTTGCTGAAGGAGTGCACGCATGATCGACGCACTGTACAACGGTGGCTTGAATGCCGTCCCCGCTGCTTGGTGGGCTGCCATGGTGTGGCCTGTCTTGTGGATCTTGATCAAAATTGTGGCGGTGTTGGCCCCCCTGATGGGCGCTGTGGCTTACCTCACTTTGTGGGAGCGCAAGTTGCTTGGTTTCATGCAAGTTCGCATGGGGCCCAATCGTGTGGGTCCATTTGGTTTGCTGCAACCGATCGCCGACGCTTTGAAGCTGCTGACCAAAGAGATCATCACACCTTCCGCAGTCGCGCCGGGTCTGTTCCGCTTGGGTCCCATCATGGCCATCATGCCGGCTTTGGCCGCATGGGTTGCCATTCCTTTTGGTCCCGAAGTGGCGTTGACCAACCTCAATGCCGGTTTGTTGTTGGTCATGGCCATCACCTCCATCGAGGTTTACGGCGTGATCATTGCCGGTTGGGCTTCCAACTCCAAGTATGCGTTCTTGGGTGCCTTGCGCGCCTCTGCGCAAATGGTCAGCTACGAGATTGCCATGGGCTTTTGCTTCTTGGTGGTCATCATGGTCACCGGCAGCATGAACCTCACAGAAATTGTGTTGGGGCAGGGCAAGGGCACTGCTGCCAGCATGGGGCTGAACTTCTTGTCATGGAACTGGTTGCCTTTGTTCCCCATCTTCATGGTCTACCTGATTTCGGGCGTGGCTGAAACAAACCGTCACCCCTTTGACGTGGTGGAAGGTGAAGCCGAAATTGTGGCCGGTCACATGGTGGAGTACTCCGGCATGGGCTTTGCCATCTTCTTCTTGGCCGAATACGCCAGCATGTGGTTGGTGTCCATCTTGGCTGTGATCATGTTCTTGGGCGGCTGGATGTCACCCATTGACAGTACCGTATTCAACCTGATTCCAGGTTGGATTTGGTTGGGCATTAAGACCTTCATCGTGGTGTCCATGTTCATCTGGATTCGCGCAACATTCCCGCGTTTCCGTTATGACCAGATCATGCGTTTGGGTTGGAAGATTTTCATCCCAGTCACCTTGGTGTGGCTGTTGATTGTGGGCGTGTGGTTGCACTCGCCTTGGAACATTTGGAAATAACCGGGTTAAGACATGTCTACAGTGGCTGTATCCAATTTTTCGCTCAAAGACTTTCTCAAGAGCTTCATGCTCTTCGAGTTGGTCAAAGGCATGGCATTGACCGGGCGTTACGCATTCCGTCGCAAGGTTACCCTTCAGTTCCCCGAAGAGAAGACACCTTTGTCGCCTCGCTTCAGGGGTTTGCATGCACTGCGCCGTTACGAAAACGGCGAAGAGCGTTGCATTGCTTGCAAATTGTGCGAGGCTGTCTGCCCCGCCATGGCAATCACCATTGAATCCGATGTGCGCGCTGACGGCTCACGCCGTACCACACGTTATGACATCGATTTGACAAAGTGCATCTTCTGCGGCTTCTGCGAAGAAAGCTGCCCCGTCGATTCCATCGTTGAGACTTCCATTTTGGAATACCACGGTGAGAAGCGCGGCGACTTGCACTACACCAAAGAGATGCTCTTGGCAGTGGGCGATCGATACGAAAAAGACATTGCTGCAGCCAAAGCGGCAGATG
>CALEYZ010000037.1 GCA_937928195.1 uncultured Limnohabitans sp.
GCGGTCGGGGTCCTGCGTGGCCACGCCGGTGGGGCAGGCGCCGGTGTGGCAGCTCTGGGATTGGATGCAGCCCAGTGCGAACATGAAGCCGCGCGCAGCATTGCACCAGTCGGCCCCCAGGGCCATCATGCGGGCGATGTCGAAGGCACTCACCACCTTGCCGGCGCAGCCGATCTTGATGCGGTCGCGCAACTGAAGGCCCACCAGGGTGTTGTGGACCAGTCGCAAGCCCTCTTGCAAGGGGGTGCCGATGTGATCGGAGAACTCCAGCGGCGCCGCGCCGGTGCCGCCTTCAGAGCCATCGACCACGATGAAGTCCGGCAGGATCTGACTTTCCTGCATCGCCTTGGCAATGCCAAACCACTCCCAGGGGTGACCGATACACAGCTTGAAGCCCACCGGCTTGCCGCCGCTGAGGGTGCGCAATTCCTGCATGAACTCCAGCAAGCCCAATGGAGTGGAGAAACTGCTGTGACTGGAAGGCGAGACGCAGTCCTCGCCAATCCCCACGCCACGCGCCTCGGCGATCTCCGGTGTGACCTTGGGCCCGAGTAGCACGCCACCATGGCCGGGCTTGGCGCCCTGGCTGAGCTTGATCTCGATCATCTTGACCTGAGGCGATTGCGCGTTCTCTTTGAATCGATCGGCACTGAAAGTACCGTCGTCATTGCGGCAGCCAAAATATCCCGAACCGATTTCCCAAATGAGATCCCCACCGTGTTCTCGGTGATAACGCGAGATCGAACCTTCACCCGTATCGTGCGCGAAGCCGCCCTTCTTCGCACCTAAATTCAAAGCCATGATGGCGTTGGCACTGAGGGCGCCAAAACTCATCGCAGACACATTGAAGAGGCTGATGCTGTAGGGTTGAAGACATTGCGCCCCCCCCACAGACACTCTGAAATCGTGCGAAGTAATCACGGATGGCCTGACGGAGTGCGTGAGCCATTCATAGCCAGGCTCACGAACATTCATCTGGGTGCCAAACGGGCGCTTGTCTGATTCCCCCTTGGCACGTGCATAGACCAAAGAGCGTTGCGAACGCGAAAACGGAACGGCTTCACCATCGCCCTCAATGAAGTATTGGCGCAATTCAGGCCGGATAAATTCAAGCAAAAAACGGAAGTGTCCAATGATGGGGTAATTGCGCAAAATGGCATGACGCGTTTGCTGTAGATCATGTACACCAAGCCCGACCAGCAAAGTCAACAATAAAACCCAACTGAAACTGGCCTGCCCTACAACCAACTGAAGGGCTGAGAGCACCCACAATGCCACAGTGGCAAAAAAAGCGAGATACCGAACGGGCACACGTTGATCAATCCAATTCAACATCTAAAGTCTCCTTGAGATAGCTAGTACGCCCATTGAACGCAAACAAGGCGTTGGTGAATCAATCGTTCAAGTGACAGGCAGCTTGGTGCATGAAGCCAACGGTTTTGAGCTGTGGCTCCTCCACCTTGCAGCGCTCAGTTGCCTTAGGACATCGCGGATGAAAGTGGCAACCAGTCGGACGATTCACTGGATTGGGCACGTCACCCGTGAGCACAATGCGTTTTTTCTTGGCCGTTGGATCTGGAATAGGCACAGCAGACAACAAAGCTTCTGTGTAAGGGTGTTTGGGTTGGGTGTACAACTCGCGGGAACTTGCAATCTCAACCACACGTCCCAAGTACATCACGGCAACGCGATTGCTGATGTGCTCAACCACAGACAAGTCGTGGGCAATGAACAAATAAGTCAAGCCCATTTTGGCCTGCAAGTCTTCCAGCAAGTTAATGACCTGAGCTTGGATGGACACATCCAATGCAGACACTGGTTCATCACACACAATGAGTTTGGGCGAAACAGCCAAGGCACGGGCAATGCCAATGCGTTGACGCTGGCCACCCGAAAACTCATGCGGGAAACGTTTCATGTGGTCTGCATTCAGCCCCACGGTTTCGAGCAGTGACACAATGCGCGCCCGGTACTCTTCAGATGAGTTCGTGAGCTTGTGAATGGTCAGCGCTTCGCCAATGATGGCCTCAACGGTCATGCGCGGATTCAAAGAGGCAAAGGGGTCTTGGAAAATGATTTGCATATCGCGACGAATTTCGCGCAAAGCATCGCTGCCCATCTGAGTGACGTTCTGTCCATTGAATTTGACTTCACCCGAGCTGGGCTCAATCAAGCGCAAAATGCATCGACCCGTGGTGGACTTGCCGCAACCAGACTCCCCCACCATGCCCAATGTTTCGCCGGCTTCAATGTGAAAACTGACACCATCCACCGCATGGACGCGATCGACCTCACGGCCCAAAATGCCGCCCTTGATGGGAAAGTGCTTGGTCAGCCCTTTGACTTCTAACAAAGGTGCGGAGCTGGAGGGCGAAATGATTTGATCTGACATAGCAATTAAAGTGAAAAGTGGCAGGCCACTTTGTGACCAGTCGCGATCTCTCGCAACTCTGGCATTTCTTGGGTGCAGCGATCACTGGCATGCTGACAACGCGGCGCAAATCGGCAGCCTTTGGGCGGATTGATCAACTTGGGCACCGAGCCCGGAATCGCTTCCAATCTTTGCTTGTTGGCACTGTCAAAATCAATTCGCGGGATGGAGCGAATGAGGCCCTGCGTATAAGGATGCGCAGGTGAAGCAAACAACTGCTCAACCGTCGCCTCTTCCACCACGCGACCGGCATACATCACCACCACACGTTGCGCAGTTTCAGCAACAACACCCATCGCGTGTGTGATCAACAGGATGGACATGCCCATCTGCGATTTGAGTTCGTTCAACAAGTCCAGGATTTGGGCTTGAATGGTCACATCCAAGGCTGTGGTCGGTTCGTCCGCAATCAACAGTTTTGGCTTGCAAGCCAATGCCATGGCAATCATCACCCGCTGACGCATACCCCCCGAAAACTGGTGAGGGTAGTCATTGACACGCTGCTCTGGCTTTGGAATATTCACCAAGCGCAGCATTTCCGTGGCCTGCACCATGGCCTGCTTGGGCGTCAAGCCTTCGTGCAAGCGCAATGACTCTGCAATTTGCTCACCCACGCTCAATACGGGATTGAGTGAGGTCATGGGCTCTTGGAAAATCATGGCGATTTCTTTGGCGCGCAGATTGCGCATGGCCTGCGCGTCTGCTTGAACAAGGTCTTGTCCTTCAAACCAAATTTGACCGTTGGCAATCCGCCCAGGCGGCATGGCCAATAACTTCATGATGGTCATGGCAGTGACGCTTTTGCCACAGCCCGACTCACCCACCACACCCAAAGTCTCACTTCGATCAATGTGCAAGTTGACCCCATCGACAGCATGCAGAATGCCGTCATCGGTGTCAAAGTGAACCTTCAGGTCTTGAATTCTCAACAAGGGGTTGGACATTCAGGGACCTCTTTACAGCACACGGCGTGGATCATAAGCATCGCGCAAACCGTCGCCTATGTAGTTGATAGTGAGCACGGTGATGAAAATCAACGCACCAGGGAAGAGCGCCCAATGAACTGCAACGTCCATGTGGTCTTTGGCATCGAACAAGATGCGACCCCAAGTTGGAATATCAGGTGGAAATCCGAGACCTAAGAATGACAATGTGGATTCGGCAATGATGGCCGCCGCCACGTCAATGGTGGCGGCAACAATGACTGGCCCCATGGCATTGGGCAGAATGTGCACCGTGACTTGGCGCCATGAGCTGGCACCGAGAGCACGTGCAGCCTCCACAAATTCCTTCTCACGCAAAGTGAGGAACTGTGCACGAACCAACCGGGCCACCGGCATCCAACGCAGACCACCAATAACGGCCACCACCAAAACGAAGACGCCGGCTTCAGGGCCAATCCACTTTTTCAAGGTGTCGTTGAAGAGGTAGAAAATCAACAAGAGCAATGGCAGTTGAGGCAAAGACAAAAACAAGTCAGTGAGCCACATCAAGAACACATCAACCGGGCCCTTCGACATGCCTGCGACAGCGCCAATGAGAACGCCAACACTGATCGCGATCAACATGGCCGCCAAACCAACCGCCAATGAAATACGGCCGCCGTACAAAATACGAGCGAGTAAATCTTGACCCAAATCATCCGTTCCCAAGGGGTGCGTCCATGTTGGACTTTGCATACGGGCACCGAAATCAATCTCATTGATTGGCACACGCCACAGCCAGGGGCCCAACAGAACGGCAAGCACAATGATGCTAAGCACCACCGTGCAAATCACCGCCAACTTGTGACGTTTAAAGCGTCGCCAAGCTTCTTTGCCAGGAGAATGCACCGACACTTTGGGCCCGGAGGTTTGGGTGTCAGTTGAAGGAGATGCGAGGGTCGAGCCAGCCATACAAAATATCTGCCAAAAGATTACACGCAATCACCAACGTGGAAAAAACAAAAGTAACAGCCATGACAACCGGTGTGTCATTGGCCAACATGGAGCTGATGATCAAGGAGCCAATGCCCGGAATCCTGAAAATTTGCTCGGTCACGATGGCACCACCAAAAATGGCGGGCATTTGAAGCGCCACCAAAGTGACCACGGGAATCAGCGCGTTACGCAACACGTGCTTCGTAATCACGACTTTCTCAGCCAATCCTTTTGAGCGAGCCGTGGTGACATAGTCGAGTCGAATCACATCCAACACGGCTGAACGCACATAACGCGTCCAAGCCCCTGCTTGGAACAAACCCAGAACTGTGACAGGCATGATCATCTGTTTGAAGTGCTCCCAGTAGAAACTGAAGCCCGTTTCAGTGATGTCCGCACGGTACACAAATGGCAGCCAATCCAAGTGAATACTGAAAAACAAAATCAGCAAAATACCTGTGAAGAACGTTGGCAATGAGAAACCAATGAATGCCAAAGTACTGGCAACTTGGTCAAACAAAGAATACGGCTTGGTCGCCGCGTAAACGCCCACAGGTATGGCAATGCAAAGCGCCAACAACTGCGACGAGCCAATCACCAGCAAGGTGACGGGGATGCGTTGCAGAATAAGGGTTTCAACGTTGATGCGACTGATGAACGAGTAGCCCCAGTCACCATGGACCATGGCTGTTAGCCAATTCCAATAGCGAACCAGGAGCGGATCGTTCAAGCCAAACTTTTCACGCAAGGCCATGGCGACTTCGGGCGGGATGTTCGGGTTGGAAACCAACTCCGAAAACGGATCACCCGGTGCCATAGCTAAAACGGAAAACAACACCAAACTAATGCCCAGCAAGCTAGGCACGGCGATCATCAATCGCCGCAGAATGTAACGAAACATAACGCCCTAATCAGGTGGTTTTGTACCAGTCTTTCAACAACCACAGGTCATTGTCCCAGCCTGACAAAGGTGCCACGAGGTTGTGGACCACACCAGATGTACGAGGACGGTAAACCAACGGAATGATGGCAATGTCATTGACAGGCATGTCGTTGAGTTTGACAAACATCGCTGCGCGTTTGACAGGGTCCATCTCTGATTGAGCAGCCAAATAAATCTTGTCGTATTCAGGATTGCTGTAGCGTGTTGAATTGCGGCCCAACCACTTGTTTGCTTTCGTCGCAAATTGTGAAGTGAGGTACTGATTCATGAACACTTCAGGGTCTGGCTGGGGCATGGTGGTTGTGAACATCTGAATGTCCGCAAAGAACTTGGTGTAAGTGTCTGGGTTTGCGGGATCGGATGAAAAGTAAACCGATGCGGGCACCGATTTCAACTCCATGTCAATGCCAGCCTTTTGCGCGGCTTGCTTGATGATTTGCTGGGTTTTCTGACGAGGGCCGTTGATCGAAGTCGAGAACACAAACTTCAATTTCTTGCCGCCTTTTTCGCGAATGCCATCAGCACCCTTTTTCCATCCAGCAGCTTCCAACACTTGATTGGCTTTGTCGATGTTGAATTCAAACTTGGTATTCTTGGACACAAAGCGTTGGGGGTTGTTCAAGAAATTGGATGTTGCAATGCCCGTCCGGCCGTAGATGTACTTTTGAACACCGGCACGGTCAACCACCAAGCTGATGGCCTGGCGCACAGCGAAGTCCGACAAAATGGGGTGCTTTGATTTGGGATGGGCACGCTCACCTTCAATTTCTGTCCATGGGTCGGCCATGTTCAGCTGAATGAACTCGATGTTGCCACCAGGCGTGATGAAGGTTTTACCCTTACCGCCCTGTTCCAGACGCAAGAGCAATTCGTCTTCTACTTGCAAATTCCATGAATAGTCGTATTCACCAGTTTGCAACACAGCACGGGCTGCAGAAACGGCGTCACCGCCACCTTTCATCTCAATGCTGTCAAAGTATGGACGGTTGGCTTCGTGGTAGTCGTTGTTGATCACACCGCGCAGCATGTCACCCGGTTTGAAGTCCACAAACTTGTAGGGACCAGTGCCCACAGGCTTCAAATTGCCTGGCGCATCACGAGAAGCAGAACCTTTGTAGTTTTCAAAGATGTGCTTTGGAATGATCATGCCAGCAGCACTGACGAATGGATCAGCCCAGAAAGGCGATGCTTTTTGGTATTCCACCTTGACAGTGTGGCTGTCGACTTTGGTGACCTTCACATCTGTGTAGGAACCATTGGTGTAAGCAGACGTTGCAGGGTCAGCTGCATAGGCAGCCGTAAACACCACGTCATCGGCCGTGAAAGGCTTGCCGTCGTGCCACAAAACATTCTTTTTCAATTTCCAAGTGATGGACTTACCATCTTTGGACACACCACCATTGGCCATGGTGGGCACTTCAGCCGCCAAGATGGGAACCAAATTGCCGTCATTGTCCCAAGCACCCAAAGGTTCGTAGAAGATACGTGAACCTTCTTGGTCCTTGGTGCCACTGGCGAAGTGCGGTTGGAGCAACGTGGCGCCTTGCCACCACAACAACTTCAAAGGACCGCCACCACCACGCTTGGTGGGTTTGTAACCAGAAGCGGTTTGGGCTTGTGCCAAACCAGAAGTCAAGAGCATTTGAGCGGCCATGGGCACGGTCAAACCAACACCCACCATTTGGCGGATGAATTGCTTGCGGGTTACTGAGTTATCTCGAACCTGTTCGATCAGGCCGCGTACTTCACTCTCGTTCATCTTGATCTCCTGAAAATAAAAAATGAGATGTTAAAAAAACAAATCGCACCGTAACTCTAATCGATAAATTCGACATTAGGGTTTTGCTTTAGATGGAATCGACATAAACTAATTTCTTTCCAACAAAGGATTGCAATGGCCATCAAAAAACGTTCTGTACAACTGCCCAGCATGACCCCCGGTACCCATCGCACTGTTTCCGTGCTCAGTTTTGGTAAATCTGGTGCACGACCTAAGGTGTACATGCAGGCTGCAATTCATGCCAATGAGATGCCTGGCACCATGGCGCTTCACCATTTGATGCCCATGCTGGCCGATGCCGACAAAAAGGGTTTGATCAAAGGTGAGATCATTTTGGTGCCAACAGTCAATCCAATTGGCCAGTCACAGCTGGTAGGCAATTCTCATGCCGGCCGCTACAACCACCTCAGCAATGAGAACTTCAATCGAAACTGGATTGACCTGTCTGAGGGTGTGGCTGAAAAAGTTTGGAAAAAAATTGGCACCGATGCACAAGCCAATGTGAAAATGATTCGCAAAGCTGCGCTCGAAACCCTCAACGCCATGAAGCCCGCCAACGAGTTGCAAACATTGCGCGTTGAGATGCAAAAGCTCAGCACGGACGCAGACTACGTTCTGGACTTGCATTGCGACATCTACGCAGCTCTGCATCTCTTTACAGCCCACAATGACTGGCTGGAAGGCCCCACAGGGCCATTGGGCAACCAAGGTGCGATTCAAGCTTTGGCAGCAGATTTGGGCGCAGACGCGACCATGTTCAATGACCCCTATCCCAGCACCCTCACCTTCTCAGGTGTTAACAGTGCGCTTTGGGCACGCTTGCAAGACAAGTTTCCGCACGCGACGATTCCTCAAGCCTGTATGTCTGTCACCGTTGAGATGCGCAGCCAGCATGACGTGAGCGATGCATTGGGCAAATCGGATGCACAGAACTTATACCGTTGGTTGGTGCGACAAGGCGTGGTGGGCGGCAAAGCGGCACCGCTGAAGAAAATGAAAACAGCGCCAGCGCCTATCAGCGGCATGGACGTGGGCTACAGCACAGGCACAGGTTTCTTGATCTTCCACGTGAAGCCAGGTGCCAAAGTTAAAAAGGGACAAGCCATTTGCGATGTGATCGATCCGGCCAACCCCAACGGCCCCAAAGCTCGCACAACGTACAAAAGCGCCACCGATGGCGTGCTGTTCTCACGCCGACTCGACGGTTACCTGTCATGGCCTGGTCAAGTGATGTACCGCATTGCAGGCCCCAAGCCACTGGCACACCGAATTGGCATGTCAGGCTTGGATGACTGACGTCCTTTGATCTGTTGCCAGATCAAGTCAGGCAAGGCTTAGATTTTTCCCAGGAAATCAGCCTTGCCCAGTTCAACACCACTAGAGCGCAGCATGCTGTACGTGGTGGTGGTGTGAAAATGCAAATTGGGCAAGCCGTGGCCTAACAAAAATTGCATGCCTTTGTAGTGCGTCTCTTTGTCACCACGTTTCACCACAATGTCTTTATCTTCCGTTCCGTCAATTTGCTCGGGCTTGAAGGTTTCTAAAAATGCAATGGTCTTGGCGATGCGCGCTTGCAAATCTTTCAGGTCTTTTTCGGTGTCTTCATGGGCAGGAATCTCCACACCAGCCAAACGCGCCGCCAAGCCCTTGCTAACGTCACAGGCGATTTGCACCTGTCGACTCAAAGGGAACATGTCGGGGTAAAGTCGCATGGAGGCGAAAACCACGGGGTCGATTTTTTTAGCTTCTGCATGCGCTTGTGCCTTGCCCAAAATGTGAGACAAATTGGTCAGGCCGTTGATCAAACGTGGCACGCTGGCTTGGTACATTGAAATGTTCATAAATTCTCCGCCTTTAAAAATTCAAAATAAATGCTGTGAGGGTTAAGAGTGCACTCAGGCCTCATCCAAGAAACGCTCAACAAGTCGCGTCCAAAAGGCTGCACCGTAAGACAAATTTTGGTCATTGAAATCGTACTTGGGGTTGTGCAATAAGGCACTGTCAACCCCATTGCCAAGTCGCAAAAAGCAGCCGGGTTTGTGTTGTAAGTAGTACGCAAAATCTTCACTGCCAGTGACTGGACCAAAGGGAAATACGACCTTGTCTTCACCAACCAGCTCTACGGCAACTTGTCTTGCAAAGTCAGTTTCTGCAGCGGTGTTGATCACAACGGGATACCCGCGCTCGTAAATGATCTCGACTTCGCCACCAAAGGACGCCACCTGAGATGTCACCAAGTCTTTGATCCTTTGCTCCAAGCGCTCGCGCACTTCAGGACTGAAAGAGCGAATGCTCATCGACAAGCTGGCAGTGTCTGGAATGACGTTAGAAACACTACCAGCATGGGCCGTGCCAATGGTGATCACAGAAGTTTGCAAAGGATCAATGTTGCGCGACACCACCGTTTGCAAGGCCATGATCAAACTGCCCATGATGACCACAGGATCCACGGTTTGGTGAGGCCTCGCGGCATGACCACCCTTGCCCTTGACTTTCACATAGCAAGTGTCAGATGCTGACATGAATGCGCCAGCACCAAACATGAAAGTGCCCACATCGACACCTGGATGGTTGTGAATGCCAAAAATGGCGTCGCAAGGGAACCTCTCAAACAGACCATCGGCAATCATTTGCTGCGCGCCGCTGTCCTTACCCGCTTCTTCAGCTGGCTGAAAGACCAGATGAACCGTCCCCTTGAAATTCTTTGTTTTGGCCAACTGCTGCGCAGCACCCAGCAACATGGCCGTGTGACCGTCATGGCCACAAGCATGCATCGTACCGGTGTGTTCACTGGCATACGGTTTCTGAGTTTCTTCTTGAATAGGAAGGGCATCCATGTCAGCGCGCAATGCGATGCCCTTGCCTTCGCCATTTTTGAGCGTGGCAACCAAGCCATAACCACCGACATTTCGGGTCACGTGGTAACCCCAACTTTCCAGTTGGTCACCCACCCATTGTGCGGTCGACTTTTCTTGGAAAGAAAGTTCGGGAAACCGGTGCAAGTGGCGTCTGGCTTCGCTTAGAGATTCTTGTGCACCGAAGAGATCGGACAATTTACAAAAACAATCGTAACGCGCATTCATCGAAGCGTCCTTTAGAAAATGAAATTCAAGCGGCTGAAACGTGGTGTGGCGTATCCGACGTTCCCAAGTCCCAGTACAACCCGGTCATGACCTGCAAGGCCTCTTTCAGCAATTCAGGCGGCAAGTGTTCGTTGGGTGCATGCTGAGAGCAACCAGGATATGAGTGCGGCACCCAAATGGTTTTCAAACCCAACACATCGGTAAAGATGTCGTTTGGAAGTGAGCCTCCTAAATTCGGCAAGATCGCTGGCTTCTTCTGTGTGGTCGTTTGCAGCGAATTGGCCGCCCAAGTCACCCATGCATCATCTGGATCAATGCGTGTTGCTTTGAATATTTCATCGCGGGCTGCTGTGATTTGCACATAACCAAAACCATGACGATCCAGGTGACGACGCAAGGCATCCAAGATGTCTGAACTGTCGATGCCAACGACAAATCGCAATTGGCAGGTTGCCTTGGCGCGCGGCGGAATGGCGTTGACGGGGTTTTCTGGGTTACCCGTTTTAAAAGCCAGCACCTCAAAAGAGCACCATCCAAAGACGCGCTCTGCGGGACTCAGTCCAGGCTCGCCCCACTCGGGTTCGATTTGAGGACCGTTGGCGCCACCGTCCACCTCGCAGTCCGCCAACACACGGCGAACCGCATCAGGCAAGGCCTTAGGTCGCCACTCAGGTACTTTGATTTCGCCATGGTCCGAGACCAAACTGCCAATGGCATGGGCCAACTGAATACCCGGATTCGAGATCAAACCACCCCAATTACCGGAATGGTGCGCGCCTGCGCGTGATTCAATGCTGAGATCAAAGTTGATGCAGCCTCTTGAGCCTAAAAAGAGAGTGGGACGATCAGCTCTCAAGCGAGGACCATCTGAGGCAATCAGTAAATCCGCCTTGAACAAATCGGCATTTTCCGCGCAAACCTCTTTGAGACCTGGAGAGCCCGTTTCTTCGCCCATTTCTATGATGAACTTGGCATTGAAGCCCAAATGCCCGCGTTCAGCCAAAACACAGCCCATGGCTTGTAAATTCACAGAATGCTGGCCCTTGTTGTCTGCAATGCCGCGGCCATACCAACGACCTTCTAATTCCGTCAGATCCCAAGGCGTGACCCCTTCTCGCCATTCTGTTTCCAAGCCGCGGATCACATCACCATGACCGTAACCCAGCACGGTTGGCAAATTCTGAGATTCGATGCGCTGTGCATACAAAAATGGCGCTTTGGCTTTGGGATGCTCAATCAAGCGGCACTCAAATCCCATAGCCTCCAGCGCCGGCTGAAGGTCTTCCTTCAAGTACGCAGGCAATTCAATGGCTCTGGCTGGATTTTGACTTTCTGTCG
>CALEYZ010000038.1 GCA_937928195.1 uncultured Limnohabitans sp.
TGGACCTGATGAAGCTGCTGCCGATTTTTGCATCATGGGCCCGAAGGCCCATGGCGTCCCCGGACTGGTGCATTTGTTGGGCATTGAGTCGCCCGGCTTGACCAGCTCGCTGGCGATTGCGGATGAGGTGCTGGCCTTACTTCAGGCAGATTCAAGGCTTGAGTGATCAGGCCTTGTTCAATTGTTTCAGTGCTTGCGCCACTTCATGGACCAATGCAGGCCCTTTGTAAATGAGGCCAGTGTAGATTTGAACCACATCGGCACCCGCTTCAATTTTGCTGACGGCGTCGTACCCGCTCATGATGCCGCCCACACCAATGATGGGGAATTGTGCACCGAGGTGTGTTCGTAACAAGCGAATGACGCGGTTGCTGCCTGCTAAAACTGGGGCGCCAGACAGGCCACCCATTTCATCGCAGTGAGGCATGCCTTTGACGGCTTCGCGCGACAGGGTGGTGTTGGTGGCGATGACGCCGTCCATTTGGTGCTTGCGCAGGCTGCTTGCAATGACGGCTACTTGCTCATCGTCTAAGTCAGGGGCAATTTTGAGGAACACGGGAACGCGCTTTTGATGCTTCTCGGCCAGCGCTTGCTTGCGTTCGTTCAGTGCTGCTAGCAGTTGGTCCAAGGCTTCGTCTGTTTGCAACGAACGCAGGTTTTTGGTGTTGGGGCTAGAAATGTTGACCGTGACGTAGTCTGCGTGTTCGTACACACCACTGAGGCCAATGAGGTAGTCGTCGGTGGCGCGCTCAATGGGCGTGGCGGCATTTTTGCCAATGTTCAAACCCAGCAAGCGACCTTGACTGCGGAACTTGGATTGTTTGACATTGGCCACAAAGGCGTCGAGCCCTTCGTTGTTGAAGCCCAGTCGGTTGATGAGAGCCTTGGCGTCTGGCAATCGGAACATGCGGGGTTTGTCATTGCCCGGTTGTGGCAAGGGGGTGACCGTGCCAACCTCGACAAAACCAAAACCCATGGCGCCCAGACCATCAATGCAGCGGGCGTTTTTGTCGAGGCCCGCGGCCATGCCCACGCGGTTAGGGAAAGTAAGTCCGGCCAGTTGGACAGGATCGGCAATCCAGGGCTGACGGTAAGCACGATCGAGGAACGTGTTTTGCGTGCTGGCCAATTGATTCAGCGTGAAATCGTGCGCAGCTTCAGGGTCGAGGCTGAATAAAATTGGACGGGCGAGAGTGTAAAGGTTCAGGGACATTGGATAATCTCGTTCAGAACAAGCATTGTCTCAAAAAAGCATATGAATCAAGACGA
Organism: uncultured Limnohabitans sp.; assembly: GCA_937928195.1. Taxonomy (GTDB): domain Bacteria; phylum Pseudomonadota; class Gammaproteobacteria; order Burkholderiales; family Burkholderiaceae_C; genus Limnohabitans_A. The sequence goes on from CALEYZ010000038.1 coordinate 1,270, forward strand.
ATTGAAAGCATTGGTAGGTCAAGCAGCTTTGCAATATGTGGTCCCAGGCCAAATTGTGGGAGTTGGCACCGGTTCTACGGTGAATAAATTCATTGACGCACTCGCGTCTATGAAGGATCAAATCAAAGGCGCAGTGTCCAGCTCTGAAGCCTCCACGGCGCGTTTGAAGGCCTTGGGCATCCCTGTGTTCGACAGCAACGAAGTGGCTGAGTTGGCCGTCTACATTGATGGCGCAGACGAGATCAATGCACAAGGTCACATGGTCAAGGGCGGCGGCGCAGCCCTGACGCGTGAAAAAATTGTGGCAGCGCAATCCAAGATGTTTGTGTGCATTGCAGACGAGTCCAAGCTGGTCAAAGCCTTGGGTGCATTTCCATTGCCGGTTGAAGTGATCCCCATGGCCAGCGCGCGCATCATGGCGCAATTTGCCAAGATGGGGGGGCAAGCTCAGGTGCGTATGAAAGACGGTCAAGCTTTGGTCACCGACAACGGCCAACACATCATTGATGTGAAAGGTTTGACCATTGCAGACCCCGTGGCGTTTGAAGCAGAGGTCAGCCAGTGGCCCGGTGTGGTCACCGTTGGCGTGTTTGCCTATCAGAAGGCCCAAGTTTGTTTGTTGGGCACTTCTGAAGGTGTCAAAACGCTGAAGTTTTAAGCCTGAGGCGCTGTCATGCCTTGATGGCGAAGCAGCGCATTCAAGTTGGGTTCACGGCCCCTGAAGGCCACAAAAGAAGCCAAGGCAGGGCGGCTACCGCCAGCTTCCAAAATGGCTTCACGGTAGCGTCTGCCTGTTTCTAAATTGGGCGAACCATCCGGCAAGGCTGTTTCTTCAAAGGCAGCGTAGGCATCGGCCGACAAAACTTCTGCCCATTTGTAGCTGTAATAGCCCGCCGCATAGCCACCTGCAAAGAAATGGCTGAAGGTGTGTGCCATTCGATTGAATTCAGGCGGTTGGATCACGGCCACCTCGGCACGCACGGCCCTCAGCACAGGCATGAAATCGTCTTGTGGTGGGTGTTCGCTGTGCAGCAACATGTCCAACAAAGCAAACTCAATTTGACGCAAGGTTTGCAGGCCACTTTGGAAGTTCTTCGCTGCGACCATTTTGTCGAACAATTCTCGGGGCAAAGCATCGCCTGTTTTGACATGCGTTGTCATGTGCTTCAGCACTGACCATTCCCAGCAGAAGTTTTCCATGAACTGGCTTGGCAGTTCAACCGCATCCCACTCCACACCGCTGATACCCGACACATCGCGCTCATTCACCTGTGTGAGCATGTGATGCAAACCATGTCCAAATTCGTGGAACAGGGTGATGACGTCGTCGTGCGTGAGCAAGGGCGGTTGTCCGTCGACACCTTCTGCAAAGTTGCAAACCAAATGGGCCACGGGTGTTTGCAGCTGTTGGGTATCGGGCCTTAGCCATCTGGCGCGCACATCGTCCATCCACGCGCCACCTCGCTTGCCTGCGCGGGCCGGAGGGTCGAGGTAAAACTGGCCAACCAACTGGCCGTTGCGCTCAATCCGATAAAAGCCAACGGCCGCATGCCAGACGGGCGCTTGGTCCTCGCGAATGCTCACCTCAAACAAGGTCTCGATGATCTTGAAAAGGCCTTGCAAAACTTTAGGGGCTGTGAAGTACTGTTTGACTTCTTGCTCGCTAAAGCTGTACCTCGCTTCTTTGAGCTTCTCGCCAATGTAAGGCCAGTCCCAAGCCTGGGGGTTTTGCAAGCCCAAGTGGTCTGCAGCGTATTGACGCATGTCGTCCAAATCTTGCTCGGCGAAGGGGCGCGCACGTTGTGCCAGATCACGCAAGAATGCAATCACCTTGGCCGGTGAGTCTGCCATCTTGGTGGCCACGGACACTTCGGCATAGTTTTTGAAACCCAGCAATTGGGCTTCTTCTTGACGCAGCTGCAAAATTTCTTGAATGAGTGCGCTGTTGTCGAGTGCTGCAAATTCTTCAGTGGCCTGATCGGAGGCGCGCGTGACGTAGGCACGGTAAAGCTGCTGACGCAATTCACTGTTGCTGGCAAATTGCATGACGGGCAAGTAGCAGGGCATCTTCAGCGTGAGCTTGTAACCGGGCTTGCCGTCTTTTTCAGCGGCTGCACGCGCTGTGTTTTGAACATCTTCAGGCACGCCCGCTAGGGCATCTTTTTCAACGTAAAGTGCAAACTTGTCGGTCGCGTCTAATGCATTCTCACTGAACTTCTGACTCAATTCAGCCATGCGTTCTTGGATGGCTGCATAACGTGTTTTGGCGTCACCTTGGAGCTCGGCACCACCCAGCACAAAATTGCGCAAAGCATTTTTCAAAGCTTGTTGCTGTGCACCATCCAATGTGTCTGGCTTCACAGCTTTGTATTTGGCATACAAGCGCTCATCAGCGCCCAAGCGTGTCCAAAATTCTGTGACTTTGGGCAGTGCCTCGTTGTAGGCCGCGCGCAATTCTGGCGTGTCTGCCACACTGTTCAAATGGCTGACGGCACCCCATGCACTGCTGAGGCGTTCTGTGCTGACATCCAAGACTTTGGACATGGCTTGCCATTCCGCGGGAAATTCGGGTGCCGTGACGGCTTCCAGTGCTTCAGATGCTGAGGCCAACAGCACATCAACAGCACCACTGACGTGTTCTGGCTTGATTTGATCAAACAGGGGTAAGCCGCCCTGTTGCAGCAATGGGTTGAATGCGTTGGAAGTGTGCGTCATGGAAAGAGCGTGTGTGGTTTTGATTAAGCGACCAAGCGTTCAGCGGCTTCTAAGGTGTTCACCAACAACATGGTGATGGTCATGGGGCCGACGCCCCCCGGCACTGGGGTGATGTAGCTGGCAACTTGTTCTACGCCCGCGAAGTCCACATCACCACACAATTTGCCTTCGTCGTTGCGATTCATGCCAACGTCAAGGACCACTGCACCTGGCTTGACCATGTCTGCCGTTAAGACATTTCGCTTGCCAACGGCAGCCACAATCACATCGGCCTGAAGCGTCATGGCCTTGAGGTCTTGAGTGGCGCTGTGGCAAATGGTGACCGTCGCATTTTTCTGCAGAAGCATCATGGCCATGGGTTTGCCGACAATGTTGCTGCGACCAATGACAACGGCGTGCTTGCCTTTGAGGTCATAGCCGATGCTTTCGAGCATTTTCATACAGCCATAAGGCGTGCATGGCCAAAAGCCTGGCATGCCAGTCATGAGCGCGCCAGCACTGGCAATGTGAAAGCCATCGACATCTTTGTCAGGCGAAATGGCCTCAATGACTTTTTGTGCATCAATGTGGGCAGGTAAGGGCAGTTGAACCAAAATGCCGTGAATGGTGGTGTCATTGTTGAGAGCGTGGATACGGTCCAGCAATTCAGCCTCGGTCATGGTTTCTGGATATTTTTCCAACACCGAATGCAGGCCGCTGTCTTGGCACGCCTTCACCTTGTTGCGCACGTAGACCTGACTTGCAGAATTGTCGCCCACCAACACCACAGCCAAACCTGGCGTGATGCCTTTGGCTTTGAGGGCGGTGGTGCGGCCCGCGACTTCTGCACGTAATTGTTGGGAGAGGGCGTTGCCGTCAATGCGTTGGGCAGTCATGGTGTGTCTCGCGAAAAAAGAATGCTTGAAGTAAAAACGCCCGCGAGTTGAAATTCACGGGCGTTCGTCAGACTTGTATGTCTTTAAGATTTTGGGGCGTTTTGTCCCAATGCGATTTTCAACAAATCGGCCACCGTGTTGGCGTTCAATTTTTCCATGATATTCGCTCGGTGTGCTTCAACTGTTTTGATGCTGATGCCTAGATCGTCAGCAATTTGTTTGTTCAACCGGCCCGCCACAATGCGCTCAAGCACTTGAGCTTCACGACCCGTGAGCTTGGACAAAAGCGCATCGCGGTTTGCGGCGTTTTGATACTCCGAGAATGATTCGCGGGCACTGTCCAGCATGCGCTCGACCAAGCTGACCAGCTCGTCTTCTTTGAATGGCTTTTGGATAAAGTCCATGGCGCCTTTTTTCATGGTGTTGACCGCCATGGGCACATCACCGTGGCCTGTGATAAATACGATAGGCAATGGCGAGCGGCGCTCGACCAGTTTGTCCTGCAACTCGAGGCCCGTCATGCCGCCCATTCGAATGTCCACAATGAGGCAGGCCACTTCACGTGGGTCGTACCGACTGAGGAATGATTCGGCCGAATCAAAGCATCTGACGCGGTAATCTTTGCCCTCTAAGAGCCACTGCAGTGAATCGCGAACGGCCTCGTCGTCATCGACAACGTAAACAGTTCCTTTTTTGGGTATCAAACTCATGAGGGGTCCCAGGGTTACTAAATCAATTCAATGTATTTCCACTGGAAGGAATCCAGAAAGAAAAACAACATCCAACAACTTCGTCGGCATTGTAGAGGTTCTCGGCCGTAATTCTTCCCTGATGCGACTCCACAATGCTTCGGCACAAATTCAGGCCAATTCCCATGCCCTCGGCTTTGGTCGAGAAGAAGGCCTCGTAAAGACGCTCCATGACCTCGGGCGGAAGGCCTCGACCGGTGTCTGTCACGGAAAAGTGCACGGAATTTTGCTGGTCAACCACTTTGGGTACCACTCGCAACTCGACATGGCGCTGACCGACGGGGCGTTCTGCCGTGTCAATCGACTCTGCTGCATTTTTCATCAAATTGACCATGACCTGTTCGATCAGGATGGGGTCCACTTGCAGTTTGGGGAGTCGGGACGCCACATAGTGCGAAAGTCGAACATTTCGGCGTCTCAGTTCGATTTCAGCCAATTCCACGGCTTCATTGACCATCGTCAGGACATCGGCATCCGCGCGGTTGGGCTCGCTTCTTTTCACAAATGAGCGAATGCGGTGAATGATTTGACCCGCGCGCTGAGCTTGGTGAGCCGTTTTTTCTAAGGCCCAAACCAGGTCTTTTTCTTCAATTTGTTGGCCTTTGATGCGAGACAGCATGCCATTGCAATAGTTGGTGATGGCCGTCAGCGGTTGGTTCAACTCATGCGCCACGCTGGAAGCCATCTCACCCATGGTGATCAAACGACTGGCATTTTGGGCGCGCTCTGCCTGCTGCGCTGCCAGCTCTTCTGCCTGTCTTCTGGCCGTGATGTCCGTGGCAATGACCAGTTGGGCCAAGCGACCATCAGCCCAGTGGATGTAGCGGGTTCTAATTTCTAGCCATTTCCCGAGGTGCTCAACGAATATCTCTGCTCGCTCTGCCGGTGCAACCGTGAGGCTCTCTGTAGGCAAGCCTGCCAAGGCATCAACATCGTCCATTTCCAGTTCTGCCGTGCGAATGTCCAGCATGCCGGCTTTTTCGACCAATCCCAAATGGCCGCGGGTGTCGGTGCCAAACCATTGGCGATACAGTTTGTTGGCAAACAACAATTCGGCGCTTCCAAGGGGCGCAACCGAAACAGAGGCATCTAGCGCTTCCAACACAATTGTGAATCGTTCGTAGGATGCCGCAAGTTGCTCACGCACACGATTGGGCTCGGTGATGTCCGTCATGGAGGTCATCCACCCAGTTTGTTGACCTACTGCATCGACCAGTGGCGATACATACAAACGTGCGTCAAAAATACTGCCGTTTTTGCGCTTAACCCTGACCTGGAATCCGCCAGCAGTTTGTTTGCCACTCATCTCCTCTTCCAGCCGAGACATCAACTGTTCACGGTCCTCGTCAGGCCAGTAAGGAAAGGGGGCGACACCGCCAATCAGTTCACTTTCTTGCCAGCCAGTCATTTGACAGAATGCCAGATTGACATAGGTAATGCGACCTTCCATGTCGAGCGCGCGCATGCCTGTCAGCATGGAGTTTTCCATGGCCCTGCGAAAGTTGGTTTCGGCGATCAATTCTTTCTGAGTTTGTTGGCGCTTGCGCGTGTGTCGCCAGTTGCCAATCAGCATCCATGCCGTGAGCAGACTCAAGGAACTCACCAACCAAAAAAGCCCGCTGCCAACCAAATCCTGTGAGGTTTTCCATGCTTGCGCACGCAATATCAAGCCATTGCCAACAGGCGATACGGGTACTTCGAATTCATTGTTTTGACCAGAGATGCCTGGCAAAAAATTCCAAATGCTGGTTCTCTTGGGAATGGATTGGCCGGCGATCAAGTTGCCTTCACTGTCTAGCAAAGACACCGCATATTTGGCCAATATTTCAGTGGGGACGCCATAGCGCAGCAAACTCTCCACTGCGTACTCGGCCATGACGACACCATTGAACCGACCTTGTGAATTGGTCAATGGCGTGTGCAATTGCAGGACCACATTGCGTGCATAGTTTTCTTGGCCAGCGCCTGGACTGCCAATGGACAAGCTGCCATCGTCCTCCTGGGAGTAAACGGGCTGCATCAAATCGCGCGCCAAGCTGTAGCTGTTCTCGGATTCGCCCCATTTCAGCACTTCACCTACACGCCACTTTTGGCTAACCAACACACTGGGCGCAGTTTGACTGGCAACAATCTTGCGTTTGTCATCCACCCAGGCCACTGTTTGCAGCTCTGGATTTTTCATGACCAAAGATTCAGCTCTGCGTGTGAACTCTTTGATGTCAACATCCTTATTGGAGGTATCCCTGGCCAGTCGCATGATTTGTTCTTGGCGCTCCAACAAGCGAAGTCGCAAGCGCTGCTGGCTGTATTCCACGTCGCGCTTGACCGCTTCTTGTTCGCGGTCGATCTCTTCAACGCGCAAATACCAAAATGAAAAGACAATGGCGCTGAAAAAGAGTAAAACCGAAGCCACGGGCGCCAGACTGGCGAATCGATCCTGCCTGACCGGGTTTTGGCGTTTCCACCATCGCCGCCACCAGGACATGGGTTTCATCGCCATCAAGGCGTGGGATACGTTTTGCGACTTCATCCCCCTGAGTTTAGGGGAATCCCCCCTCTTTAAATTTCACAATACAAAATGACAGAGCACCATTTGAAATTTTCAAAACTTTGTGAGAGAATTCCGAAAAAATAGTTCAACCACGGCCTACAAAGGAGACAAACATGTCAGCCGTTCAGCCAAATAACGTCCTCTCAGACTTGGACGCCATTGAAACTCGCGAATGGATGGACGCTTTGTCCGCCGTGATTGAAAAAGAAGGTGGCGAACGCGCCCACTTCTTGTTGGAGCAACTGCTTGAACATGCGCGTGAGAGCAGCATCGACATGCCGTTTTCTGCCAACACAGGCTATGTGAACACCATCGAACCCGATCAAGAAGCGCATTGCCCTGGCAACATCGAAATTGAAGAGCGCCTTCGCGCTTACATGCGTTGGAACGCCATGGCGATGGTGGTCAAGGCCAACCGTCACAACCCAGAAGATGGCGGCGACTTGGGTGGCCACATCGGCTCTTTTGCATCTTTGGCGCACATGTTTGGTGCGGGGTTCAATCACTTCTGGCATGCTGAAAGTGAAAACCACGGTGGCGATTGTTTGTACATCCAAGGTCACGTGTCGCCAGGTGTTTATGCCCGTGCTTACTTGGAAGGCCGCTTGACGGAAGAGCAGTTGCTCAACTTCCGTCAGGAAGTGGACGGCAAAGGCTTGTCCAGCTATCCACATCCCAAGTTGATGCCCGAGTTTTGGCAATTCCCCACTGTGTCGATGGGCCTGGGTCCTTTGATGGCCATTTACCAAGCACGCTTCTTGAAGTACTTGCACGCACGTGGCATTGCCAACACAGAAAACCGCAAAGTGTGGGTGTTCTGCGGTGACGGCGAAATGGACGAAGTTGAGTCATTGGGCGCCATTGGTTTGGCCGCTCGTGAAAAACTCGACAACTTGATCTTCGTGGTGAATTGCAACTTGCAACGCTTGGATGGTCCTGTTCGCGGTAACGGCAAGATTGTTCAAGAACTCGAAGGTGAGTTCCGAGGTTCCGGTTGGAACGTGATCAAGCTCTTGTGGGGCAACGAGTGGGACAAACTCTTGGCGCGCGACAAGGACGGCGCACTTCGCAAGATCATGATGGACACATTGGACGGCGACTTCCAGGCATTCAAAGCCAACGATGGCGCCTATGTTCGCAAACATTTCTTCGGTCGTGATCCACGCACACTGGAGATGGTGGCTCACATGAGCGATGACGAAATTTGGGCGTTGAAGCGCGGCGGTCATGATCCCCAAAAGGTGTATGCCGCTTATCACAAAGCAGTCAATACCAAGGATCAACCCACCGTATTGCTCATCAAGACTGTCAAAGGTTACGGCATGGGCAAAGCAGGTGAAGGCAAGAACAACGTTCACCAAACCAAGAAGCTGACAGACGAAGACATCCGCTACATGCGCGATCGCTTTAACATCCCAGTGCCTGACAGTGAGTTGTCCAAAGTGCCCTTTTACAAGCCTGCAGATGACACCCCTGAAATGCAATACTTGCATGAACGCCGCAAGGCCTTGGGCGGTTACTTGCCGCACCGTCGCACCAAAGCTGACGAGAGCTTCACTGTGCCTTCCTTGGATGTGTTCAAGTCTGTGATGGAGCCAACCGCCGAAGGCCGTGAAATTTCCACCACACAAGCCTATGTGCGCTTCCTCACGCAGCTCTTGCGTGACCAAGCTTTGGGCCCACGCGTGGTGCCTATCTTGGTGGACGAGGCACGTACCTTTGGTATGGAAGGCTTGTTCCGTCAAATCGGTATTTACAACCCAGCGGGTCAAAACTACACACCGGTCGATAAAGACCAAGTGATGTATTACAAGGAAGACAAAGCTGGCCAAATCTTGCAAGAAGGCATCAACGAAGCCGGTGGTATGTCGAGCTGGATTGCTGCTGCGACGAGCTACTCCACCAGCAACCGCATCATGGTGCCGTTCTACGTGTACTACTCGATGTTTGGTTTCCAACGCATTGGCGACTTGGCATGGGCGGCTGGCGACATGCAAGCACGCGGCTTCTTGTTGGGCGGCACATCGGGCCGTACCACTTTGAACGGCGAAGGCTTGCAGCACGAAGACGGTCACAGCCACATCATGGCCAACACCATCCCGAACTGCGTGTCGTATGACCCCACCTTTGCACACGAAGTCGGCGTCATCTTGCACCACGGTTTGAAGCGCATGGTTGAGAAGCAAGACAACGTCTTCTACTACATCACTTTGTTGAACGAAAACTACGCGATGCCTGGCCTCAAGGCAGGCACGGAAGAACAAATCATCAAAGGCATGGCCCCTGTGGTCATGGACCGGTTCAAAAGGGCAGCATGATGAGAGATATCACGCAGGCAACCGCAACCAACCAGCCAACCGCTTTGGCCCAGTCTCGCGTGTATTGCATGGCGTGCTTCCACGAACCAAAGGCCAGCAGTCCCGTGATCGGGATGATGGACAGCATGATCGCCAGATAGCCGAGGAATTTGAGCATGAAGCCAAAATGTATCACAGCCGTCAGATTAGCCGCAGGCCGGGAGGTATCGGATGCGGAGATTCAGCGCATTGATACCGATATGGACCGGATAGCTCGGGAGCTTGCCAAGCAAGACCCAGAAGCATGGCGCAGCCTTTCCCAAGGTGAGCGGGTCATGGCGACATCCAACGCCCTGCAAGCTGAAATGACGGCCATGGCAGACCGCAAGGTATATCTGGCGAACCTACAAGTACTGGCGACCGGAAAGACAGAAGCCCGGATTGCAGACCAGCAGAAGCTCTCTGCCATGAAAGTCACTCGATCACAGGCACAGATCAGGGACATGATGAACGTCAATAACTACGTTCACTCCCTGCACAATGAAGCCATATCAGGCATGACGGACATGCTGGATGCAGCTGCATCGACAGACAAGACAGGATTGCTGCGAAATATTGGGATCAAGATATTCGACATGGACAACCCCATGATGACCGTCGATGTGGTCAGGGAGATTTTCAGGAATGCAGACGGTTTCACAGGGAACAAGGTAGCCCAGACCGCAGCAAAGGCATGGCTCAGTACCACGGAATCCTTGCGTCAGAGGTTCAACGCTGCCGGTGGCGACATCGGCTGTTCGAGATAGCGCGTGGTCGCCTGCCCATTGCCCGACAGGGTTACTTCGGC
>CALEYZ010000039.1 GCA_937928195.1 uncultured Limnohabitans sp.
CAGGGACCTACGGATTAACAGTCCGGCGCTCTACCGACTGAGCTATCGAGGAATATTCGGTTGCTAGCAAAAAGTACACAAAAATTCAGAGTCTTTAGGACTAAGAGCGACTGTGTGTTTCGCTAAGCCTCGCATTGTAGCAAAAAATATTGCGGGTTTTCAAGACGATTTGGTTTTTTTCAGAAAGGTTTCAAAAAGATTGAATCCACACGGAAGCCTTTGTCAAAACCGTCAAGCCTAGCGGCCTTCATACCTTCGTTTCTCTCTCAGCATGAACAAGTAAAGTCCTTCCACTTTCTCTCTGGCCCAAGGTGTCTTGCGCAAGAACTTCAAGCTGGAGCTGACGCTAGGGTCTTGGGTAAAGCATCTGACAGGAATACGCTGCCCAAGTTCCTCCCAGCCGTAGTTCGCTTCCAGGGCGCGAACGATGGCCTCGAGGGTCAGGCCATGCAGTGGGTTTTTGGGTTGTTGAGGGGCGGCGGCGGCTTCGGTCATGGTCCCATTTTCGCTCAATTCAAGGCTGACCCAGTGATAAGCTTGTTGCATGATCTGTTTGCCAAAATGTCTTTGGGCTTCCATGTGAGGCGTGCCCATTGAGCTCATCTTTCAATTCGGCTTGGCCCGTTTACCTCCAAGGCTTGGCCATCAGCTTCGGCCTCATCGTGGCCATCGGCGCACAAAATGCATTTGTTCTGCGGCAAGGACTTCGCCGTGAGCATGTGGCCAGTGTGGTGCTCTTTTGTGCAGCGGCCGATGCCGCACTGATCACAGCCGGCGTGTTCGGCATGGCGGAAGCGTTAAGCAACAGACCCCAATGGGCGCAGGCTTTGGCTGTGCTGGGTGCCGTGTTTTTGGCTTGGTATGGTTGGAAGGCATTGCAACGCATGCGCAGTCCGGCGCAGTTGCATGCTTCAAGTGGTGACGTCATCGTCAGCCGTTGGAATGCAGTGGCACAAGCTGCCGCGTTCACCTTGCTCAATCCGCATGTTTATTTGGACACGGTTGTGTTGGTGGGCAGCATGGGGGCACAGCAGCCCGCGCCACTTCAATTGTGGTTTGTAGTAGGTGCTAGCGCGGCCAGTGCCGTGTGGTTCAGCTTGCTGGGCTTCGGTGCGCGTTGGCTGGCCCCATGGTTTGCGCACCCGCGAGCTTGGCAGGTGTTAGACGGCATCATTGGCCTCACGATGTGGGCGCTGTCGGCCATGATGCTTCGTCATGCAATGCTGTCTGTTTAGAACAGTGTTCTAACGGTCAGGCGCAGATTTCGTGGCGCGCCTGCGTAGAGGTAGTAATGGCCAAACTGCTTGGGTGACTCTCGCCAGTAAGCACGGTTGGTGGCGTTCTCTACCGCCAGTGTCCAGTCAGTGTCTTGGCCTGCCACTTTGGTGCTGTAGTGGGCTGCCAAATCAACCGTTGTCCACGCAGGCAATGTCATGGCGCCGCCTTCCATCAGGTCGCGCTGACCTTCATGGCTCAAACGAACGGAGGTGCGCAAGCCGGGCACTTGGGTCCAACGGTATTCGGCTGCAGCGCGCACCACCAGTGAGGGCACGTTCAGCGGACGCTGTCCGTTTTGGCTGGGGTCGATGATGGCATCGACGCGTTTGGCGTTGAGCCATGTGGCTGCTGTGTCCAATTTCCATTGGTTGTTGCGGTAACCCATGCCCAATTCCAAGCCTTTGTGTTCGGCCATGCCGTCCAATTTGCGGGTGCAAGAATTGGCTTCTTCGCATGCGCCTTGGTCGCCCCACACTGGTCGTGTGATGTCAAACAATGCGGCGTTCCAAAGCCATGCACCTTGAGCACCTTTGAAGCCCAGTTCTTTTTGTGTGCTCTTGGCAGAGGGTAGGGCCACGCCTGCGTTGGTGTAACGGCTGCGGTTGGGCGTGACTTGTGCCTCCACGCCTTGGCCATAGCTTGCGTAGCCTGTGGTGTTGAAAGGCAGCTTGTGGCTAAAGGCTAACCAAGGTGTGGTGATGGTGCGGTCATCGTGCGTGGCGCGGCTGCCGTCTGTGCGTTGGCTGTCGCGTTGAATGTGGCTGGTGCGAAGGCCCAGCCAGAGGTCGGCAAACTGATTCACATGAATGCGGTCTTTGGCGCTGATCTCGGTTGAATACTCTTGGCGGTTGGTGTTCAGGTCATAGGGCTCAGGCGCTGCAGCGCTGTCGCTGATTCCCGACAAGCTGCCTGTACCGGCCCAGTTGTAGGCTTGCATGGGTGCAAGCTTGTCAATTTGGCGCTGACGCAACCAAGAAAAACTCACGTCGTGTTGCAAACCTGCCAGCTGCACTTGACCTGTCAATTCTGTTTGCAGTGCATCGTTGATGCGGCGTTCGTTCTCGCTGCGGTAGTCGTACAGGTCAAATGTTTTGTCGCTGCAGAAACGGTCGTAATTGCCTTCTGCATAGCAGCCATAGGCATAACTCAAGCGGTCGTCTGTTTTCAAGCGCTGTGCGCCCACTTGGGTGGTCCACAACCAACCGCTCTCTAGCTTTTGTTTGAGGCGCAGGCTGCCCGTCAGGCCATCAAATACCCCAGGTACAGACCAACTTTGCTTGGAGAAATTGTTTTGACCCAAAGCAGGCGAGGGCAATGTGTTGCCCGTGATGCTGGCCGCATTGACACCCATTTGTTGACGGCTGCTGCTTTCAATTTCCCATTCCAGACGGGTGTTGCTGCTGATGCGCCAGTCCATGGCCAGTGACAACAATTGGCGATGGCCTTGTGCGTTTTGCACGTAAGGGTTGAGGTCTTCGTAAGCCGCATTCACGCGGTATCCCACGGCGTTGTTCTCGCCATAACGACCGCCCACGTCCAATGCCACGGAACTGTTGTTGCCATTGCCATAACTGACAGTAAGGCTGCGCTGGCTGCTTTCTGCAGAATTGGGCGGACGCTTGACCACATAGTTGGCCAAGCCACCCGGTGCACTGGTGCCAGCTTGAATACCGCTGGTGCCTTTGAAGAGTTCGATGCGCTCTTTGTTGTCCATGGGGATCATGGTTTCAGCGCTGATGGGCAAGCCTTCTCGGCGGTAGTTGTAGCGGTTGTCCAAGGTAAAGCCGCGCACGCTCAGCATGTCCCAATAGGCTGGGGAGTTGTAGCTGTCGGTGACCGAGGAATCCAAACGCAATGCGTCTGAAATTCGTTGCGCGCCTAAATCGCGCAGTGTGGCGTTGTCCACATTGGTGGCACTGAATGGCGCTTCGCGCAAACTCAGATTTTCAAAACCACTGACCTGTTGTGCAGCAGGGCTGGTGACCAGCACAGTGTTGTTTTGGGCGATGGCAGAGGCACTGGCAAGCAGCAGTGCGTGGCAGGTGAATTTTGGCAAATGGTGTGCCATTGCGTTTTCCTTCAACGAAATGGCAGGTCGGCTGGGTCATTCAACGAATGTTGGCAATTGAGTGATTGCCTCGTTGTGTCGACAAGCTTCCCTGCGCGAGGATTACCTCAATCAGGTTCAAAGGGACTTTCTCAGTCTTGGCCTTGCAGCCAAAACACCCCTAGCGGATGTGACAACAAACAGTGTTGTTGCCACGGGTTGGATTCTACGACACGCCCAAGAGTTTGTGCAGGTGTGTAGACGTTGTGGTGTACTGAAGCAGGGTTTTTTGGTCTGGGCGCAACAGGGCTGAGGCGCCAAATGCGGCCAACGTGGCTTCGTGAAAGCCGCACAAAATGAGTTTCTTTTTGCCAGGGTAGGTGTTGATGTCGCCCACGGCAAAGATGCCAGAAGCCTCAGTGGCATAGGTTTCGGTGTTGACTGGCAACTGTTTGCGTTCCATGGCCAAACCCCAATCACTGAGGGGCCCCAGTTTGGGCGATAGGCCCAAACACAAGAGCAAGGCATCGGTGGGCAGCACCTCGGTGTCACCTTGGGCGTTCAGAATTTCAAGACCCGTCAATCGGCCATTGGCTTGAACCAAACCTGTGGGTTGCCCAGCAACAAAGCGCATGGCCTTGCTTGCGCAGGCTTGTCGCATGTCTTCAATGGTTTGGTGCGATGCTTGAAATTGATCGCGCCTGTGGACCAAGGTAACGCTGGCTGACGCATTGACCCCTTGGCGCCATTGTGCGCAGGCTTCTAAGGCGCTGTCGCTGTCGCCCAGCACCACCAAGTGTTGGCCTTTGAAGGACTCCGCATGGGGCGCTGTGTGAAAAATCTGATGGCCCAACAGTTCGTCAAAACCAGGCAGGCTTAGCCCGCGCTTGACGAAGGCGCCAACGCCGGCTGCAATGAACACCGTGGCCGCTTTGAATTGAGTGCCCTTGTCGGTTTGCACAAGCCATTGGCCGTCTTCCGTGGCTTTGAGTTCACTCACCAATTCTTGGAGGTGAAACTGCGGCGCAAAGGGTTTGATTTGCTGTTGCAGTTGGTCAATCAGTTCTTGACCGGTGCAAAGTGGAATGCCGGGAATATCGTAAATGGGTTTGTTGGCGTAGAGCTCTACGCACTGGCCGCCCACTTGCGGCAATGCATCCACCACGTGGCAGCGAATGTCTTGAAGCCCTAGCTGAAACGCTTGGAACAGGCCCACGGGGCCTGCGCCAATGATCAAGGCTTCGGTTTGAATCAACGTTGCAACTCGCTCAGTTTGCCTGTCTTGTCTTTCCAGTCGTCGGCATCGGCCATGGGCGCTTTGCGCTTGGTGATGCTTTTCCATGTGGGCAGCAAGGCCAGCTCTGCATTGAGCTTGGTCATGTGAACTTGGTCGGCAGGCAAGTCTTCTTCAGCGTAAATGGCATTGACAGGGCATTCAGGAATGCACACGGCGCAATCAATGCACTCATCGGGGTCGATGGTGAGGAAATTGGGGCCTTCGCGGAAACAGTCCACAGGGCAGACATCGACGCAGTCGGTGTACTTGCAGCGGATACAGGATTCAGAAACAACGTGGGTCATGACAATTTGCTTGTTCTAGGGCTGGTGCAGAGCATTTCACGGGCGAAATTGCCCGGAAAAACGAGATTTTAAGTCAGATCCAAGGGCTAGCCTTCATTCACCAGTACAGCGCCTGAGGTTTTGTGACTGGCGGTGTCGACCAAAATTAACGCGCCCAAGATGCGAGATTTGGAAAAAGGCAGGGCTATCAAGGGTTCTTGGAAGGCCAAAGTGACGTGGCCAACTGCATTGGCCGGTAATTCGGTGGCATCTTCTTCGGCCAGTGTGTTGATGTTCAGGCGGTGCACCACGCGTTGCACTTTGGCCTTCACCCAGCGGTGGCCATGCAGGGCCCAATACAGGCGACCAGCCACCAGGGGCTCGTCGTCCATCCAAGCCACAGTGGCGTCAATTTGACGCTGACCCTCTAATTGGGCGTTTGCTGCCACGATCCAATCACCGCGCGACACATCAACTTCGCGATCGAGGACCAAGCCTGCGCTTTGTCCCGTCACTTGGGATTGGTCTTGGCGTGTGGCCGACAGTACCTGCGCCACAGTGGCTGTTTGGCCACTTGGAAACACCTTGATACTTTGGCCCACGCTCAGCGTGCCGGTGGCCACACGGCCCCAGAAGACGCGGCGGCCTTGATGTGTGACGTTGGAGTCATGAAATTTTTCAACCCATTGAACAGGGAAGCTCATGGCCACATCGGCTTCGGCTGGCGTGCTGGGCAATGTTTCTAAAATTTGCAACAAGCTTGGGCCTGTGTAGCCGCACCAGTTGGCTTGGCTGTCCACCACGTTCCAGCCCTTGAGTGCAGAGATGGGAACCCAAGCTTTGACGTTGATACCGGCTTCGGTCGCAAATTGGGCCAAGGCGCCTTGAATGTGCTGGTATGCCAAGGCGGCATCTTCCACGGCGTCCAGTTTGTTGATGGCAAACACCACGGAGGGCACACGCAACAACTTCAACAGCAAACTGTGACGACGGGTTTGCGGCAACAAACTCAGGCTGGCATCTTTCCAATCGAGCTTGGTGGCATCGACCAACACCACGGCTGCATCAGCGCTTGAAGCGGCGGTGACCATGTTGCGCGTGTATTGCTCATGACCTGGCGCATCGCCAATGATGAACTTGCGAACTTCGGTGCTGAAGTAACGGTAGGCCACATCGATGGTGATGCCTTGCTCGCGTTCGGCCGACAAGCCATCGGTGAGCAAAGCCAAGTCAGTTTCGCCTTGGCGTTGCACGCCAGCCAAGTGGTCTTGCAACACGGCTTTCGTATCTACCAGCAAGCGGCCAATGAGGGTGCTCTTGCCGTCGTCAACCGAGCCGCAAGTGATGAATTTGAGTGCGCTGTGTTGCAGCGTGAGGGTGTCGGGAAGGCTCATTAGAAATATCCGTCTTTTTTGCGTTTTTCCATGGAGGCGTCTGAGGTTTTGTCGTCCATGCGCGTGGCGCCGCGTTCGCTCACTTCAGCGGCCAATGTTTCAATCACAATTTCTTCGGGGGTGGCGGCTGTGCTTTCCACTGGGCAGGTGCAGGTGATGTCACCCACAGTGCGAAAGCGCACGTCGCGCACTTCAATTTGCTCGCCATCTTTCGGTGGCGTGAGGTCTGTCACGGGGACCAGTAGACCACGGCGATCCACCACTTCGCGCTTGTGCGTGTAGTAGATGGACGGCAACGCAATGTTTTCGCGTGCGATGTATTGCCACACATCGAGCTCGGTCCAGTTGGAAATGGGGAACACTCGGAAGTGCTCACCCGGTTGCAATTTGGTGTTGAACAATGACCACAACTCAGGGCGCTGCGATTTGGGTTGCCATTGGCCGAAGCTGTCGCGGTGACTGAAGATGCGTTCTTTGGCGCGGGCTTTTTCTTCGTCACGGCGAGCGCCGCCAATGAGTGCGTCAAACTTGAATTCCTCAATGGCTTCAAGCAAGGTGACGGACTGATGCACATTGCGTGACTCACCAGGGTGGGCTAAGCGCACTGTGCCCCGCTTCATGGAGTCTTCCACGCTGCGCACAATCAAATTGGCACCCAGTTCGTTGGCACGGAAGTCACGGAAGTCGGTCACTTCTTTGAAGTTGTGACCGGTGTCGATCATCAGCAAGGGGTAAGGAATGCGTCCGCCTTTTTGTTTGTCGACAAAGGCTTTCTCGGCGCACTTGAGCATCACCAAAGAGTCTTTGCCGCCAGAAAACAGCAGGGTGGGGCGCTCAAAGGCGGCAGCCACTTCGCGCAAGATGAAGATGGTTTCTTCTTCCAGGGCATCAAGGTGGGCGTTGCTCAGGTGATGCAACAGTTCGGGTTCGGTGCGTGCGTTCATGGTTGTTCCAGATGCTTTATTTCTTGGCGTGCAAGCCACACTCTTTGGCGGCTTCGTCTTCCCACCACCAGCGTCCTGCGCGAAATTCTTCGCCCAAGCTGATGGCACGGGTGCATGGTGCACAGCCAATGCTGGGGAAAAACTGATCGTGCAAGGGGTTGTAGTCCACCTTGTGGAGGTCGATGTAATGCCAAACATCACCCCATGTCCAGTTGGCCAATGGGTTGAGTTTGATCTGGCCTTTGGTGGCTTCGTCGGCACGGTCAATCAAAGGGACTTCGGCACGGTTGCTCGATTGCTCACGGCGCAACCCCGTCACCCATGCGCGCTGTCCTTTCAGTGCCTCGGCCAAGGGTTCAAGTTTGCGAACTTGACAGCAGGCTTTGCGAAGTTCAAGACTTTCGTACATGGCGTCTTGGCCATGTGTTTTAACGAAGGCAATGACTTTTTCAGTAACGGGACGATAGACCTTCACAGGTGCGATGGCGTGCGCTTGTGTGCGCTCAAGCAAGGCCAATGTTTCGCGGTGCAAGGCGCCAGTTTCCAACACAAAGACTGGAATGTTCAAAGCGTTGTGATTGATCAGGTGCGTGATGACCACGTCTTCGGCGCCCAAGCTGGAGGCCTGTGTCACTGGGCTGAATTCAGCGACAGCTTGTTGCAACAGTGCCAAAGTTTCTGCAACTTTTTCTTCAAAGTTGGCGCTGGCCTTGGCATTCAAGGCGATGGCGTTGTGCACGCCAGTGCCGCCGTTGCTGATGGTAGACACGGTCATGCGGCAACCTTGGCAAACAAAGGTTGGGTGTCGACCGCAGAGCCTTGGTAGAAGGCCGGGAAGCGATCGAACTGACGTTGCGCAGCGCTTGCATCCAAACCTTCACGCAACACGGCCACATCAAAGCCTGTGCGCGCCATGGACACCAGTTGGTCAATCAGCACATCGCCCGTGGCGCGAATTTCACCTTTGAAACCCAGGCGTCGGCGCAACAAGAAGGCTTGGCTGTAAGCACGGCCGTCGGTGAATTTGGGAAAATGCAAATCAATGCGCTTCACGCCGTCGAGCGATACGCTGCGTGGGTCGGCATCGTTGGCAATGCTGATCACACTGGTGTCAGTGCCTGGCGTGTGGTCGTTGAAGGACAAAATTTTCATGAGAGGCAATCAGGTGTTCAAGCCAGTGCAGGCTCTGGGTGACGTGCGCCATTGGCGGCAGCTTTGAAGGCGTCTTGGCCTACACGGCGCAATGTTTCAATGAAGAACTCAGCACGGCCGTTGCCAGCCTGTGATGGCAGACGCAGTTCAAGGTACTTGTTGATGACGGCTTCAATCACCTCGGGCACTTCGGCAGCAGAGAAAGAAGGGCCGACCACTTTGCCAGCGCCCGCGGCGCCAGAAAGTGCAGAACCATCCGAGCCACCTAAGGTGACTTGGTACCATTCCTTGCCATCTTTATCAACGCCCAAGATGCCAATGTGACCGCTGTGGTGGTGGCCGCAAGAGTTGATGCAGCCGCTGATGTGCAGATCGATCGGGCCGAGGTCATCCAGCTCGTCCAGGTCTTGGTAACGCTCAGAAATAGCAGCTGCTACTGGAATGGCTCGGGCATTGGCCAAAGCGCAGTAGTCGCCGCCAGGGCACGCGATCATGTCGTTCAGCAAGCCAATGTTGGGACTTGCCAAGCCCAAGGCTTTGGCTTCTTGCCACAAGTCAAACAGTTGGCTCTCTGGCACCCAGGGCAGTACCAGGTTTTGTGAATGCGTGACGCGTGCTTCACCGCGTGAGTATTTGGCCACCAATTGCGCAGAGGCTTCGAGTTGCTCAGCCGTGGCGTCGCCGGGCGCGAGGCCCAAACGCTTGAATGACAAAGTGACTGCGCGCAATGATGGGTTTTTGTGGTGCACCACGTTTTGATGCACCCAGCGTTGGAAAGCAGGGTCTTGCGTGTTGTTGATCGCAGCTGGGACGGCAGCTGAAGCTTGAGGTTCTACAAAGCATGCTGCGACTCGATCAAATTCTGCTTGCGTGATGGTGTGGGGGCCACCGTCGACGGTGATGATCTGTAAGAACTCAGCTTCCACTTCATCAATGTACCGTTGACCTTCAGCCTTGACCAAAATTTTGATACGGGCTTTGTACAAATTGTCGCGACGACCCCAGCGGTTGTACACACGCACGACAGCTTCGAGGTAGTTCATGATTTGTTGCCAAGGCAAGAACTCACGCACCAAGCTGCCAATGATGGGGGTTCGGCCCATGCCACCGCCCACCCACACTTTGAAGCCGATTTCGCCTTGTGCGTTTTTGACCAATTGCAGGCCGACATCGTGCCAGCCAATGGCAGCGCGGTCTTCGCTTGCCCCGGTGATGGCAATTTTGAATTTGCGGGGCAAGAATGCGAACTCGGGATGCAAGGTGCTCCACTGACGCAAGATCTCCGCGTAGGGTCGAGGGTCGACCACTTCGTCCACGGCCACGCCGGCCAACTCATCGGTGGTGATGTTGCGAATGCAGTTGCCGCTGGTTTGAATGCCATGCATGTCCACAGTGGCCAAAAGGTCCATCACGTCGGCCGATTTGTCCAAGGGAATCCAGTTGAACTGAACGTTTTGACGCGTGGTGAAGTGGCCATAACCTTTGAGGAGGCGAGGTGATTTGCCAGGCAACAAGTCTTGTTGCATTTGCGCTTTGGCAAACAATTCAGCATCGGGTTGGTCATACTCTTTGGCAATTTGGGCCAACACGCTCAGCTGTTTGCTTGAGATTTCGCCATAAGGCACAGCGACTCGCAGCATGGGGGCATAACGCTGAACGTACCAACCATTTTGGAGACGCAGGGGGCGAAACTCTTCGTCGGCGAGTTGTCCGGCTTGCCAACGTTCGAGTTGGTCACGGTGCTGGGCCGCGCGCAGCTTGACAAATTGGCGGTCAAATTCTGTGTATTGGTACATCGAGTGTGGGGGTTAAAGCTTCGGACTTTGCCGATCAAGGGCCGAACTTTATCGACTCTTTATGTCAAAACAAACTACTTATTCGTTTTACATATATGCTTATTGATCATAAGGAGCTGGCTTTAAGTTGTTTAATGTCTCCAAAGTGACTGGTTATTGGCTTGCTGATACAGTTTCGCTTTTGAGGAGATTGGCATGAAGTCTTGGGTGAACGTTGGCGTTTTGTGGGTGTCTTCCAGCTTGGCTTTGTGGGCCCATGCGCAAACGCCCATCCGCATTGGCGAGATCAACAGTTATTCGGCCATGCCGCAGTTCACGCAGCCCTACAAACAGGGGTGGCAGTTGGCCGTCGAGGAAATCAATGCCAGTGGCGGACTTCTTGGCCGCAAAGTTGAAGTGATTGCCCGTGATGACGCGGGTAAGCCTGAGGATGCTTTGCGTCACGCCATTGAATTGACCAGTCAAGAAAAAGTCGATGTGTTGGCCGGCGGCTTTTTGTCCAATGTGGGCTTGGCCTTGGCCGATCATGCGGCCAAGAACAAACGTTTGTTTGTGGCCAGTGAGCCTCTCACTGATGCGTTGGTATGGGACAAAGGCAACCGTTACACATTCCGTTTGCGTCCTAGCACTTACATGCAAGCGGCCATGCTGGTGGAGGAGGCGGCCAAGCTGCCTGCCAAACGTTGGGCCACCCTGGCACCTAACTATGAGTACGGGCAAAGTGCTGTTGCAAGTTTCAAAGAACTCTTAAAAGCCAAGCGTCCTGATGTGGAGTTTGTCGGCGAGCAATGGCCCGTGCTGGGCAAGATTGATGCTGGCAGTAGCTTAAGCGCGCTGATGCAAAGCAAGCCCGACGCCATCTTCAATGTGACCTTTGGCGCCGACTTGGCCAAGCTGGTGCGTGAAGGCAATCAGCGCGGCATTTTCCCCAAAGTGCCTGTGGTGTCTTTGCTGTCGGGCGAACCCGAGTACTTGGAAGTGCTGAAAGATGAAACCCCCAAGGGTTGGATTGTGACCGGCTATCCGTGGGATCAAATTGATGCCAAAGAACACGCCGCCTTTGCCGCCAACTACTACCGTAAATTCAAAGAAAACCCCAAGGTGGGATCGGTGGTGGGCTATGCCACACTGCAAGCTATTTTTGCTGCCATCAAAAAAGCAGGCAGTACGGACAATGAAAAATTGGTGCTGGCCATGCGTGGTTTGAAATTCAGCACCCCCTTTGGTCCCGCTGAATTTCGTGCCATTGACCAGCAGTCAACGATGGGCGCGTATGTGGGTAAGTTGGACGTTCGCGGCAATCAAGGCAGCATGACACAGTGGCGTTATGCCGATGGCAAAAATTACCAACCGACGGATGCGTACGTCAAGTCTCGCAGACCCGTTGCAGCGCAGCAGTAATTAACCGAAGCGTGAAGCCGACATCAATTTGGCGAGCGAAGCGGCCATGGGCAAGGGCTCATGGTTCAGTTGTGCGGCCAGCAGTTCACCGCAAAGTACGGACCAACTGATACCTCGGGCACCCATGCCTGTGCACACTTGCAAACCCGTGAAGTGCGGGTGCTGAAATGCACCCACCGCAGGCAAGCGATCCGGCAGCGCTGAGCGAAGTGACGCCCAAGATTGTGTTTGCGTCAGATCAACACCTTGTTGAATTTCTGCCGCCAATGCAGGCATCAATTCTGCCCATTGCTGGATGTTGCTTTGCAAATCTGCGTGCCGCGTGTTGAGGTCAAAATCATTGCGTTGAAAACTGGCGCCAACGATCCAACAGGCTTCGTCAGAGTTGCAATGCGCGAGTTGAAGATGTCCGATGTAACTGCCATGTCCGTTGACAGGGAAAGAAGGCAGTCTTTGTTGAAAGTGCGGTGGCAGCTTGGCCATCGTGCCCCACGTAACCTGGCCTCGAAGTCCTGTCGCAGGGAGGTAAGGGCGTTTGTCGTTGGCGGCGTAGCTTGGGCACTCAACCGTGTCCAGCAAAGCTTGACATTGATGCGCAGTGGCAAGCACCACATGTTTGCCTTGGGCCAAGATATTTTTCTTGTGATCGAGCACAAGCCAGTGGGAATCCGCTTTTTCAAGCTTCGCTACTTTGCAATGGCCACGCCAGGTGATGTTGGGGTGAGTCAGTTGCGCTTTCACCAGCGCCGGTGTTTGAACCCAACCCGCCAAGGTGTGCCAAAGGGCGTCGGTGCTTTCTAGAAGTCCACCTGCTTGTTTGTGTGCAGCGTTTGCCTCTGTGGTCCATTCATGGCCAGCTGCGGGCCACTGTGCACCCGTCGGCAATTGCCGCTTTCCGGCATAACGATGTTCCAACAAATGTGAAACTTGCCATTGCGCACCCTGCTTGAGCAATTGACGTGCCCGTTGAATTGTGGCGCGCACACCGTCACGTGTGATGCGCGACAGCACGTTGTTGTCTGGGGAAACATGGGTGGCAAAAATACCAGCAGGCAAGCCCGATGCGCCAGCGCCCAAAGCCTCGCCTTGGTCCAACACGTCGACAGTCCAGCCCCTGATGGCCAAACTGTGTGCCACGGCAGCGCCAGACAAACCTGATCCGATGATGACGGCATGTTGATTTGCATGAGGTGTCATCTGTTTGAATGTTGCACTTGGACTGGGACGCAAGGCCGATTTAGGCGCCCATGCAGGTTGGTACGTGCCCTTCTTGCTGGCGTGATGGACTGCCATGCCAAGCTGCTTGAACTCAGCGATTGCTGCTGCACTGCCTTCTGCCCAAGCGATGGCGGTACCGCGCTTGCAGAGCCTCGTTAAGTTGCGGCCACCCCAAGCATCAAGCGTGTCGACTTGAATGCTGTCGGCTGCGATGTCGATCTCACGTGCAATGCCTGGCGCCTGGCCAATGCACAAAGTGAGTTGGACCTTGCCATTTTCAAAGACGATTCGATGAAGACCGGGCAAAAGACCAAAGCACGCGTCGCCAAGGAGCGGATCTGTAATTTCTGGCGTGTCCGCTGTGAATGCTGTGAAGAAGAGTGTGCTGGGCGCGTTGGCATCGTGCCGCCATGCTTGCAGTGTGTGAAGAAATGATTCACCACACCCAAACGATGTTTCCAATGCGTGCCAAGAGGTTTGCCACGCTTCCCGCGCTTGCCAGTGACTTGCGTGAAAATTAGGCGCTGGGTGGGGGGACATAGCCTTGGGCCGCGTCTGCGCCCGTGCCGAAGAAATGGTTTTCCATTTGGCGAGCCAAATATTGGCGCGCGCGCGCATCGGCCAAATTCAAACGGTTTTCGTTGACCAACATGGTCTGGTGCTTGAGCCAAGCGGCCCATGCTTCTTTGCTAACGCTTTGCCAAATGCGTTTGCCCAATTCACCAGGATAGGGCGGAAAGTCCAAACCCTCGGCTTCTTTTTCCAATTTAATGCAATTAACAGTGCGCGCCATGGTGTTCCTTGATGAAGCTTAAGATCGCTTGTGTATACAGATATAAAATTATTGTATTTCCAATACACATGAATAAGGCTGAAAATAGCCTGTTTTGTTTCAATTCCCCTAGGTTTTATGAGTGCATTTTTAGAAGAAAAAGTCCTGAGTGTTCACCACTGGACCGATCGCTTGTTCAGTTTCACCACCACGCGTGACCAAGCACTGCGTTTTTCCAACGGCCATTTCACCATGATCGGTTTGCGCGGCGACAACGGCAAACCGCTGTTGCGTGCCTACAGCATTGCCAGTGCCAACTACGAAGAGCATTTGGAGTTTTTAAGCATCAAAGTGCAAGACGGTCCCTTGACCTCCAAGCTGCAACACATCCAAGTGGGCGACACCATTGTGGTGGGCCGTAAGCCCACCGGCACCTTGCTGATTGACTACCTCACACCTGCCAAACGTTTGTATTTGATTGGCACAGGTACTGGCCTGGCACCTTTCATGAGCATCATCCGTGATCCAGAAACGTACGAGCGATTTGAGCAAGTGGTTTTGTTGCACGGTGTACGTGAAGTCAAAGAACTGGCTTATCACGATTACATCACTCAAGAATTGCCACAAAACGAGTTTTTAGGTGAGATGGTCAGCCAACAATTGTTGTACTACCCCACGGTCACGCGCGAAGCGTTTGAGCATCAAGGCCGCGTAACGGACCTGCTTGAAAACGGCCAGATCAGCGCTGACTTGGGCATTCCAGCACTCAACGCTGAAGAAGACCGTGTCATGATTTGCGGTAGCCCCGAAATGCTGCGCGATCTCAAAGCGCTGTGCGAGAAGCGTGGTTTTGTCGAGGGCAATACCAGCACGCCGGGTCAGTTTGTCATCGAACGCGCGTTTGTTGAGAGTTAAGCTTCGAAGCTGCCACTGACTGAAAGTTCCTATGCCCATCACTTTTGAAACCTTCAAACAATTGCCCGCACGCGCATGGTTGGCCATTGTGGCGGTGGGTTGTACGTGCGTGCTCTCGTTTGGTATTTTGTATCTGCAAAATTATTTGGGCACTGTGCCGTGTCCGATGTGCATCGTGCAGCGTTACGCCATGTTGGGTGTCATTGCTTTTTGCGCTTTGGGTGCTGCAGGCGGTTCTGTGTTGCGCACACTGTTGTCGACTTGGTTGGTTTTTTTCACTGCAGGTTTTGGTGCTTTTGTGGCGGCACGCCAAACCTGGTTGCAATGGTATCCACCTGAAGTGGTGTCTTGCGGCCGCGACTTCTACGGCATGATTGAAAACTTTCCCTTGCAACGTTTGGTGCCCATGATTTTCAAGGGCAGTGGCGATTGCACCAAAGTCGACTGGACTTTTTTGGGTGGCTCGATTGCCAACTGGTCGTTCGTTGCGTTTACCTGCATCGTGTTGCTGATGCTGGCCATTCGTTTTCGCGACGGATGGTTCAAAGTGACTGTGGCGTAATCACATTCCTAAACTTCAAAAGGCCTTGGTGAGGGCCTTTCAGCTGAGTTTCTTCATCAGCACCTGGCTGCGACGGTCCCAGTTGTATTTGCGCTTACGTCCCTCAGGCAACCAATCGGGATCTGTGGGCACAAAACCACGCTTGATGAACCAGTGCATGGTGCGGGTGGTGAGTACAAAAATACTTTGCAAGCCCATGGCGCGCGCGCGCTGTTCAATGCGTTTCAAAATCTTCTCGCCATCGCCTTGACCTTGCGACTGGGGTGACACCGTCAAAGCGGCCATCTCTGCGGTTTTGGCCTCAGGGTAGGGGTAAAGGGCTGCACATGCGAAGATCACACCATCGTGTTCGATGATGGTGTAGTGGTCTACGTCGCGTTCAATTTCTGTGCGATCGCGTTTGACCAAGGTGCCATCGTTTTCAAACGGCTCAATGAGTTGCAAGATGCCGCCCACATCGTCGTGTGTGGCCTCGCGCAGTTCTTCCAATTTTTCATCAACCACCATGGTGCCAATGCCATCGTGCACATAAATTTCTAAGAGCAGGGCGCCATCGACTGCAAAGGGCAAAATATGACTGCGTTCGACGCCTTCTTTGCACGCTTTGACACAGTGTTGCAAATAAAACGCATGGTCTGTGGGCAACAAAGGTGCGGGCATCTGTTTGAGCCACTTTTCTGCGGTGGCCAGTGGCAACTCGGTGTCGATCGGATTGTCTTCAGACTCGGGCTCTTGCGGGTTGATGCGCAGGCCAGGAATTTCGGTCAAGAAGATGAGCTTGTCGGCTTGAAGTTCAATGGCGACACTGGTGGCCACTTCTTCCATGGACAAATTGAACGCCTCACCCGTGGGGGAAAAACCAAAAGGCGAGAGCAAGACCATGGCGCCCATGTCGAGTGTTTGGGTGATGCCGGCCACGTCCACTTTGCGGACCAGCCCCGAGTGTTTGAAATCAACACCATCCACAATGCCCACGGGCCGAGCGGTTAAAAAGTTTCCGCTGATGACGCGGACCGTGGAGCCAGCCATCGGGGTGTTGGGCAATCCTTGGCTGAATGCAGCTTCGATTTCATAACGCAGCTGGCCGGCAGCTTCTTGGGCACAGTCCAGCGCCACTTCATCGGTAATGCGAATGCCGTGCGAGTATTTGGGCACATGGCCTTTGGCTTGCAGTTGGTCATTCACCTGCGGTCTGAAGCCGTGCACCAACACTATTTTGACGCCCATGCTTTGGATCAAGGCCAAGTCTTGCGCCAAATGTTGCAACTTACCGGCGGCAATGGCCTCACCAGCAATGCCCACCACAAAAGTTTTGCCGCGGTGCATGTGAATGTAGGGCGCCACCGAGCGAAACCAGGGTACGAAGGTGAAGTTGAAGACAGTGGACATGGGCTAGTGGATCTCTCGAAAGGGGGCCAAGACAGCGGATAATTCAGGCCTTACGCCATCCCTGATTTTTACAGAAGTTTTGCCATTGTCCGCCACCCCCTTGAAAATCGAGTTTCCTGAGTCTTTGCCCGTGTCGGCAAAGCGCGACGAAATCGCGCAGGCCATGGCCGATCACCAGGTCATCATCGTGTGTGGTGAGACGGGTTCGGGCAAAACCACGCAATTGCCCAAAATTGCCTTGGCCCTGGGTCGTGGCCGTCTTAATGCAGCCCCGGGTCAGCGTGGTAAGTGGATTGGCCATACACAGCCCAGGCGCATTGCGGCCAGCAGTGTGGCCAAGCGCATTGCCGAAGAACTCAAAACACCCCTGGGCGATGTGGTGGGCTACAAGGTGCGATTTCAAGACCGCTTGTCCAAGGATGCCTCGGTCAAGCTGATGACGGATGGCATTTTGCTGGCCGAGACTCAAAACGACCCTCTGCTGGAAGCCTATGACACCCTGATCATTGACGAGGCCCACGAGCGCAGTTTGAACATCGATTTCTTGCTGGGTTACTTGCGTCAAATATTGCCGCGCCGCCCAGATCTCAAAGTGGTCGTGACATCGGCCACCATTGATGCTGATCGATTTGCCCAACACTTTGCTTCCAGCAAAGGACCCGCACCCGTCATCATGGTGTCGGGCCGCACCTTCCCCGTAGAAATGCGTTGGCGTCCTTTTGAGGAATCGCGTGAACGCGATCTGAACGATGCCATTGCCGAGGCCGTGGACGAACTATGGACTGGCCACGCTGCTGGCGACATCTTGGTGTTTTTGCCGGGTGAACGCGAAATTCGGGAAGCCAACGACCACCTGCGCAAACACCTGTCGCACAGTGCCGTGACGCGCGGCGCTGAAGTCCTCCCGCTTTTTGCCCGCCTGTCTCAATCTGACCAAGAGCGTGTGTTTGAGAGTCACAACGGACGCCGCATTGTGTTGGCCACCAACGTGGCTGAAACGTCTTTGACCGTGCCTGGTATTCGCTATGTGATCGATGTGGGAACAGCGCGCGTGAAGCGTTACAGCCTGCGCAGCAAAGTGGAGCAGCTGATGGTGGAGCCTATCAGCCAAGCAGCTGCGAATCAGCGTGCAGGCCGATGTGGCCGTGTGGCCAACGGCATTTGCATTCGCTTGTACGACGAGAAAGATTTCAATGGACGGCCACGGTTCACCGATCCAGAAATTCTGCGCTCCTCATTGGCGGGGGTGATCTTGCGCATGAAGTCATTGCACCTGGGCGTGGTGGATGACTTTCCATTCATTGAAGCGCCATCCAAACGGGCCATCACCGATGGCTATCAATTGCTGGCCGAGTTGGGCGCCGTGAACGACGCCAATGAGCTCACGCGCACCGGGGTTGAATTGGCCAAATTGCCTTTGGACCCCCGCGTTGGCCGTATGATTTTGGAAGCACGCGACAGGCAGGCCTTGGACGAAGTGTTGATCATTGCCAGTGCCTTGTCGGTGCAAGACGTGCGTGACAGACCGATGGAGGCACAAGCGCAAGCCGATCAAGCGCATCAAAAGTTTGACGACGAGAAAAGTGAATTTACAGGGTATTTGAAACTGTGGAAATGGTTGTCAGACGCACGAGGTGGCAAATCTGCAGCAGGGTCTGAACACAAACTGAGCAACCGTCAGTACGAACAACTGCTGCGTCAAAATTTTGTGAACGTTCGACGTGTGCGTGAATGGCGTGACACGCACACGCAACTGCACACAACCGTGGCAGAGCATCGCTGGCATTTGAACAGCATGCCTGCCACTTATGAGCAAATTCACATGTCGATGCTGGCGGGCTTGCTGGGCAACGTGGGATGCAAGCAGGACGATGAAGAGGTGTATTTGGGGGCGCGTGGCATCAAGTTTTACCGCCACCCAGGGGCGCACTTGTCCAAGAAGCCAGGCCGTTGGACCGTGGTCTCTGAGTTGGTGGAGACCACGCGTTTGTTTGGCCGGGGCATTGCCAACATCGAGCCCACCTGGCTAGAGCAGGTGGGCGGCCATTTGCTGCGCAAACAATTGCTGGACCCCCATTGGGAAAAAAAATCGGGTGAAGTGATTGCCCTTGAGCGTGCCACGCTCTACGGCTTGGTGGTCTACAGCGGCAGGCGTGTGCCATTTGGCAAAGTCGATCCGCAAACTGCACGAGAAATTTTCATCCGCGAAGCCTTGGTGCAAGGGCAATGGGAAACGCAACTGCCTTTCTTGGCGGCCAACCACAAGATGATTGCCAAGGTGGAAGAGTTGGAGCACAAATCACGTCGCCAAGACGTGCTGGTGGACGATGAACTGATCTACGCTTTTTACGATCAGCAAATTCCAGCCGATGTGTGTTCGGGTCGTTTGCTTGAAGCTTGGTATCGCAACGAAGTGAAGCGCCAACCTAAGTTGTTGGTGCTTAGCCGTGAAGAGTTGATGCGTCATGAGGCTGCAGGCATTACCACGCAGGCTTTTCCCAAAACGATTCGCCTCGGTGGCACGGACTGCAATGCCACCTTTCTGCACGAGCCGGGTGATG
>CALEYZ010000040.1 GCA_937928195.1 uncultured Limnohabitans sp.
CCTACACCCCCAGCTTTGGCCTGATGGGCCACGAGTCGCTGATCATGCAGCAGTCTGACATTGGCGACATTGCCGCCAGCGTCAAGGACTGCCTGCGTTGCGGCAAGTGCAAGCCGCAGTGCTCCACCCATGTGCCGCGCGCCAACCTGCTGTATTCCCCGCGCAACAAGATCCTGGCGACGTCGCTGCTGGTCGAGGCTTTCCTCTACGAGGAGCAGACGCGCCGGGGCATCTCGGTCAAGCACTGGCAGGAGTTTGAGGACGTGGCCGACCACTGCACGGTCTGCCACAAGTGCCTGTCGCCGTGCCCGGTCAAGATCGACTTTGGCGATGTGACCATGAACATGCGCAACCTGCTGCGCAAGATGGGCAAGAAGAGCTTCCGCCCCGGCAACGCCGCGGCCATGTTCATGCTCAACGCCACCAACCCCGAAACCATCAAGCTGGCGCGTGCCGGCATGGTGGGCGTGGGCATGAAGGTGCAGCGCTTTGCGCACGATTTGCTCAAAACATTTGCGCGCAAGCAAACCAAAGCGCCGCCCGCCAGCATTGGCACGGCGCCCATCAAAGAGCAAGTGATTCACTTCATCAACAAGAAGATGCCTGGTGGCCTGCCCAAGAAAACAGCGCGCGCCTTGCTCGACATTGAAGATCAAGATTACGTGCCGATCATTCGCAACCCCAAGGCCACCACGCCCGAGACGGAAGCGGTGTTTTATTTCCCGGGTTGTGGCTCAGAGCGCTTGTTCAGTCAAGTGGGCTTGGCCACGCAGGCCATGCTGTGGCACACCGGCGTCCAAACCGTTTTGCCGCCAGGTTACCTGTGCTGCGGCTACCCGCAAAAGGGCAGCGGTCAGTTTGACAAGGCCGAGAAAATCATCACGGACAACCGCGTGTTGTTCCACCGTGTGGCCAACACCCTGAACTACTTGGACATCAAAACGGTGGTGGTCAGCTGCGGTACCTGCTATGACCAATTGCAGGGCTACGAGTTTGACAAAATCTTCCCGGGCTGCCGCATCGTCGACATTCACGAGTACCTGTTAGAAAAAGGCATGACGCTGAACAACAATGGGGCCTACCTGTACCACGATCCGTGTCACAGCCCCATGAAGCTGCAAGACCCCATGAAGACCGTCAAGTCGCTGTTGGGCCCGCAAGTGCTCAAGTCAGATCGGTGCTGCGGTGAGTCGGGTACCTTGGGTGTCACGCGTCCCGACATTGCCACGCAAGTGCGTTTCCGCAAAGAAGAAGAAATTCGCAAGAGCGAAACGCAAATGCGTGACAGCGGCATGGTGGGCGCCAAGGACAACATCAAGGTGTTGACCAGCTGCCCAAGCTGTTTGCAAGGCTTGTCACGTTATGGCGACGATTTGCAAAACGGCTTGCTAGAAGCCGACTACATCGTGGTTGAAATGGCCAAGCACATCTTGGGCGAGCAATGGATGCCGGAGTATGTGGCAGCTGCCAATGCCGGTGGCATTGAGCGCGTTTTGGTTTAAAGAAAGCATCGCATGGCCGGATTGACCGCAGGCGCGCCCACACCAGAGGCTTTGACCGTTCACGGTCAAAGCCGTGCATTGGAGATCCGCTTTTCCGATGGCAAAACCTTTCGAATTCCGTTTGAGTTGATGCGCGTGTACTCGCCCTCGGCCGAAGTGCAAGGCCACGGACCTGGCCAAGAAGTGTTGCAGACCGGTAAACGCGAAGTGGATGTTGTGGAATTGGCGCAAGTCGGCAATTACGCGGTGCAACCCACGTTTTCTGACGGTCACAACAGCGGCATTTTTTCTTGGGATTACCTGTACCACTTAGGTGCTGAGCAAGACCAGCTGTGGGTCCAATACAACGAACGCTTGCAGGCTGCCGGTGTGCAACGCGATGATCCCATGCCCGGGGCCGCTGTCAGCGCCTGCGGTCATTCACATTGAAGAGAACAACATCATGAGCTCGACACATTTCGGTTTCAAAACCGTGGACGAGAAAGAAAAAGCCAAACACGTGCGGGGCGTGTTTGATTCCGTGGCTTCCAAATATGACGTCATGAATGACCTCATGTCTGCCGGGCTGCACCGCGTGTGGAAGGCCTACACCGTTCAAGTGGCCAACTTGAAAGAGGGCGACCAGGTCTTGGACATTGCGGGGGGCACGGGTGATTTGTCATTGGCATTCTCCCAAAAAGTGGGTGCCACAGGTCGGGTGGTTCACACCGACATCAACGAAGCCATGCTTCGCACAGGCCGTGACCGGCTGGTGAACGCAGGGGTGATTTTGCCCACCATGGTGTGCGATGCCGAGAAGTTGCCTTTCCCCAATGATCACTTCAATGTGGTCAGCGTGGCGTTTGGTTTGCGCAACATGACGCACAAAGATTTGGCGCTCAAAGAGATGTGCCGCGTGCTCAAGCCAGGCGGCAAATTGCTGGTCTTGGAGTTCTCCAAAGTGGCCAAGCCTTTGGAAAAAGTCTACGACTGGTACTCCTTCAATGTGCTGCCCAAACTGGGCAAATGGGTGGCGGGCGACGATGCCAGCTACCGCTACCTGGCCGAATCCATTCGCATGCACCCGGACCAAGAAGCGCTGAAAGCCCTTATGAAAAATGCCGGATTTGGCCACGTGGATTTTCACAATCTGAGTGCAGGGGTGGTAGCCTTGCATGTCGGCATTAAATGCTGATGGTTTTTTTCTGAATTCTTCGGAGACACAGTGAATAAATTTCTGAGCATCGTTTTAACCCTGGTTTTGACACTTGGCGCATTGAACGCCGAGGCCGCGCGCCGTTTGGGGGGTGGCAAGTCGATGGGTCAGCAATCTGGCAATGTGACGCAGCGTGAGGCCGTCAAGCCCTCTGCACCTGCAACGCCTGCCGCACCTTCGCAAGCAGCAGCACCGGCCAAGCCTGCAGCACCTGCTGCGGCACCGGCACCTGCACCCGCCAAACGCCCCTGGGGCGCCATGTTGGGTGGCTTGGCCGCTGGCTTGGGCTTGGCCTGGTTGGCACACAGCTTGGGCATGGGTGAAGCCTTTGGCAACATGCTGATGTTTGCTTTGTTGGCCATGGTGGCAGTGGGAGTCATCGGCTATTTCTTGCGCTCACGCAAAGGTGCTGCTTCGGGGCAACAAGGTGGTTTGGCTTACCAAGGCGCCGGTCAGTCGCCTGATGCGCCTGTGACGCTGCGTCAGTACAACCCCGAAAAAGTCGGCAACGATGCGTCTGCTCGTCCTTGGGAAGGTCAGCAAACGGCCTTTGACAGCACGCCTGAAGCCAACGCACAGTCGGGCGGTTCCATGATCGGTTCTGCCATTGGTGGCAGTGTGCCCACTGCGCTGCAAGGCTCGCAAGCTTGGGGTGTGCCTGAAGGTTTTGACAGTGAGAACTTTGTGGCCGCGGCCAAACGCAACTTCATCACCTTGCAAGACGCTTGGGATCGCGCCGACATGGGCTCTTTGCGCGCCATGATGACCGACGGCATGCTGTCGGAAATCAAGAGCCAATTGGCCGAACGTGAAGCCAACTTTCCGGGCCAGCCCAATAAAACGGAAGTGGTCAAACTGGAGGCCCAGTTGCTCGGCATCGAAGAGTTGCCAGATGTCTACATGGCCAGCGTGGAGTTCAATGGCGTCATCCGCGAAGAAGCCGATGCTGCACCTAGCCCCTTCCGTGAAGTGTGGAACATGACCAAGCCTAAAAATGGCGACAGTGGTTGGTTGGTCGCAGGTGTTCAGGCCTTGCAATAAATTCCAAGCTATCTTTCCTTAAACGCTGGCACAAGCCAGCCTTTCGGGAATAATTGGGGACTATGGCAACACAGTCCCCTTTTTCTTTGATGAGCGATGCGCTCACGCAATTTGCAGCCCAAACCCAGCCCCCTGCCTGGGTCATGGACGAGACGCTCAATCGGGTCGTTTTGTTTTTAAACCACGTCATTGGCCGTGAACCTGAAGCGCAAAGCCGTTTGGCGCGTCAAAAAGGGCGATGCATCCAGTTGCAGTGGCAAGACAAGCTCATTCAGCTGTCACCGACGGCAGCAGGTTTGCTGGAACGCGTTAACGGTCAAGCCACCGATTTGAAACTGACGCTCACAGACAGCTCGCCATTTGCCATGGCCGCTGCTGTGTTCAAGGGCGAAAAACCCGGCGTTCATGTTGAAGGTGATGTGCAGTTGGCAGCCGAAGTCAACTGGCTGATTGACCACGTGCGTTGGGATGTGACGGAAGACCTGTCGTATTGGTTGGGTGATGCAGCGGCACACACTCTGGTGGGCATTGGCAAACAAGCCGTCCAAGCCATTCAACAATTTGCGCGCAAGGCTGCACCATGAGCCGTATCTTTCGTGGCAGCTTCATCCTTTGGACCGTTTGGCGGTTTGGCCTGCACGAGCTGGTGTTGTCCAATTTCAAGCAGCCGGTGTTGCGTTTCCTGTCTCGCTTGCTCAGCTTCGGCCGAGTCCACAGCATGCCGCGTGGCGAACGACTGCGCTTGGCTTTGGAGGGCTTGGGGCCTATCTTTGTGAAGTTTGGACAGGTGATGTCGACGCGGCGGGATTTGTTGCCAGAAGACATTGCCGAAGAATTGGCCAAATTACAAGACCGCGTACCGCCTTTCAGCTCTGACATTGCCGTGGCCACCATCGAGCGCGCATTTGGCCGTTCGGTGTCTGACGTCTTCGAATCTTTTGATCACGTGCCAGTGGCCAGCGCGTCCATTGCCCAAGTTCACTTTGCCTTGTTGAAAGACAAGGAGGGTGCGGTGCAAGAGGTGGCTGTCAAAGTGTTGCGCCCCAACATGTTGCCTGTCATTGAGAAAGACCTCAGCTTGATGCGCATGATGGCCGCATGGCTAGAAAAACTCAGTGCCGATGGCAAGCGTTTGAAGCCCCGTGAAGTGGTGGCCGAATTTGACAAGTACTTGCACGACGAATTGGATTTGGTTCGCGAAGCAGCCAATGCAGCGCAATTGCGTCGCAACATGGAAGGCCTGGACTTGGTTCTCATTCCTGAAATGTATTGGGATTATTGCCATCCCGAAGTCATCGTGATGGAACGCATGAAGGGTTTGCCAATTAGCCAAGTCGATGCCTTGCGCGCTGCGGGCGTGGACATTCCCAAGCTGGCCAAAGATGGTGTGACACTGTTTTTTACGCAGGTCTTTCGCGATGGTTTTTTTCACGCCGACATGCACCCCGGCAACATCCAGGTCAGTATTGCGCCTGAAACGCTTGGGCGCTATATCTCGCTTGACTTTGGCATTGTGGGTACGCTCACGGAGTACGACAAAGAGTACTTGGCACAAAACTTCACGGCTTTTTTCCGACGTGACTACAAACGTGTGGCCGAACTGCACATTGAGTCAGGTTGGGTGCCTGCCACCACACGGGTAGACGAGCTGGAGTCAGCCATTCGCTCGGTCTGTGAGCCTTATTTTGATCGCCCCCTCAAAGAAATTTCTTTGGGCATGGTGTTGATGCGCTTGTTCCAAACCTCACGGCGTTTCAATGTTGAAATTCAGCCGCAATTGGTGTTGTTGCAAAAAACTTTGCTCAACATTGAAGGTTTGGGCCGACAACTCGATCCTGAGCTGGACCTGTGGAACTCAGCCAAACCTTTCTTGGAAAAATGGATGGTGGACCAAGTTGGCACCAAACGTTTCTTCAAACAATTGCGCGAGCAAGCGCCGCAATACGCCAAGCTGCTGCCTCAACTTCCGCGCTTGATGCATGACTATTTGAAACAGTCCAATGCCAGTGCGCACGAACGCAATCAATTGGCCGCTTTGTTGGCTGAGCAACAACGCACCAACCGTCTGCTGCAGGCCATTGTGTACGTTGTCATTGGCTTTGTGTCCACCCTCATCGTGCTGCAAGCACTCGAAAGATTCCAGCAAATCTAAGGAGCGTTGTTGTGTTGTTGACTCTGGTCATTGCGTATTTACTGGTCACCATTGCCATTGGTTTGGTGGCAGCCAAACGCGTTAAAAGTTCAGCCGACTTTGCCATTGCAGGCCGCCATTTGCCGCTGGCCATGATCGTGACCACCACCTTTGCCACATGGTTTGGCTCTGAAACAGTGCTGGGCATTCCTGCCAAGTTTGTCAACAGCGGCTTGAACGGTGTGGTGGAAGATCCGTTTGGGGCGGGCAGTTGCTTGATTTTGGTCGGGCTGTTTTTTGCGGGCAAGTTGTACCGCATGAACCTGCTCACCATCAGCGACTACTACCGCGAGCGCTACGGCCGGTCTGTTGAAATCATTTGTTCCATCATCATCATGGTGAGCTATTTGGGCTGGGTGTCAGCGCAAGTGACGGCCCTTGGCTTGGTCTTCAATTTGTTGTCGGGCGGCAGCATCAGCATGTCCCTGGGTATGACCATTGGTGTGATCTCTGTGTTGGCCTACACCCTGTTTGGCGGCATGTGGTCGGTGGCCATCACCGACTTCATGCAGATGATCATCTTGGTGGTGGGCTTGGCCACCTTGGCGGTCTTTGCGGGCAACCAAGCTGGTGGCGCCGACAAAGTGCTTGCCTTGGCGGTCAGTCAAGACATGTTCAAGTTTTTGCCAGAGCCCAGTCTGAAAGAAATTTTGTTCTTTGTAGCGGCGGCCATCACCATGATGTTTGGCTCGATTCCGCAGCAAGATGTGTTTCAACGTGTCATGTCGGCCAACAGTTTGAGTGCGGCCACCAAAGGCCCCCTCATTGGAGGCATTTGCTACATCTTGTTTGCGTTCGTGCCCATGTTTTTGGTGGTCAGTGCGCTGCTCATCATGCCCGAGAAGGCCGCCCAGTTGATGCAAGAAGACCCGCAAAAGGTCTTGCCCACCTTGGTCATGGAGCAAATGCCCTTTGTGATGCAGGTGCTGTTTTTTGGGGCCTTGTTGTCTGCCATCAAGTCCTGCGCATCGGCCACTTTGCTGGCGCCCAGTGTCACCTTCACCGAAAACATTTGGCGACAATTCTTTCCACACCAAGGTGACAAGCAGGCTTTGTTGGCCATGCGAATCACGGTGCTGGTGTTCAGTGTCATGGTGCTGGCTTATGCCATCCTGATGCAGGGCAGTTCCATTTACGACATGGTCTCGGGGGCCTATCAGGTCACCTTGGTGGGGGCGTTCATCCCTTTGGTGTTTGGCCTGTATTGGTCTAAAGCCACCACCCAGGGTGCCATTTTTGCCATTGTTTTAGGACTGTTGGCCTGGCTTTTGTTCCTCATGACACCGGCGGGTGAAGAGTTTCCGGCCCAATTGGCGGGTGTTTTGGCCAGTTTCACGGGCATGTTGGTGGGCTCTTTAGGCCCGCAAGCCCTGAGAAACAAACACGGATCGCACCATGCTTTGGCAGGGAGCCGCCTATAATTGAGGGTTTTGTGAATTCCACGCGAGAACCTTCAACATGCCCATCTACGCTTACAAGTGTG
This sequence comes from uncultured Limnohabitans sp., assembly GCA_937928195.1. Classification (GTDB taxonomy): domain Bacteria; phylum Pseudomonadota; class Gammaproteobacteria; order Burkholderiales; family Burkholderiaceae_C; genus Limnohabitans_A. The sequence goes on from CALEYZ010000040.1 coordinate 7,413, forward strand.
ATTCCTGTGGCCATGCCAAGGATGTATTGCAAAAAATGTCAGACGACCCTCTGACAAAATGCCCTTCCTGTGGTGCGCCCACCTTCAACAAACAGTTGACTGCCGCTGGTTTCCAGCTCAAAGGCAGTGGCTGGTATGCCACTGACTTTAAGGGTGGCACTTCCGGTACGTCAGCACCTGCTGTAGCGGGTGCGGGTGCAGGTGCCGCCTCCACATCAACAGACGCTGGTGGCGCTGCGCCGTCTGCCGAACCCAGTGCGTCTGCTGCACCCGCTGCTTGCGGTGCCTCTTGCGCTTGCCATTGAGACCTGCTGAATGAACTTGAAACTCCGTCATTACTTCCTGACCGGCATGCTGGTTTGGCTGCCCATGGGTGTTACCGTGTGGTTGCTAACCTGGCTGGTGGGTACCATGGACGGTATTTTCTTGGCCGTTTTAGGTGCCATGGACGCCGTCATTCCCGGTATGCACGCATTTGCGCAGTCATTGCGTGATGTGCCTGGCTTGGGCGTCATTTTGGTGGGTGTGGTCATTGTGGCAACGGGTATTTTTGTGGCCAATATCTTTGGCCAGTGGTGGCTGAAGCAATGGACCCGCATCATCACGCGCATTCCGGTGGTCAATAGCATCTACTCCAGTGTCAAGCAGGTGGCCGACACCTTGTTTTCTGGCAGTGGCAATGCTTTCTCTAAAGCTTTGTTGGTTCAATACCCCCATCAGGGTTCATGGACCATTGCCTTCTTGACGGGAGCCCCAGGTGGCCAGGTGGCGCGTCACTTGCCACACGATTGCGTCAGTATTTATGTGCCCACCACCCCTAACCCAACTTCTGGTTTCTTCTTGATGATGCCCAGAAGCAATGTGGTGGAACTCGACATGACTGTCGATGACGCACTCAAGTACGTCATCTCCATGGGCGTGGTAGTGCCTGGTGGGCCCGATGCTTTGCCCGTCAAATCAGTCGTCGACAACAGTCCGTCTGCCTCTTCAAATTCTCTGTAAGCGGGTTTCAAGCCCCTTCATTTTTTCAACTGAAAGATCTTTCCCATGTCTATGCGTTCACACTACTGCGGTCTCGTCACCGAAGCCCTGATGGGCCAAACCGTCACTTTGTGCGGTTGGGTCAATCGCCGTCGTGACCACGGTGGCGTGATCTTCGTCGACGTGCGTGACCGCGAAGGTTATGTGCAGGTGGTGTGTGACCCCGACCGTGCCGACATGTTCAAAGCCGCTGAAGGCCTGCGCAATGAGTTTTGCATTCAAATCAAAGGCTTGGTTCGTGCACGCCCTGAAGGCACCACCAACGACAACCTGAAAAGCGGCAAGATTGAAATTTTGTGCCATGAGTTGACGGTGCTCAACCCCTCTGTCACGCCGCCGTTCTTGTTGGACGACGACAACCTGTCTGAAACCACACGCCTCACACACCGTGTGCTGGACCTGCGCCGTCCTTACATGCAAAACAACCTGATGCTGCGCTACAAAGTGGCCATGGAAGTGCGTAAGTTCTTGGACGAAAACGGCTTCATCGACATCGAAACCCCCATGCTGACCAAGAGCACGCCCGAAGGTGCGCGCGATTACTTGGTGCCCAGCCGCGTGCACGACGGACATTTCTTTGCATTGCCGCAGTCTCCTCAGTTGTTCAAGCAATTGCTGATGGTGGCCGGCTACGACCGTTATTACCAAATTACCAAGTGCTTCCGCGACGAAGACTTGCGCGCCGACCGTCAGCCCGAATTCACGCAGATCGATATTGAAACGTCCTTCTTGGGCGAACAAGAAATCCGCGACATGTTCCAAGGCATGATCAGCCATGTGTTCAAGAAAGTTTTGAGCATTGATTTGGGTGCCTTCCCTGTCATGGCTTACTCTGAAGCCATGCACCGCTTCGGTTCTGACAAGCCCGACCTTCGCGTCAAGTTGGAATTCACCGAACTGACCGACATCATGGGCGATGTGGACTTCAAAGTGTTCAGTACACCTGCCACCACCCCCGGTGGCCGTGTGGTGGCCTTGCGCGTGCCAGGTGGTTCTGACATCAGCCGCGGCGAGATTGACGGCTACACCGAATTCGTCAAGATCTACGGTGCCAAAGGTTTGGCCTGGATCAAGGTCAATGAAGTTGCCAAAGGCCGCGATGGTTTGCAAAGCCCTATCGTCAAGAATTTGCACGATGCTGCCATTGCCGAAATTCTGAAGCGCACCAACGCACAAGACGGTGACATCTTGTTCTTCGGTGCCGACAAAGCCAAAGTGGTCAATGATTCCATCGGTGCTTTGCGCCTCAAAATTGGCCACAGTGAATTTGCCAAAAAATCGGGCTTGTTCGAAGACCGCTGGGCGCCAATGTGGGTGGTCGATTTCCCCATGTTCGAATACGACGACGAGTCACAGCGTTACACCGCCGTGCACCACCCCTTTACAGCGCCCAAAGACGGCCACGAAGACTGGATGGTCACAGCCCCCGAGAAGTGCATTGCCAAAGGCTATGACATGGTCTTGAACGGCTGGGAAATTGGCGGTGGTTCTGTGCGTATCCACCGCGCCGACGTGCAGCAAAAAGTGTTTGACGCTTTGAAGATCACGCCTGAAGAAGCGCAGCTCAAATTCGGCTTCTTGCTCGATGCTTTGCAATATGGTGCGCCACCTCATGGTGGTTTGGCCTTCGGTTTGGACCGCATCATCACCTTGATGACCGGTGCCGAGTCCATCCGCGACGTGATTGCCTTCCCCAAAACACAACGTGCGCAGTGCTTGCTGACCCAAGCACCCAGCCCTGTGGACGAAAAACAATTGCGCGAATTGCACATTCGTGTGCGCAACCCCGAAGCCGTCAAGGCTTAAAGCAAAAAGGCCGCAAACAGCGGCCTTTTTTCATGAGATCACTTCAGGGCCAAACGCCACAAAGAAGTGACTTCGGCCGCCCTTGCTGCGTGCAGCGGATCGCTTTCGTCTTGAACTTTCTTGTGCTCCGCCTTGGTATCAATTTTGCCAATGACTTTGAGGCCACCGTCGGCGATCCACGTCTCCAGTTCTGCGCGGGTGCGCAAGCCCAAATGTTCCGCCAAGTCTGACAAGATCAGCCAGCCTTCGCCTTTGGACGAAAGGTGTTCGGCCAAGCCTGCCAGGAAGCCTTTCAGCATGGCGCTGTTCTCATCGTAAATGGCCCGCTCAATGGGGGCGCTAGCGCGGGCGGGCAACCACGGTGGGTTGCACACAATGAGAGAGGCTTTGCCTTCTGGAAAGAGATCGGTTTGTTGTAATTCAACCTGGCCTTGAAGCCCTAAGCGCTGAATGTTGTCTTTGGCGCATGCCAGTGCGCGCGGGTCCAAGTCGGTGCCAACCACACGCTTCACGCCGCGCTGGGCCAGCACGGCCGACAGCACGCCTGTGCCGACGCCAATGTCAAAGGCCAATTCAGTGCTGGGCAGGGGGGCATCGGCCACCAGCTGAATGTACTCGCCGCGTACCGGAGAAAACACGCCGTAGCTGGGGTGAATGCGGTTGTGCGGTGCGCTGCCCAAGGCCGGAATTTCCATGCCCTTTTGATGCCACTCATGGGCACCGACCAATCCCAGCAATTCACGCAGCGACACGATACAGCCGGTGGTGCCTGCTGGGCCCCAAGCTTCGTTCATGGCTTCTCGCCAATCAGGCGCACGTCGCAAGCTGATCTGACGGTCAGGGTTGACTTGAATCAAGATCATGCTCAAGGTGCGTGCACGCTGTGATTGCGCTTGACGGTGCAGGTGGAAATTCTCTTGAGGCGTGTGCCTGACTTCGGGTTTGGTTTTGGACGCTCTGCGCACTTTCTTTGGCGCGTCACAGCGTCGTGCCAAGGCTTGTAACAACAGTCGGGCATTTTGAAAGTCGCCACGCCAGAGCATGCCGGTGCCGGCGCATGCCAAGCGATAGGCGCTGTCGGCACTCAGGGTGTCATCGGCCAGCACCACGCGCTTGGGCACAGGTGCGCCGCGTTCGCTGCGCCACTCGTCTTCGCAGGTGTGGCCGTTTTCTTGCCACGTTAAATGGGTCGTGGAAGTTGGCATGGCTTGAGGCGGCAAGGTGGGTGTGTCTGAACTGTGCATGGGGTGATCATAGGTGCTTAAGGCGCAAATCTAGGACAAATCAAATTCAGACTGAAACTTCATGCAGAATGATCGGTGAAAGAATGCACGATGAAAACTGACAAGCCAGCCTTTTTGAAAGTGGCCACCTACAACATTCACAAGGGTGTGCAGGGTTTGGGCCCGACACGTCGCTTGGAAATTCACAATTTGGGCTTGGCCATTGAGCAACTGGACGCAGACATCGTTTGCCTGCAAGAGGTGCGCAAAGTGCATCGGCGGGAAGAGAAGTATTTCAAGCACTGGCCAGAACTACCCCAAGCCGAGTTTTTGGCGCCGCCAGGTTACGAGTCCATCTATCGCACCAATGCCATCACACGCCATGGAGAGCATGGCAACGCTTTGCTGTCTCGTTGGCCCGTGGTATCGCATCGGCACGAAGACATCTCAGACCATCGTTTTGAGCAGCGCGGCTTGTTGCATGTGGAAGTTCTGGTGGGTGACAGTGCTGCGCCACAAGAAGGTGTTGGCGGTGCTGTGAACGTTCACGTCATCGTGGTTCATTTGGGCTTGATTCCAGCCAGCCGTGTTCGCCAAGTCGCGCAACTGCACAAGTACATCGCCCGTGAAGTGCCTGCTGACGCAGCTTTGCTGGTGGCCGGCGATTTCAACGACTGGGGAAACCGCATCACACACATGATGCGCGATGAAGGGCTGCACGAATGGCAGACGGCCACTCAGCCGACATATCCTTCAAGGCTGCCGATGGTGCAGCTTGACCATGTGTACGCCAGAGGGTTAACACCCGTGAATCAAATGGTGCCGCACGGCAAAATTTGGCAACGCATGTCTGACCACTTGCCTTTGGTGGCCAAGTTTGAACGATGAAAAACCGTCCTCCTCTGCGCGATGGCCATCAAATCAAATTGCTGAAAGGTGGCGCTGAATTTTTTCCAGAGCTCATTCGGGCTTTGGATGCGGCGCGTTCGCACATCCAACTCGAAACCTATATTTTTGATTTTCATGGTGACGGTGCGCTGGTGGCGGCAGCCCTCGAGCGGGCAGGCCGGCGTGGTCTGCGTGTGTGGGTGGTGGTGGATGGTGTGGGAACGCCGCGTTTGCGCGAGGAATGGCGTTTGCGTTTTGACAAAGCAGGTGTGGTGTGGCGTATTTACTCGCCCTTGGGCGCTCTGGGGCTGCTGATCCCCAACCGCTGGCGACGGCTACATCGAAAACTGTGCGTGATCGATGGCCATGTGGCTTTTTGTGGCGGCATCAATGTGCTGGACGATTGGTACGACCCACAACATGGCGCATTGAAAGCGCCGAGACTTGATTTTGCCGTGTGCGCCACCGGCGCCTTGGTTCAACAGGTCCAAGAGGCCAGTACGCAGCTCTGGTGGCGCATGCAAGCCGTGCGCCACGTGAGGCGGCAAAATTTTCCAGAAGCCTACAGCTCCTTCAAGGCAGCAGGGCTGCATTTGCCTTGGCTCCATGACGCGCAACTGGCACACGGCCAAGCTTGGGTGGCGCGCGCGGGTTTGCTGCTGCGCGACAACGTGATGCATCGCGGGCAAATTGAAAAAGCCTATCGACGTGCGATTGGTCTGGCGCGCCACGACATCGTGATTGCCAATGCCTATTTCTTGCCTGGTCGAAAACTACGCCAAGCTTTGGTGCATGCAGCTCGTCGCGGAGTTCGGGTAAGGCTGCTCTTGCAGGGACGGTATGAGTACTTCATGCAGTACCATGCCGCACGCCCCGTTTACAGACAACTCTTGGAAGCGGGTGTGGAAATTTATGAATACGCTGAGAGTTTCTTGCACGCCAAAGTTGCGGTGATGGACGCACACCGTGAACACCCTTGGGCCACGGTGGGCTCTTCCAACCTCGACCCTTTCAGCCTGTTGCTAGCGCGTGAGGCCAACGTGGTGGTGGCGGACGGTGACTTTGCCAAGCAATTGCATGAAGCACTGATTCATGCCATTCACACTGGCAGTGATCGCATCATGCCGGACAGCCTTCTGACACGGTCCAAATTTCAGCGAGGGATGGACTGGGTGGCCTTTGGCTTGATGCGTTTTGCCATTTGGCTCACAGGCCATCGCTATTGAACCGTTTCAGAGAGCGGAACGGCCCAAGTCCGTACACCTTCAAGTGACTTCATTCGCTGGTAGGATGGTGGTTTGACTCTTCAAAAACAGATGCTTATGAATGCTCCCGCCCACTTGCCCTCAGAGGACATTGGTACCCCCATGTCTGTGAAGATTCGCGAGCGTATCCAGGCAGCGCGGAAACGCTTCAACGCAAACGACAACATTGCTGAATTCATTCAGCCAGGTGAGCTCGATCACTTGTTGGATGAAGTAACTGAAAAAATGCAAACCGTGCTGGACAGCATGGTGATTGATACGCAAAACGATCACAACACGCAAAACACAGCCCGCCGTGTGGCCAAAATGTATTTGAAGGAAGTCTTCAAAGGCCGCTATGTCGAAGGTCCTGAAGTGACAGAATTCCCCAATGCGGAGCACTTGAATGAGCTGATGATTGTGGGTCCCATCACGGTTCGAAGTGCTTGCAGTCATCACCTGTGCCCTGTCATTGGTCAAATTTGGATTGGCGTGATGCCCAATGAGCACACCAATGTGATTGGTTTGTCCAAGTACGCGCGTTTGGCGGAATGGATCATGGGCCGTCCTCAAATTCAAGAAGAAGCCGTGGTCCAACTGGCCGATTTGATTCAAGAAAAAACACAGCCCGATGGTTTGGCCATCGTCATGGAAGCCAGCCATTTCTGCATGTCTTGGCGCGGTGTGAAAGACATGGACAGCAAGATGATCAACTCGGTCATGCGCGGTGCGTTCTTGAAAGACCCCAATTTGCGCCGTGAGTTTTTGTCTTTGATTCCTAAAGGTTGATGCCATGCTCGTTCGCTTGTTGTACGTGAGTCGTTCAGTTCACCCCGAAACACCTGAACAAACCGAATCTATCCTGGCCAGCTCGCGTGAGCACAACTTGAGCAACGGCATCACCGGTGTGCTGTGCTACGGCGGTGGTATTTATCTGCAAGCCATCGAAGGCGGACGCAACCAAGTCAACGCGCTGTATACCCAAATCGTCAAAGACCCGCGTCACAAAGACGTGGTAGTGCTGGCGTATGAAGAAATCAGCGAACGCCGCTTCGGTGGCTGGACCATGGGTCAAGTGCGCTTGGACAAACTCAACCCGTCCATCGTGTTGAAGTATTCAGAAACCGCCGAACTCGATCCTTACTCTGTGTCGGGCGACGTGTCCTTCGCCTTACTCGAAGAATTGATGGCCACCGCGTCCATCATCGGCCGCGCCTGATTCGTGTCAGGCCGCGGGCTTGAGCGCCACCGCTTTCTCACTCGTCTTACTCGCAGGGCTGATCCATGCCCTGTGGAATATCGCTGCCAAAAAAGCGGGTGGTGACGCACGTTTCGCCTGTTTCACCGCAGGTATCGGGCTGGTGGTTTGGGCCCCTGTGGCGGTCTATCTGGGTTGGGATGTGGTGCCGCAGTGGGGCGTTTGGGAATGGTCTTTTGTGTTGGTCAGCGGTGTGCTGCATGTGCTGTACTTCGTGGTTTTGTTGCGGGGCTATCGCCATGCTGACCTGACCGTGGTGTACCCCTTGGCGCGTGGCAGCGGTCCTTTACTTTCCTCCTTGGTGGCGTTGCTGTGGTTAGGTGAATCGATGTCACCCCTCGGTGCGCTGGGCGTGGCAGGGGTCGTGAGTGGCGTCTTTCTCATCGCAGGTGGGCCTCAACTGCTTGCTGATGGGCGTCGCACCGATATGGTCAGTGAAGCGCAACAGGCTGCACAACAGCTGCGCCAGGCCGGTGTGCGCTATGGTTTGCTGACGGGGATGTTGATCGCTTGCTATACCGTGGTCGATGGGTATGCCGTCAAAGTCTTGTTGATGTCTCCTTTCTTGGCGCACTACTTCGAAAGCTTGGTGCGTTGCGCGTTATTGATGCCTACAGTCTGGCGCGACCGTGCGACAGCCAGAGTGCTGTGGGGGCAGCAATGGAAATACGCGTGGATCGTGGGCACGATGACCCCTGTTTCCTACGTGCTGGTGCTTTACGCCATGCAAACTGCGCCTTTGTCGTTGGTGGCGCCTGCGCGTGAAGTGTCGATGCTGTTTGCGGCACTGCTGGGTGGGCATTTGTTGGGTGAAGGCGATCGCTGGCTCCGCTTGTTTGGCGCCCTACTTATCGC
>CALEYZ010000041.1 GCA_937928195.1 uncultured Limnohabitans sp.
GCGGCGATGTGTCGTTTGATGTGGTGTTGGGCTATCCCGCCAAAAGCCAAATCGCTGACTTTCGTAAAGCCCTCATCGCCGCTGCCAAAACCGTGGCGGGGGTGGACAACGTGTCGGCCAACATCACCGTCGACATCGTGGCGCACGCAGCGCAGCGCGGCGTGGCGTTGTTGCCGCAGGTCAAAAACATCATTGCCGTGGCCTCCGGCAAAGGGGGGGTGGGCAAAAGCACCACCGCCGCCAACTTGGCGTTGGCCTTGGCCGCTGAAGGTGCCAATGTGGGTTTGCTGGATGCCGATATTTATGGCCCCAGCCAGCCCATGATGATGGGCATTGAAGGCCGCCCCGAAAGCGAAGACGGCAAAACCATGGAGCCCATGGAAAACTACGGCGTGCAAGTGATGTCGATTGGTTTCTTGGTCAACCAAGACGAGGCCATGATTTGGCGCGGCCCTATGGCCACGCAGGCCCTGGAGCAGTTGCTGCGACAAACCAATTGGAAAGATTTGGACTATTTGATCATCGACATGCCGCCCGGCACCGGTGACATTCAACTCACACTCAGCCAACGCGTGCCCATGACGGGCGCTGTGATTGTGACCACACCTCAAGACATCGCTTTGCTCGATGCCAAAAAGGGCATCAAGATGTTTGAAAAAGTGGGCGTGCCCATTTTGGGCATTGTGGAAAACATGGCGGTTCACGTCTGTACAAACTGCGGCCATGTCGAGCACATCTTTGGCACTGACGGCGGCAAGAAAATGGCCGAGAACTACCAGATGGACTACTTGGGTGCTTTGCCCTTGAACATGCAGATTCGTTTGCAGGCCGACAACGGCAAGCCCACAGTGGTGGCCGACCCGGATGGTGAAGTGGCGGGCATTTACAAGTCGGTCGCGCGTCAAGTGGCCATCAAAATTGCGGCCAAGTCCAAAGACTTTTCTGCCAAGTTTCCCACCATCACGGTGTCAAAAAACACGTGAACCCAAAAGCAATGGCCTCAGATTGAGGCCATTTCGCAAAGGCTTGAAGGCTGATCGCTTCAAGCCTTTTTGTTTTCCAGATCGCGCAAACGGAAGCGTTGAATTTTGCCGGTAGCAGTCTTGGGCAGTTCACTCACAAACTGAATAAAGCGAGGGTATTTGTAGGGCGCCAAACGCTCCTTCACAAAGGCCTTCACTTCGTCTTCGGTCAAGCTTTGACCGGCCTTCAACACAATGAAAGCTTTGGTTTTGGTCAGGCCATCGGCGTCTACTTTGCCAATCACGGCAGCTTCCAAAATGGCGGGGTGCTGAACCAAGGTCGATTCCACTTCAAAGGGCGATACGTAAATACCGCTGACTTTCAGCATGTCATCGTTGCGGCCAGCATACGTGTAGTAGCCATCCGGGTCACGCGAGTATTTGTCGCCGCTTTTTGTCCATTCACCTTGGAACGTATCGCGTGATTTTTCGCGGTTGTTCCAGTACATCAAAGCCGCTGTGGGGCCTTTGATGTACAAATCGCCAATCTCGTTATGGCCGGTCAGTACTTCGCCTTGTTCGCCGCGCAATTGCACTTCGTAGCCAGGTACCGGCTTGCCCGTGGTGCCATAACGCACATCGCCTGGCGTGTTGGACAAGAACACGTGCAACATCTCGGTCGATCCAATGCCGTCAATGATTTCGCAGCCAAAGCGTGCCGTCCAGCGCTCACCAATGTCGGCAGGCAATGCTTCGCCAGCCGATGAGCAAAGGCGCAGTGCCACTTGATCTTTGGTCGGTAAGTCAGGGCTTGCCAACATGCCGCCATAGCCGGTGGGTGCGCCGTAAAACACCGTGGGTTTGTGGTCGACCAAGCGTTTGAAGGTGGCTTGGGGTGTGGGGCGCTCGGCCATCAAGACCACGCTGGCGCCAACGCTCAAAGGGAAGGTGAGTGCGTTGCCCAAGCCATAGGCAAAGAACAATTTGGCGGCAGAGAACACCACATCATTGGAGGTCAATGCCAACACACCCTTGCCATACAACTGCGCCGTCCAGTACAAATTGCCTTGCGTGTGCACGGTGCCTTTGGGGTTGCCTGTGGAGCCTGAAGAAAACAACCAGAAGGCGGGTTCGTCGGCATGGGTTTCAGCGGGCAAACTGGGGCCAGATGCAGAAGCCAGCAGGTCTTTGAGGTGCAGATTGGGGGCGGGCAAGTCGCCCTCGTGGCGCGACACCACCACGTGTTTGATGCTTTTGGTGCCCAGCGCAATGGCACTGTTCAGAGTGCCCAGCAAGGCCGATGACACCAAGGCCGCTTGTGCGCGGCTGTTGTTGATCATGAAGGCGTAGTCTTCAGGGGTTAGCAGCGTGTTGACCGCCACAGGAACCACGCCGGCATACAGCGCTCCCAAAAATGACACCACCCAATCGGTGCTGTCGTGCATCAGCAGCAGAACCCGTTCTTCACGTTTGAGCCCGAGCTTGCGAAGGCCAGCCGCACAGGCACGAATTTGTTCTGCCATGGCGCCATAGGTCAGGGAGCCTGCATCGTCAATGAGCGCTGTTTTGTCTTTGCGGCTGTTGTTGGCCGCAATCAAAAACTGCGCAAAGTTCAATTGCGCGGGTGGGGCGGGAGGCAATGCCATGGCGATCTCCGTGATCTGTCTAAAATTTTTAGATGGGTGCATTAAAACGCTTGGGGATTCTTTCAACAAGCGGTATAAATGCACTATCTTGCTTGCGAACGAGTATGCAATAAAGTGCATGTTTTGTCTGCCTTCGAATTTCAGGGTTTTCCCTTGAGTGTTTGAAACAAGCATCGCCAGTTAACAGCCTTTGGAGACTTCGGTGACTGATTCATCGACCGCATTTGTTGAAGTGGGCAGCTCGCTCGAGCCGCTGCGCAGTCCATTTTTAATGGCGCTGGGTGAGCGTGTTCGCAACTTGCGTTCTCGCAAAGGCATGACCCGCAAGGCTGTTGCCTTGGCCGCAGATGTGTCTGAACGTCACTTGGCCAATTTGGAATACGGCACTGGCAATGTGTCGGTGTTGGTGCTGTTGCAGGTGTCGCATGCTTTGCAATGCTCGTTGGCTGAGTTACTGGGTGACATCAGTACCAGCTCACCTGAATGGCTGCTCATTCGCGAAATTCTCAGCAAGCGCAATGAAGCCGATTTGCGCCGAGCTCGCGTGCAACTGACCGAGATGTTTGGCGAAGGGGGCGACGCCTCCGCAAGACGCACCCGTGTGGCCTTGATCGGCTTGCGCGGTGCTGGCAAAACCACACTGGGCCAGCGTTTGGCCGATGATCTGGGATTTCCGTTCATCGAGCTGAGCCGCGAAATTGAAAAATTTGCGGGTTGCCAAATCAGCGAAATTCACAACTTGTATGGGGCCAACGCCTATCGCCGGTATGAGCGTCGAGCCTTGGAAGAGGCCATTCAAATTTACCCAGAAGTGGTCATCGCCACACCGGGTGGCTTGGTCTCTGACTCGGCCAATTTCAACTTGTTGTTGTCACATTGCACCACCGTTTGGTTGCAGGCCAGTGCCAACGATCACATGGCGCGTGTCGCAGCGCAGGGCGATTTGCGCCCCATGGCGGCCAGCCCCGAAGCCATGGAAGATTTGAAACGAATTCTGGAAGGCCGCTCGGCTTTTTATTCCAAGGCCGACATTGCGATTGACACCAGCGCACAAGGCGTCGAGGAAAGTTTCAGACGCTTGAAAACTGAAGTACGCAAAGAACTTCAGTGGGTTGAATGATTTTGAATTGAAACTAGGGTAAATACCTAATAAATGCATTAAATTGCATATTGAGCTGAAAATTTAGATGCAATAAACTGCATATCAACGCACAAAGATGCCTGCATCTTTTTGCATTCGATGTATCACTCAGTCAGTTCACGCCTCATTTCGGAGATCGCCATGACCACAGCGCCCATTGTCAATTACCAAACCACGCCAGAAAACTACAAGCACATCAGCTTGGCCTTTGACGGTGCCGTGGCCACTTTGTCCATCAACATCGACGAGAACGCCGGCATTCGCCCTGGCTACAAACTCAAGCTCAACTCGTATGACTTGGGTGTGGACATTGAACTGCACGATGCCTTGCAGCGCATTCGTTTTGAACATCCTGAAGTTCGCTCTGTGGTGGTCACCAGCTTGAAAGACCGCGTGTTCTGCTCTGGCGCCAACATTTTCATGTTGGGCGTGTCGACACACGGCTGGAAAGTGAACTTCTGTAAGTTCACCAACGAAACACGCAACGGCATTGAAGACTCCAGCAAGTATTCTGGTTTGAAATTTGTCGCAGCTTTGAACGGTGCTTGTGCTGGTGGTGGCTACGAACTGGCCTTGGCCTGTGACGACATCGTGTTGGTCGATGACCGTTCATCTTCTGTGTCCTTGCCCGAAGTGCCTTTGCTTGGCGTGCTGCCTGGTACCGGTGGCCTCACCCGCGTGACGGACAAGCGTCACGTGCGCCACGATTTAGCCGACATTTTCTGCACCAGCGTGGAAGGTGTGCGCGGTCAGCGTGCCGTGGACTGGCGCTTGGTGGATGCCATCGCCAAGCCCAACCAATTCCAACAAGTGGTGCGCGAGCGTGCAGACAAATTGGCCGCACAAAGTGACCGTCCTGCTTCAGAAAAAGGCGTGGCACTGACACCCATTCAGCGCAACATCGAAGCCGATTGCATCAGCTACAACAACGTCACCGTTGAGATTGACCGTGCCAAGCGTTTGGCCACTTTCACTGTCAAAGCACCTACAACAGCGCAACCCACCGACATCGCAGGCATCTTGGCTGCAGGTGCGCAGTGGTGGCCTTTGCAAATGGTGCGCGAATTGGACGATGCCATTTTGCACATGCGCACCAATGAGCTCGACATTGGCACTTGGTTGCTCAAAGCTGTGGGCGATGCCAAATCTGTCTTGGCCAGCGATGCCACATTGTTGGCCAACAAAGACCATTGGTTCGTGCGCGAAACCATTGGCCATCTGCGCCGCACTTTGGCACGTTTGGATGTGTCTTCCCGCAGTATTTTTGCGGTGGTTGATCAAGGCACTTGCTTCGTTGGCACCTTCGCCGAATTGGCTTTCTGTGCAGACCGCACTTACATGTTGGCCTTGCCCGATGACGAAGCCAACGCACCGACCATTCAACTGAATGAATTTAACTTCGGCTTCTACCCCATGGTGAACGATCAGTCACGCTTGGCACGCCGCTTCTACGAAGAAGTGCCCGCCATGGAAGCTGCGCGTGGTGCCATCGGCAAAGCCCTGGACGCAGATGCCGCCTTGGCATTGGGCTTGGTCACAGCAGCACCCGACGACATCGATTGGGAAGACGAGTTGCGCATGTGCTTGGAAGAGCGCGCCGCCATGTCACCCGATGCGCTCACAGGCTTGGAGGCTAACTTGCGATTCGCCAGCCAAGAGAACATGCTCACGCGTATTTTTGGTCGCCTCACCGCATGGCAAAACTGGATCTTCCAGCGCCCCAATGCCGTGGGCGAAAAAGGTGCTTTGAAGGTTTACGGCAAAGGCGAAAAAGTGCAGTTCGACATGAACCGCGTTTAAGTCTTTTGCATCGCATCCATTTTTGAAAGTGTTGTGCAGACTGCGACCCGGTGGTGCAGTTTGCAACCCTAAATTCTTCCACCGTTGATTTTTGGAGTTCACCATGTCAGGTATCAACTACAGCGAAAAAATCCCTAACAACGTCAATTTGTCTGAAGACCGCACTTTGCAGCGCGCTTTGGAGCATTGGCAGCCCAACTACCTCAACTGGTGGAATGACATGGGCCCCGATGGTTCGCAAAACTTTGACGTGTACTTGCGCACCGCCGTGAGTGTTGACCCACAAGGTTGGGCGCAATTTGGCCACGTGAAAATGCCCGATTACCGTTGGGGTATTTTCTTGAACCCTGCCGAGCAAGACCGCAAGATTCACTTTGGCGATCACATCGGTGAAAACGCTTGGCAAGACGTGCCTGGCGAACATCGCGCCAACTTGCGCCGCATCATCGTGACACAAGGCGATACCGAACCTGCATCCGTAGAGCAACAGCGTCACTTGGGCCTCACAGCGCCCAGCCAATACGACCTTCGCAATCTGTTCCAAGTGAACGTGGAAGAAGGCCGTCATTTGTGGGCCATGGTTTATTTGTTGCACAAATACTTCGGCCGCGATGGTCGTGAAGAAGCCGAGGCTTTGCTCGAGCGGAACAGCGGTAACGAAGACAACCCCCGCATCTTGCAAGCCTTCAATGAGAAGACGCCTGACTGGTTGTCTTTCTTCATGTTCACTTACTTCACAGACCGTGATGGCAAGTTCCAACTGTGCGCTTTGGCCGAATCCTCATTTGATCCCTTGGCACGCACTACCAAGTTCATGCTGACTGAAGAAGCACACCACATGTTTGTGGGTGAGTCTGGCGTGGGCCGTGTCATTCAGCGCACTGTGGACATGATGAACCAGTTGAAGACCGATGATCCTGCCAAATTGCGTGCAGCGGGTGTGATTGATTTGCAAACCTTGCAGCGTTACATCAACTTCCATTTCAGCGTCACCATTGACTTGTTTGGTGCCGATCAGTCTTCCAATGCCGCGACCTTCTACAGCTCTGGTTTAAAAGGCCGCTACGAAGAAGGCAAGCGCACAGACGATCATGTGCTCAAAGGCAACTCTTACAAAATCTTGGCCGTTGAAAACGGTACCTTGGTGGAAAAAGAAGTGCCCATGCTCAATGCTTTGAACGAAGTGCTGCGTGACGACTACATCAAAGATTCTGTCGGTGGTGTGGAGCGCTGGAATCGCATCATTGAAAAAGCTGGCATCTCTTTCAAACTCAAAGTGCCTCACAAAGCCTTCCACCGTAATATCGGTACCTTGGCAGGCGTCAAAGTATCTCCTGATGGCCGTGTGGTGAGTGAATCAGAGTGGAACGCCAAGGTTGATGAGTGGTTGCCAAGTGCGGACGACCGTGCTTATGTGGCCAGCTTGATGGGCCGCGTGGTCGAACCCGGTAAATTTGCCAACTGGATTGCCCCTCCTGTGATGGGCATCAACCGCCAAGCGGTAGACTTCGAGTACGTTCGATTCAGCTGAGATCTAGACCTCACACACACGCCATGACCACAGAAGCCGTTTTAATTCAGCAACACCTGATTGATCCCGAGATCTGCATTCGTTGCAACACCTGCGAGGCCACTTGCCCCGTTGGCGCCATTACGCACGATTCTCTCAATTACGTGGTCGACGCTGAAAAATGCAATCTGTGCATGGCCTGTGTGCCACCTTGCCCCACAGGCTCGATTGACAACTGGCGCAGCATGCCCAAGGCCAAGACCTATTCCATCGAAGAGCAATTGACATGGGATGATTTGCCTGCCGCCTTGAGCGAGGCCGAACTCCAAGCCATGGGTGTGGACAGTCAAGCTGTTGCCGCAGCCCCTGCCGTAGAAGCTGCACCCGCACAAACTGTCAATGCCTCTGGCGAGGCTGTGTTCAATTCCGCCGCTTTTGGTTCTACCTTGCCACCTTGGTCCGCAGCGCACGCGTACACCAACTTGTATGGTCCTAAAACGCCCACACAAGCCACAGTGGTTGGCAATTTCAAAGTGAACGAAGCCGGTACGTCCAACGAAACCCATCACATCGTGATTGATTTCGGCAGCATGCCTTTCCCCGTGTTGGAAGGCCAGTCTGTGGCCATCGTACCGCCTGGTGTGGATGCTTCTGGCAAGCCGCACCATGCGCGTCAATATTCCATTGCCAGCCCTCGCAATGGTGAGCGCGCTGGTTACAACAATTTGTCTTTGACAGTGAAGCGCGTGACTGAAGATCATGACGGCAAGCCGGTCAAAGGCGTGTGCTCCAACTATTTGTGTGACGTGAAAGTGGGCGATACGCTCCAAGTGATTGGCCCGTTCGGCAGCAGCTTCTTGATGCCCAACCACCCCAAGTCCAACATCGTGATGATTTGCACCGGTACCGGCAGTGCGCCCATGCGCGGCATGACCGAATGGCGCCGTCGTTTGCGTCAAACTGGCAAGTTTGAAGGCGGCAAACTCATGTTGTTCTTCGGTGCCCGCACCCAAGAAGAGTTGCCTTACTTTGGCCCGCTGCAAAAGCTGCCCAAAGACTTCATTGACATCAACTTTGCGTTCTCGCGCACGCCAGGCCAGCCCAAGCGCTATGTGCAAGATGCTATGCGCGAGCGCGCGGCCGATTTGGTCGCGCTCTTGAAAGACCCCAACACATACTTCTACGTTTGTGGTTTGAAGAGCATGGAAGAGGGCGTGGTTTTGGCATTGCACGATGTTGCCACCCAAGCGGGACTCCATTGGGAACAATTGGGCGCTGTGCTCAAAAAAGAAGGTCGTTTACACCTCGAAACCTATTGAGGCGATGGCGCGAGCCACGCGCCTGCCCATTTATAACCGTTCGCTAACTTTGCCTTGAAAAGGCATGCATGGCCCAATGACGCTGATTCATTGGTACCATGCGCCCATGAGTTCCCGTCCTTTCATTGATGTTGCTGTGGTCATGCGCCGTGAGCGTGTGCAAGGTGACATGGCCAAATGGCAAACTTGGCGGTGGATCCTGGACGATGTCGCACCGCATGAAGAGAGCTTTGGCAGCCGTCCCAAGTGTTTGCGTGAGAGTGAAGACGGCGCGTTGTGGCTCTTCCCCAATTTCAGGGTCGAGCTTTTTCCAGACGACGCAGAAGGCTATCTGCTCAACGTCACTTCACCCGATCCCTGCTTCTTCGTGATGTGGCGCATGGAAGAAGAGCCCGCCATCAGCACAGAGTTGGTGGCCAAGCCCGAGCGTGTCTCTCTGAGTTACCACGATGCAGGTCGTTGGCTGGACGCCCAAGAAACCATTGAACAAGTACCAGCCGCTCCCGACATTGTTGAGTGGGTCCGTGAATTTGCCAAGCAGCACTTCACGCCAGAGGTCAAGCGGCGTCAACGCCCGCAAAGTTTTCAAGCCCTCACCGATCGGTTTGGTCAACCGGCCAAAGTCACCACCAGCGACCGCTCGGGTCGCAAGACCGAGGGATCATGAGCGATCACAACAACAGCGACACCGGTGGATTTTTCAGCCGATGGTCGCAGCGCAAACAAGCCGTGAAACAGGGCGTTCAGCTACCTGAACCTTTGGCACCTGCAACGGCCAGTCCGCAAGTCGAGCCAACACACGCCCCCGTTGTGTCTGATCAGACGCAAAATGTGTCAGAAAATCAGGGCTCTGTCCCTACGCTGGACGATGTGGCCAAACTCACGCCGGAGTCTGACTTCTCCTCTTTCATGACACAGAACGTGCCCGCGGAAATTAAAAATGCCGCTGTGAAAAAACTCTTTGCCGATCCGCACTTCAACATCATGGATGGCTTGGACATTTACATTGGTGACTACAACACCCCCGATCCTTTGCCAGACGGCATGTTGGCCAAAATGGTGGGCGCTCAATTTTTGGGATTGGTCAAAGCACCAGAAGATGTGGCACAGTCCGTTGCAAGTTCTGCAGAGATACCTGAGACCCCAGAGGCCAAGTTGTCAGCACCCGCTGACACCCCTGTGCCTTTAGAAATTACTTTGACTCAACATGACCACACTCATTTGCGATTGCAATCAGACGATGCCCCTGCAGCCCCAGAGGCTGGGCCAAGCGCTGGGTGAATCGCTCACACTGCACAGCACACTTTGCCGCAAAGAAGCCGGTGCCTTTCAAAAGGCCATTCAATCTGGCCAAGAGGTGGTGGTGGCATGCACACAAGAAAAGCAGCTTTTCTCTGAACTGGCCAGCCAAACTGTTGGCGCTGTTTCGCCGATCAAGTTTGTCAACATACGCGAGGCCGGTGGCTGGAGCCGTGATGCCAAAAATGCATCACCCAAGTTGGCGGCGCTGCTGGCTGCTGCGCACTTGCCTGAACCCGAACCCGTGCCTGTGGTGCCTTTCAAAAGCGAAGGTCGCTTGTTGATCATTGGCGCCCTAGACGCGGCAGAAAAAGCAGCGGCGCTGGTGGCCGATGTTCTGCAAGTGGTGATCTTCTCACAGGGCCCGGGTCATGCGGGTGGCGCTCAAGCACGGCAGTATCCCATTGTGTCGGGGCAGCTGCAAAAGCTGAGTGGCTGGTTGGGTGCATTTGACGTCACTTGGACTGACAACAATCCCATCAATCTGGACTTGTGCACACGCTGCAATGCCTGTGTTGAGGCTTGTCCAGAAAACGCCATTGGCTTGGATTACCAAATTGATTTGAACGCTTGCCAATCGCACCGTGCATGCGTCAAGGTGTGCCAATCGGCGGGGGCCATTGACTTCAGTCGAATGGCCAATGAGGTCAGTGAAAAGTTTGATTTGATTTTGGACCTGAGAACCAACGCAAGCGGCGCCACATTTTTGCAACATGCGCCGCCGCAAGGTTATTTCAAGTGGGATGGCAAAGACCTTGGCACGCTCATCAAGTTGCGTGACATGGTGGGTGAATTTGAAAAGCCCAAATTCTTTGCCTACAAACAAAAGCTCTGTGCCCACAGCCGCAACGAAACCGTGGGTTGCAATGCGTGCGTGGACATTTGCTCGGCTGAAGCCATTGCCAGCGACAAGTCGCGCCAACAAATCAAGGTCAATCCCAATTTGTGTGTGGGCTGCGGTGCCTGCACCACGGTTTGCCCCACAGGTGCATTGACCTATGCCTACCCCAAGGCGCAAGAGCAGGGCTTGAAAATTAAAACCCTGTTGTCGACCTACCATGCTGCCGGCGGAGAAGACGCCGTGTTGCTCTTGCACAGCCAAGAAGCAGGTCAAAAGTGTGTTGAAGAACTCGGTCGTGCCGCGCAGTTGAAGTTGGCGAATGGGTTGCCAGCGAACGTCATCCCCATGTCGCTCTGGCACACGGCCAGTTTGGGCATGGAAGTGTGGCTCACCGCCATTGCCTATGGCGCCAAGCAAGTGCTGGTGCTCAGTACGAACGAAGAGGCACCCTCATATCTGGAAGGCTTGGCAGCCCAGATGGAAGTGGCACAAGCTTTGTTGAATGGCTTGGGCTATGAGGGCGATCACTTTGAGGTACTTCGGGCACAGAATGCCATGGACTTTGAAGCTGGTTTGCAAGCACGTTTGTCGGCGGCATCCCAGCGTCAACCAGGCACACCCAAGGTGCTGGCCAAATACGCTGTCGCCCCAGAAAAACGCAGCACGCTTGAATTGGCGCTGGACCACTTGAGCGAGCATGCACCCACAGCTCTAACCGAGCACAACAGCGCCATTGCTTTGCCAAAGGCTTCGCCATTCGGCGGACTTCAGGTGAATGCAGACAAGTGCACTTTGTGTTTGAGCTGTGTCAGCGCCTGCCCCGCCAGTGCTTTGCAAGACAACCCCGAATTGCCACAGCTTCGTTTCATCGAGAAGAACTGCGTGCAATGTGGCTTGTGTGCCACCACGTGTCCGGAGGATGCGATTGACTTGGTGCCCAGGTTCTTGCGCACACCGGAACGCAAACAAGCCCAAGTGTTGAACCAGTCACAGCCCTATGGTTGCGTGCGCTGTGGCAAACCCTTTGGCACCTTGAAAGCCATTGAAGCCATGTTGGGCAAGTTGGCTGGCCACAGCATGTTCCAGGGGGCTGCGCTTGAACGTCTCAAAATGTGCAGCGATTGCCGAGTCATCGACATGTACAGCAACGCCGATGAGGCCAAAATTGCCAACATCCCGCCCAAACCTTGAGCCGCTGTTTGCGGATGAACTTGAGCCTTTTAAACTGAAACTGTCACAGCCATGAATTCTCCTTTGCAATCTTCATCAGCCTTGGACGAAGAAACCGCGCGCGCCGAAATTTATGGCTTGCTGGCCCTTTTGTACTACCAAGTCCCAGCACCCGAGTTGCTTGCGCAATTGCGTGTTGCAGTGACCGATGCGCCAGTCGGTGGCAGTTTCTTGGAGGAGCCCTGGCGTCAGGTGGTCAAGGCGGCACGCGATGCCAGCGACAGCCAAATCGCTGAGGAGTACAACGCTTTGTTCGGTGGTGTGGGCAAGCCAGAAATTTACCTTTACGCTTCGCATTACGTCAGTGGTTTCCTGAACGACAAACCTGTCGCCCGTTTGCGCGAAGATTTGACTGCTTTGGGCTTGGCGCGTGACGATAGCATGTCTGAAACCGAAGACCATTTCGCCTGCTTGTGCGAAGTGATGCGCTACCTGATTGCAGGTGACGACGTGACCGTGTCCAACTTGACCCAGCAGCAGGCGTTTTTTGCCAAACACATTCAAGCTTGGACACAGAGCATGACCGATGCCATGGTTAAACATCCTAAGGCGCAGTTTTTTGCCAAATTGGCAGAGTTCACCCAAGCCTTTTTAGGCATCGAGGCGCAAGGTTTTGATCTATTGACTTGAGAACAGGTTCTAAGGGTTTTCCCATTGTTTGCAATTCCCTAAATGTTACGATCAAGGGGTATGCAAAGTATTTCCTAGGCATGCCAAAGAGGAAGCATTTATGAGCGCTCAAAATCCAAAATTGTCTCGTCGAACTTTGTTCGCAGGTGCAGGTACTGTCGGTGCTGTGGCTGCTGCCACCAGCGTCTTGCCATCGGTGCAAAACATCGCACCTCAAATTCTTCAAAAAGCCAAACCCGAACGCGGCGGTGGCTACGAGCTATCAGAGCACGTCAAGCGTTACTACAAGACCACCTTGGTCTAAGCCCCTTTCAAACACTCACCTCTGTTGGAGAGTTTCATGTTGTT
Organism: uncultured Limnohabitans sp.; assembly: GCA_937928195.1. Lineage (GTDB taxonomy): Bacteria > Pseudomonadota > Gammaproteobacteria > Burkholderiales > Burkholderiaceae_C > Limnohabitans_A. The sequence continues at coordinate 12,727 of CALEYZ010000041.1, forward strand.
GACTAAAAAGAATTCAGGCACTTCGGGTGCTGCATCGTCACCGTTTGTGCACAGCTTGCGACGTGGCCTGACCCAAGCATTGCCAACGCTAGACCGTCGCACATTTTTGCGTCGCTCCGGTTTGGGTGTGGGGGTGGGCTTGGCTGCATCGCAACTGAGTTTGGTGAAAAAAGCGCAAGCAGGCAATGGTCCTGTTGCCGGTGCATTGGGTGCAGGCAAAGTGGAAGTCAAACGCACTGTTTGCACACACTGCTCTGTGGGCTGTGCCATTGATGCCGTGGTTGAAAACGGCGTATGGGTTCGTCAAGAGCCCGTGTTTGATTCCCCCATCAACTTGGGTGCGCATTGCGCCAAGGGTGCGGCCATTCGTGAACATGGTCATGGTGAATATCGCCTTCGCTATCCCATGAAGTTGGTCAACGGCAAATACGAGCGCATCAGCTGGGACGTGGCACTGAAAGAAATCAGCGAGCGCATGATGGACTTGCGCAAAGCCAGCGGCCCCGACAGTGTTTACTTTGTGGGCTCTTCTAAGCACAACAATGAACAAGCGTATTTGATGCGCAAATTTGTGAGCTTCTGGGGCTCCAACAATACCGATCACCAAGCGCGTATTTGTCACTCCACCACGGTGGCGGGTGTAGCCAATACATGGGGCTATGGCGCCATGACCAATTCGTACAACGACATGCAAAACAGCAAGTGCGCCATGTACATTGGTTCTAACGCGGCAGAAGCGCACCCTGTCAGCATGCTGCACATGTTGCATGCCAAAGAAAATGGTTGCAAGATGATCGTGGTCGACCCACGCTTCACACGGACGGCGGCCAAGGCGGATGAGTACGTGCGCATTCGCTCTGGCACCGACATTCCTTTCTTGTTCGGCATCCTGTACCACATCTTCAAAAATGGTTGGGAAGACAAGAAATACATCAACGACCGCGTGTACGGCATGGACGCAGTCAAAGCCGAAGTGCTGGCCAAGTGGACACCCGAGAATGTGGAAGAAGCTTGTGGCGTGAAAGAAGCGCAAGTTTTCAAAGTGGCCAAGATGCTGCACGAAAACAACCCCAGCACCGTCGTCTGGTGCATGGGCCAGACTCAGCACACCATTGGCAATGCCATTGTCCGCGCCTCTTGTATTTTGCAATTGGCCTTGGGCAATGTCGGCAAGTCGGGCGGCGGCACCAACATTTTCCGTGGTCACGATAACGTCCAAGGCGCTACCGATGTGGGCCCGAACCCCGACTCACTGCCTGGCTACTATGGTTTGGCTGAAGGTTCTTGGAAGCATTTCGCCAAGGCTTGGGGTGTTGACTTTGAATGGATCAAAGGACGCTTCGCCAGCCCTGCCATGATGGGCAAGAATGGCATCACCGTGTCGCGTTGGATTGATGGTGTGCTTGAGAAAAACGAACTCATCGACCAAGACAGCAACCTGCGAGGTGTGTTCTATTGGGGTCATTCACCCAATTCCCAAACACGCGGTTTGGAAATGAAGCGCGCCATGGACAAGCTTGACTTGTTGGTGGTGGTCGATCCTTACCCATCGGCTACGGCTGCCATGGCCGCTATGCCAGGCAAGCCCGAAGACTTGAATCCCAACCGTGCGGTGTACTTGTTGCCTGCTGCCACGCAGTTTGAAACCAGTGGTTCTTGCACAGCGTCCAATCGCTCTTTGCAGTGGCGCGACAAGGTCATTGAACCTTTGTGGGAAAGCCGTACGGATCACATGATCATGTACCAACTGGCCGACAAACTTGGCTTTGGCAAAGAGTTGGTCAAGAACTACAAAATGCAAAAGGTCAAAGGCATGGATGAACCCATGCCCGAAGACATCTTGCGTGAAATCAACAAGTGCGTTTGGACCATTGGCTACACGGGTCAAAGCCCAGAGCGTCTCAAAGCGCACATGCGCAACATGCACTTGTTCGATGTCAAAACCCTCAAATCCAAGGGCGGCAAAGACAAAGAAACCGGTTACGACTTCGGCGGTGATTACTTCGGTTTGCCATGGCCGTGCTGGGGTACCCCTGATCTCAAACACCCAGGCTCCCCCAATCTGTACGACACTTCCAAGCACGTCATGGAGGGCGGTGGTAATTTCCGCGCCAACTTTGGCATTGAGCGAGAAGGCAAATCCTTGTTGGCCGAAGATGGCTCGCACTCCAAAGGTGCTGACATCACCACCGGCTATCCCGAACTTGACCACGTGTTGCTCAAGAAATTGGGCTGGTGGGGCGAGCTCACAGAAGACGAAGCCAAAGCCGCTGAAGGCAAGAACTGGAAAACCGATTCCTCTGGCGGCATGATCCGTGTGTTCATGCAAAACCACGGTTGCCATCCCTTTGGCAATGCCAAGGCCCGCGCCGTGGTGTGGAACTTCCCAGACCCCATTCCGCAGCACCGCGAGCCTTTGTATGGCACGCGTGCTGATATGGCGGCCAAGTACCCCACACACGACGACAAGAAAGCATTCTGGCGTCTGCCCACTTTGTACAAAACCATTCAAGACAAGAACATCGCAGACAAGGTCTACGAGAAGTTCCCACTCATCATGACCTCGGGTCGTTTGGTGGAGTACGAGGGTGGCGGTGAAGAAACGCGTTCCAACCCTTGGTTGGCCGAGTTGCAGCAAGAAATGTTTGTCGAGATCAATCCGCAAACAGCATCCAAACGCGGTATTCGCAATGGCGAGCGTGCGTGGGTCAAAACACCGACTGGCGCGCGTTTGAATGTACAGGCCTTGGTCACTGAGCGCGTTGCGCCCGATACCGTGTTCATGCCTTTCCACTTCTCGGGTCGTTGGCAAGGCGCCGACATGCTGGCTTACTACCCCAATGGCGCAGCGCCCATTGTGCGTGGCGAAGCCATCAACACCGGTACCACGTATGGTTATGACAGCGTCACCATGATGCAAGAAACCAAAACCACCGTTT
>CALEYZ010000042.1 GCA_937928195.1 uncultured Limnohabitans sp.
TGGACAATGGCTTGCTGTTGTTGCACCTGGGCATGTCGGGCAGTCTGAACTTTGCGCCGCAGCAGCCTGACCCCGGCCCGCACGACCACATGGACTTGCTGACCGACCGGGGCACCTTGCGCCTGCACGACCCGCGCCGTTTTGGTGCGGTGGTCTGGGCCCCTGCCGAACAGTCACCGCAGGCGCAGAAGCTCCTGGGCCACCTTGGAGTGGAGCCCCTGAACGGAAGCTTTGACGCCGCAGCGTTTCATGCCGCCTTGCGCCAGCGTTCGGCACCTCTCAAGCAGGTGCTGCTGGCGGGCGACATTGTGGTGGGCGTGGGCAATATTTACGCATCCGAGGCACTGTTCATGGCGGGCATTCGCCCCACCACCAAGGCCAACAAAATTTCGCGCCCACGCTCGGAGCGTCTGCATGCGGCCATCGTCGAAGTGCTGTCCCGTGCTGTGGAGCGGGGCGGCAGCAGTCTGCGCGACTTTGTGAGCGCTGAGGGCAAGACCGGTTACTTTCAGCTGGAGGCCGCCGTGTATGGCCGCGCAGGCCAGCCCTGCCGTGTGTGCGACACCAGCATCCGTTCCATCGTGCAAGGCCAGCGCACCACTTTTTATTGCCCTACATGCCAGAAGAGCTGAACCTGCCGAAAGGCTTTGCCAAACGCATGGTGGACTGGCAGCGCAGCCAGGGCCGCCAGCACCTGCCCTGGCAACACACCCGTGACCCTTACCGCGTCTGGCTGTCCGAGATCATGTTGCAGCAAACGCAGGTCAGCACCGTGCTGGACTACTACCCGCGTTTTTTGCAACGCTTTCCAGACGTGGCCGCCTTGGCCGCCGCCCCGCAAGACGATGTGTTGGCGTTGTGGAGCGGCCTGGGTTACTACAGCCGCGCACGCAACCTGCACCGCTGCGCGCAAGACGTGGTGGCGCGGTTTGGGGGCGCGTTCCCACAATCGGCCGAACTGCTGGTGAGCCTGCCTGGCATTGGCCGGTCTACCGCTGCGGCAATTGCAGCATTCTGCTTTCACGAGCGCGTGTCGATTCTGGACGGCAACGTCAAGCGCGTGCTGACCCGCGTGCTGGGCTATGGCGCCGATCTGGCCGTGGCGGCCAGCGAACGAGAACTGTGGGCGCTGGCCGACCAACTTCTGCCAGCGCAGGCGAGCGATATGCCCGCCTATACCCAGTCGCTGATGGACCTGGGGGCGACCCTGTGCCAGCCGCGCAAGGCCCAGTGCGAGGCGTGCCCGGTGCAACAGCTGTGTGCAGCGCGGGCGCAGGGCCAGCCACTGGCCTACCCGATCAAAACCCGCAAACTCAAGCGCAGCAGCGCCACGCTCTGGCTGCTGTGGGCGGTGAATGCGCAAGGCCAGGTGTGGCTGCACAAGCGTGCAGCGCGCGGCATCTGGGCAGGTTTGTTCAGCTTGCCGGTGTTTGACGATGAAGCGGCTTTGCTGGCCGCGTGCCCGAGAGCACGCACGCCACAGCACCTCGACCCCTGGAAACATGTGTTGACCCACCGCGACCTGTACCTGCACCCGGTGCGGGTGGAGTTGCCCCGTGGTCTATCGCCGCAATCCGAAGGTCAATGGGTCAGCGCGCAAGACTGGCCGCAACTGGGCTTGCCTGCGCCGATACGGCTCTTGCTGGAGGGGCACAAGGGCTGATCACAACTCCGTGCGCAGCGCCCAGATCTCGGGGAACAGCACGGTGTCCAGCATCTTGCGCAGGTAACTGATGCCGCCGGTGCCACCTGTGCCGCGCTTGAAACCGATCACGCGCTCCACTGTGGTCAGGTGGCGAAAGCGCCAGAGGCGAAAGGCGTCTTCCAGGTCGGTCAGTTCTTCGCCCAGTTGGTACAGGTCCCAGTGCGACTTGGGATCGCGGTAAACCACCAGCCAGGCTTGTTCGACTTCCTTGCTGCTCGCATACGGCTCGCGCCAGTCGCGCTGGGTGTGGCTGGCAGGCACGGGTAGGCCGCGGCGTGCCAGCAGGCGCAAGCATTCGTCGTACAGCGAAGGCGCCTGGTGCGCGGCCTGCACGATGGCGAGCAGGTCGGGCCGGTGGGCGTGAGGCTGCAGCATGGCGGCGTTTTTGTTGCCCATCGCAAACTCGATGCAGCGGTATTGCCAGCTCTGAAAACCGCTGGACTGCGCCAGGTAGGGGCGAATGGCGCTGTATTCGGGCGGCGTCATGGTGGCCAGCACGTCCCAGGCATGCACCAGTTGCTCCATGATCTTGGAGACGCGGGCCAGCATCTTGAAGCCGTCGGGCAGGGCGTCATTGCGGACGCAGGCAATGGCCGCCTGCAACTCGTGCAGCATCAGCTTCATCCACAACTCACTGGTTTGGTGCTGCACGATGAACAGCATTTCATTGTGATCGGGCGACAAAGGTTTTTGCGCATTCAAAATGGCGTCGAGTTGCAAGTAGTCGCCATAGCTCATGGATTTGCTGAAATCCAGTTGCGCTTTTTCGTCTCGCACAATTTGAGCGGTGTTTGCACCACTTGTTGCATCACCTGTTGCCTCTGATGAAGAGGATGGCGATGACGCGCTCGGATTGAAGGGGCATCCAGACATAGGGGGTACTTTCAGGTCACTGCGTGTTTTTGTGAGAACTGGGCTTGCTGCCACTCTTGCGTGTCCATCACTTCTTTCAGGTGACGCACGGCATGCCACACATCGGCATAACCCAAGTACAAGGGCGTCAGGCCAAATCGCAAGATGTCTGGATGTTGTTGGCCGTCGCCGGCTCTGAAGTCCCCAATCACGCCGCGGGCGATGAGGGCTTGCGCGATGGCGTAGGCGCCATCGGCGCGTGTCAAACTCACTTGAGAGCCGCGCAAATCATCTTGCTCCGGTGTGGCAATGCCAAAGCCATGCCCACTGAGTTGCGTTTTGACCAGCTGCATAAAGAGGCCAGTGAGGGCCAGGGATTTTTGGCGCAACGCCTGCATGCCGCCCAGCTTTTCTGCTTCTAAAAACGCATCCAAACCGGTGTCTAGCGCGGTCAAACTCAAGATGGGTTGCGTGCCGCATTGGTAACGCGTGATGCCTGCGGCCGGTTTGTAATCGGGTGTGAACTCAAACGGTGCAGCATGGCCCCACCAGCCACTTAAAGGTTGCCAGAAGCGATCGGTGTGCTTGGGGTGCACCCATACGAAGGCCGGTGCACCAGGGCCACCGTTCAAGTATTTGTAGCCACAGCCAACTGAAAAATCGGCATTCGCGCCATTCAAGTCAACAGGCACAGCGCCTGCGCTGTGTGCCAGATCCCAAACGGTCAATGCACCGACTGCATGTGCGGCGGCGGTCATGGCTTTCATGTTCAGCATGGCCCCTGTGCGGTAGTTCACATGCGTCAACATCAGCACAGCCACGTCTTTTTGGAGGGCGTCCTGAAGTTCTTCTGCCTCCACCAATTTGAGTTGATAACCGCGCTCCTTGCACAGTGCCTCTGCAATGTAGAGGTCGGTTGGAAAATTAGTGCGCTCACTCAGAATGATGTTTTTTTCTGGGTGATCGGCCTTGGCAATTGACAGGGCGGCACTGAGCACTTTGAACAAGTTGATGGAGGTGCTGTCGGCGGCCACCACTTCATGGTCTTTGGCACCAATGAGTCGGGCAATTTTGTTGCCCACTTTCAAGGGCAGTTGAAACCAACCTGCGGTGTTCCAACTTTTGATCAAGTCATTGCCCCATTCTTGTGCCACAGCTTGTGCCACGCGAGCAGGTGTGGCCTTGGGCAATACACCCAAAGAATTGCCATCCAAGTAAATCACGCCTTCGGGCACTTGAAACAAATCACGCAATGCGCGCAAGGGGTCTTGTTGGTCGAGTGCTTGGCAATCTGAAAGGGTTTGAGGTGTCATGTTCAAAGTTCTCGAAGGATGGCGCGCACCGGACTGGCGTCCGCGCTCATGAGTTTGAGGGGCAGGGCGATCAGTTCGTAATCGCCTTGCTCAATGTGATCAAGCTGTAGATTCTCCAGCACGCGCATGTTGCGCTGCCGAATTACTTGATGGCTGTCCAATGTTTTGCTGTCTGCCGGATCGATGCTGGCGCTGTCGATGCCTATCAATTTAACTCCCATGTCAGCCAGAGCCGTCAGGGTGTCAGGTGCAAACGCGGTGAGTTGATTGTCAAATGCGTGTGCTGGGAACTTGTCGTAGGTTCTCACCAAGACGCGTTCGGGCAAGTTGTCCAGTTGATGCGCCAAGTGCTGCAGCGTGATGAGTGGGCCGACACCTATGGCGTGGAACACGCGACAGGGCCCGATAAAAGTTTGCAAATCAACTTGGCCAATGGCCAAGCCTGCAGGGTCGTAGTGCAAGGGCGCGTCGGCGTGCGAACCCACATGCGGTGACAACGTGATGGCGCTGACATTCACGGGGCATTGCGGCGAAATTTGCGCCGACCAATTCAGCTGGAAAGGCGTGTCGCCCGGAAAGACCGGGCTACCGACATCGATGGGTGGGGATATGTCCCAAATTTTTTTCATGAGGCGCAAAGATAGCGCCCTCAGAAATTAATGGTGTCGGTTATATCCAACAGATGCAAAAAATTCCGCTTATTGCAACGCATGGGTGAGATTGCCCATGCCCTTGCGAACGCCTGGCAAGGGGTCCAATTTAAAGCGCTCTGTCACAAACTTCAAAATGGACGTGGTGTCGTAAACGTTTGAATCAATGAACCCCTTTTTCACGCTGGGACCAATCAGCAAGGCTGGAACTCGGGTACCTGGACCAAAGGCATCGCTGAAGCCTGGGCCCGTAGGAGGTGGGACGTGGTCCCAATAGCCGCCATTTTCGTCATAGGTCACGACCACCAACATGTTTTTCCATTGCGCACTGGCTTTGAGTTTGTGCAAGACGCTGTCGATGTGGCTGTCACCCGATTGCACATCTGTGTAACTCGGGTGTTGTGTTTGCATGCCAACGGGTTTGTAAAAGCTCACCGCAGGCAATGTGCCTTTTTCGATGTCGCTTAAAAAGTCTTCGCCATCTTTCATGTGCTTGGCCCTGGCTGAAGTGCCTGGTGCGTAATTGGCAAAGTAGTTGAATGGCTGATGGTGAGGCTGAAAATTGGGTGCGCCATTGGCTTTGGAATAAATCACTTTTCTTTCAGCGCTGGGTTCTTGCATACCGTCGGCCAAGGCTTGATGGAAGCCACCGGCATACCAGGCCCAAGAAACACCCTTGTCATTCAATCGATCACCAATTGTGGGCAAGGTTTGAGGTGGCAAAGCCACCTGCAATTTGCCACCCCAGCGGATGCCTTCAGGGTCTGCCAATGTTCTCAGGCCCTTGGGAGATGGCGGAATGGCGCTGGGTTGAAAAGGAGGTTGTGTGGTGTTGACCGAATTGCCCTCTGGGTCAATTTGAACACCGCCGCCACTGAAGACTTTGACAGCACCGACATTGGCAGAGGGCGATCCTGGCATCTTGAGCAGTTTGCCTTGGGTGTCCAGCTGAATGTCCATGTCTTTGGGGGCATTCAGATGCTTGGGGGTGCACGCACAAACCAACCACAAGTGATTGAGGTAAGAGCCCCCATAAGCACCCATGAAAAAGTTGTCGGCCAGTGTGTAGTCTTTGGCCCATTGCCACAACTTCATGCCTTCGCCGCTGTAATAACCCATGACCCAGCCACCGGCGTTGGACATGGCTGCAAACAAGTTGTTCTTGCCGCCGTTGATTTGTTCTTTGTTGTGAAAGAAGGCATGGACCCCACTGGGTGTCAGGTCGGTTAACTTTTTGTTGAGGGGCGGTGCATCGATTTGAAAAGGACCGTTGGGCAACTCTGGAAAGCTAGGGTCGGGGTTGCCGTGTCTGTCAAACACCTTCAAAGTCTTCAGGGCTTGGCCATCATGGTCGAGTTGAAGCTTCTGTTCTGCCGTGGCTTTGTCGATGCCGTTGGCCCCTGGAAACTTGCCGTACAGGTTGTCAAAGCTGTGGTTCTCAGCGTAGATCACCACCACATGCTCAATCTTGTTCATGGCCTGTGAGCCTGGGGTTTGCGCTAGGGCTGAGCCAGCGATAGTTGCGCTTGAAAGCAGCAGCAGTGCGGAACGAAGGAGGTGCGTTGAATGAAAAAGACGCGGAATTGGCTTGATGGTTAATGCAGGTTTCATCAGCGAATTCTAGAGACTTCGTCGTAAACTTGCACACATGAATTTGTCGCCCGAATCTTGGCAAGCCATTCAATTGACTTTGGCCTTGGCCACCTCAACCACGGTGTTATTGTTGGTCTTGGCCACGCCATTGGCTTGGTGGTTGTCGCAAACACAATCGGCATGGCGCGCGCCAATTCATGCGCTGGTGACTTTGCCTTTGGTGTTGCCGCCTTCGGTTTTGGGTTTCTACATGCTGATTTTGATGGGACCTCAGGGGCCTTTAGGCCAGTTCACACAGGCCATGGGGTGGGGCTTGTTGTCGTTCACTTTCACGGGACTTCTCATTGGCTCCATCTTGTTTTCATTGCCCTTTGCGGTACAGCCTTTGCAGCATGCTTTTGAGGTCATCGGCAAACGGCCCATGGAAGTGGCAGCTACTTTGCGGGCCAGTCCATTGGACGCATTCTTCTCAGTGGCTTTGCCCATGGCCAAACCAGGCATGGTGACAGCTGCCATTTTGAGTTTTGCCCATACCGTGGGCGAGTTTGGTGTGGTGCTGATGATTGGCGGCAACATTCCTGGCAAGACACGTGTGGTGTCGACAGAAATTTATGGTCATGTTGAAGCCATGGAATATGCCCAAGCCCATGTGTTGGCAGGCGGCATGTTGGTCTTCTCTTTTGGCGTGCTGTTGGCTTTGGCCTTGATGAATCGCCGTCAAAGGCCGGTGGTATGAACAGCATTCACCTTCAGTTGAACATTCATCGTTCAGCATTTCAATTGGATTTGAGCCTCCAATTGCCGGGGCAGGGTATCACGGCTGTCTTTGGTCCCTCTGGCTCTGGCAAAACAACTTTACTGCGAGCGGTTGCTGGCTTGGAGAAAAGCCAGAAAGGCCGCATTCAAATTGGCTCGCACATTTGGCAAGACACTTTAAAAGGTGTCTGTTTGCCAACATGGCAACGACCCTTGGGTTATGTGTTTCAAGAGTCCAGTTTGTTAATGCACCTCAGCGTTTCAGAGAATTTGAATTACGGCTTAAAGCGCGCACTGAAGGTAAACGGGGTGGTGCAATCCCATGCGGCCAACGCATTGCAAGACGCCATTGAGCTTTTAGGCATTGGCAGATTGTTGCAACGCATGCCTGGCGAACTGTCGGGCGGTGAGCGTCAGCGCGTGGCCATTGCCCGGGCCATTGCCATGCAACCCTCATTGCTTTTGATGGACGAGCCATTGGCATCATTGGATGTGGCGCGCCGCTTGGAAATTTTTCCTTGGCTGTCCAAGTTGCGTGATGAGCTCAAGATGCCCATGTTGTACGTCACGCATTCAGCCGAGGAGGTGGCCCGCTTGGCAGATCATTTGGTGGTGCTGGACAAGGGGCAAGTAACGGCACAAGGTCCGGTCAGCGCTGTGCTGACGCAAGTGGTCAACCCAGTGGTGGTGGGCGAAGACGCTGGCGCGCTGATTGCAGGACACATTGGCGCTGTGGCCGCGACGTGGCATTTGTCGCGTGTTGATTTTGACGGTGGTTGCGTTTGGATGCGTGATGCAGGGCTGCCTGTTGGTAAAGCTGTGCGCATTCGCATCTTGGCGCGTGATGTCAGCTTGGCCACGACAGAGCCGCAAAACACCAGCATTCAAAACCAACTGCGCGGCAACATTCAAAGCATCACGCCTGATGCACATCCTTCGCAAGTGATGGTGGTTTTAAAGTGCGGCGCCGAAGAGGTGTTGGCACGCGTTACAAAGCGAGCGGTAGACGAACTCGCCCTGCAGGTGGGGCTATCAGTGTGGGCGCAAGTGAAGTCTGTGGCTTTGGTGGCTTGATCAGGCAGATTACGTGGTCTCAAACCAGTTTTCGAGTTTGAGCTTGGGCACACGCATAAACTCTTTGATGTTGTTGGTGACCAGTGTGCCGTCAATGCTGAGTGCTTGCGCAGCAATCAAGGTGTCCATTGGACCTATAGACAGGCCTTGTTTTTCTAACGAAGCTCGCAGATCTGCATAAAACCAAAGGCACTGACTGTCGAATGGAAGAATCTGCATTGGCGCCAAAAACATGTCAAGCGCTTGTCGATTCTTGACAGAACCTGATTTGGCGACGCCATAAGCTAATTCGCCAGCGGCAATACTGCTAATACCGACTTCGCCAGCTTTGTACTTGCGGAATCTTTCGAGTACGTTTGGGGGTCGATTGTTGATGATGTAGATGCACGTGTTTGTGTCTAGCAAGATCACAATAAAACCTCAGGGCGAATTTGATGTTCGGGTTGCTGTCGCTCAATTTTGAAACCTGATTCGAAAGCGTTCAATGCAGCTTCAATCGTGACCCAGGGCTCTTCAATTGGCATCAATAAAACCCCTTCACCCACACGTTTGATCACGACTTCTTTGGCATTGAATCGGTATTCCTTTGGGAGGCGAACAGCCTGACTGCGTCCCGTTTGAAATATTTTTGCAGTGTCCATGGGTGCTCCAATTCAGGGTAAATTTGATATATACCAATGGTATGCATCATATGGCACTTCATAGGAGATGGGGTGTACATTGGCTTGCCATTTTGGATTCATATGCATTTTTGTAATTAACAACTGATAATTAAGTAGTTCCAGTTTTAAGAGAAGACTTTCAGAATCCATTCATCTTATTTTTTAGATGCATTTCTGAGGTCTTTCATGAAAACAAATCGTCGAATCGTCAGCCGCCTGTTGAGCGCATGGGTCTTGGCCAGCGCAGGTCTTACGACATTGGCTTCCGCCCAAGCTGTCAGCTTGTTGAACGTCTCCTACGACCCCACCCGTGAGTTGTATGTCGAGTTCAATGCCGCCTTTGCCAAACACTGGAAAGCCAAAACCGGCCAAGATGTCAGCATCAAGCAGTCACATGGTGGCTCCGGCAAACAAGCCCGCTCTGTGATCGACGGCATCGATGCCGACGTGGTCACCTTGGCTTTGGCGGGTGACATTGATGCCTTGAACAAACAAGCCAAGTTAATTCCCGCCGACTGGCAAAAGCGTTTGCCCCACAACTCATCACCCTATACCTCGACCGTTGTGTTGGTGGTGCGTGAAGGCAACCCCAAGGGCATCAAAGATTGGGACGATCTGATCAAGCCAGGCATCAGCGTGATCACACCCAACCCCAAAACTTCTGGGGGTGCACGCTGGAACTATTTGGCCGCATGGGAATTTGCCAAACGCAAATATGGCAGCGAAGCCAAGGCCAAAGAGTTTGTGCAGAAGCTCTACAAAAACGTACCCGTGTTGGACACGGGGGCGCGTGGTTCTTCCGTCACATTTGCACAGCGTAACCAAGGCGATGTGTTCATCTCGTGGGAAAACGAAGCGTACTTGTTGGAAAAAGAATTCAGCAGCAAAGTGGACGTCGTTTATCCCTCCATCAGCATCTTGGCAGAGCCGCCCGTGACGGTAGTTGACAAAACAGTTGATCGCAAAGGTACACGTGCTGTGGCGGAAGCCTATTTGCAGTACCTCTATACCGATGAAGGTCAAGACATTGCTGGCAAAAACTTTTATCGCCCCATTTCTGCCAAGGCACAAGCGAAGTATTCAAAGCAATTGCCCAAGATTCCTTTGTTCACCATTGAGCAGGCTTTTGGCGGCTGGGAGAAAGCCGACAAAGATCACTTTGCCGACGGTGGTAGCTTTGATCAGATTTATCTGAAGAAGTGAGTTACCCATTCGGTCAAACCATCCAATCGACCCCTCCAGCACTCAGAATGTCTTATATGCATTATTCGTATAAACAAACAACAAATGATTCGTTTGAGTTTTGAGGATGGACTCGGACAATCTCGTCCTTACTCTTTTGAGACGCACCATGAACAAGATGAAATCCATTGCCATTGCTGCTTTATTGGCAGTTTCTGGCCTCAATGCCTCTGCCCAAACCTTGCTGAACGCCTCTTACGACGTGGCCCGCGAGTTTTACAAAGACTACAACGCCGCCTTCATTGCCAATTACAAAAAGACCACTGGCAAGGACATCAAGATTGACCAAGCCCATGGCGGTTCTAGCGCACAAGCCCGCGCGGTCAACGATGGTCTGGAAGCCGACGTGGTGACCATGAATACCACCACCGACATTGACTTTTTGGCCAGCAAAGGCGTGGTGGCGGCCGATTGGACCAAACGCTTTCCGCATGGCGCATCGCCTACCAGCTCCACCATGTTGTTCTTAACGCGTGAAGGCAATCCCAAGAACATCAAAGACTGGGATGATTTGATCAAACCTGGCATTCAAGTGATTGTGGTCAACCCCAAAACGGGTGGCAATGGTCGCATGGCTTATTTGGCAGCTTGGGGCTATGTGCGCAAAAAGGGTGGCAGCGAAGCCGATGCCGCAGCCTTTGTGGCCAAGCTCTACAAAAACGTCCCTGTGTTGGCCAAGGGTGGCCGTGATGCCACCACCATCTTCTTGCAACGCAATATTGGCGATGTGCTCGTGACTTTTGAATCCGAAGTGATCTCTGTCGACAACGAGTTCGGTGCAGGCAAAGTGGACGCCGTCCACCCATCCATCAGCATCGTGGCCGAAAACCCTGTGGCCGTGGTTGAGCGCACCGTGGCTAGAAAAGGCACTGGCGATTTGGCCAAGGCCTATTTGAACTACCTCTATTCCGATGAAGCGCAAGAGATTGCTGCCAAGCATGCGCTGCGCCCCATCAATCCAGCCATTTTGAAAAAATACAGCAAGACCTTCAAACCTTTGCAGTTGTTCACTGTGAATGAAGTGTTTGGCTCTTTCGCTGAAGCGCAAAAAGTGCACTTCAACGATGGTGGTCAGTTCGACAAGTTGTACACCGTTAAGTAATTCATGCTCTCTCGTTCCGCTGCGGCGGCGTCTGCCAAGCGCAGGGCGCCCGCCCGGGTTTTGCCCGGTTTCAACATCACTTTGGGGTACACCTTGATGTACCTCTGTTTGATTGTGCTCATTCCTTTGTCGGCATTGGTCTTCAAAACGTTCACACTCACGTGGGATCAGTTTTGGGCGGCTGTCACAGGGCCTCGTGTGCTGGCGTCCTATCGCCTCACCTTTGGCGCGTCGTTGATTGCAGCATTGGTCAATGTGGTGTTTGGTTTGTTGGTGGCTTGGGTGCTGGTACGTTATCAATTCTTTGGCAAAAAAGTGGTTGATGCGTTGGTCGACTTGCCATTTGCTTTGCCCACCGCAGTGGCGGGTATTTCCTTAACCGCTTTGCTGGCGGGCAATGGCTGGGTGGGGCAATACCTCGAACCCCTGGGCATTCAATTGGCCTTCAATCCCAACGGCATTGTGATTGCGCTCATCTTCATCGGCTTGCCCTTTGTGGTGCGCACGGTTCAGCCAGTGCTTGAAGATGCAGAAAAAGAATTGGAAGAAGCTGCAACTTGCTTGGGCGCTTCACGTTGGCAAACTTTCAGCAAGGTGATTTTTCCTTCCATTGCACCTGCTTTGCTCACAGGTTTTGCCATGGCGTTTGCGCGCGGCATGGGTGAGTATGGCTCGGTCATTTTCATTGCGGGCAACATGCCCATGATTTCTGAAATCACACCGCTCATCATCATTGGCAAGTTGGAACAATACGACTATGCTGGTGCGACAGCAGTGGCCACTGTGATGTTGGTCATCTCATTTCTCTTGCTCCTGATCATCAATGGCTTGCAAGCTTGGCAGCGTCGTCACACAGGAGCGCCTGCATGAGCACGAATTTGATTCGCCGCGCAGAAGCCGGCACCACAGAGTCTGCATGGGTGCGCTACACCCTCATCGGCATCACGTTGATTTTCTTGTTTCTGTTTTTGGTGTTGCCACTGGCTGCAGTTTTTTCAGAAGCACTGCGCAAAGGCTTTGATGCTTATTGGGAGGCCCTCAAAGAACCCGATGCTTGGTCTGCCATTCGCCTAACGCTCATCACGGCTTTGATTGCTGTGCCGCTCAATTTGGTCTTTGGCATTGCGGCGGCTTGGTGCATTGCCAAGTACGAGTTCAAAGGCAAGTCGGTGCTGACCACTTTGGTGGACTTGCCCTTCTCAGTGTCGCCCGTGGTGGCAGGTTTGGTCTATGTGCTGATGTTTGGTGCCCAGGGCTGGTTCGGCCCTTGGCTGCAAGAACACGATGTCAAAATTATCTTTGCCGTACCTGGCATTGTGCTGGCCACCGTGTTCGTGACCTTTCCCTTCATTGCGCGTGAACTCATTCCCCTCATGCAAGCGCAGGGCAACGACGAAGAGCAGGCGGCCATTGTGTTGGGTGCCACAGGCTGGCAAACATTTTGGTACGTCACCCTGCCCAACATCAAATGGGGTTTGATCTACGGCGTCATTTTGTGCAACGCACGCGCCATGGGCGAGTTTGGTGCGGTGTCGGTGGTGTCAGGTCACATTCGTGGCCAGACCAACACCATGCCACTGCACGTTGAAATTTTGTACAACGAATACCAATCGGTGGCCGCCTTTGCGGTGGCG
>CALEYZ010000043.1 GCA_937928195.1 uncultured Limnohabitans sp.
GCCTTTGCCCAAATGGTTCAGCATCGCTTCGGCCAAGATGCTTCTGGCAGAGTTGTGGGTGCACAAGAAAAGTACGTTGATTGGCGTTGAATCTGGATGCATGAGGTGCTCGATGATTGATCGCGTGAGAGTGCCGGAAACTCGATGTTGAACTGCCGTTAGCAGCGATTCGTTACACCGTGATGGCAATGAAGTTAACCTCAAATTTTATTGAAAATTGATGACTGATTTGTGACAACGACATTTTCAAGCAAGCAGATCAAGTGAATAAATCTCCCATTTCCACTTAACTTCTATCAATGCCACTAGGGTTTACACCCTGAAACAAGTAACTTCTAGAAGTGATAGTGCCATCATGTTCATTGAAAGTTCGTCAACATGAAATTGCCAATCACCAGCTTGGTCGGTTTGAGTCTACTAACAGCCTCAACGGCTTTTGCCCAGCCTGCCGAAACCATTCTCAAAAACGGAAAAGTCATCAGTGCCGATGACAAATCACATGTGTACCAGGCCTTGGCCGTACGAGATGGAAAGATCATTGCACTGGGCCAGTCAAGCGACATGAAAAAGTGGCAAGGCGCACAAACCAAGGTCATCGACCTGCAAGGCAAAGTTGTCATTCCAGGCTTGATCGATTCGCACATGCACGCCATCAGAGCCGCACTGAGTTACAGCAAAGAAGTCCATTGGTTTGGCCTCACCTCCATCGATGCCGCTTTGACCAAATTGAAACAGGCGGCAGCACAAGCCAAACCCGGTGAATGGCTCATTGTGGCGGGCGGCTGGACTGAGGAGCAATTCAAGGAAGGCCGACGTCCGACACAAGACGAACTGATTCAAGCAGCACCCAACAACCCCGTCTATGTGCAGTGGATGTACGACTGGGTCATGCTGACGCCGGCGGCCTACAAAACCCTGAACATTCAAACAGAGGCTGATTTACCAGGCGGTGGCAAGTTCCAACTGGACGCGAATGGCAAACCCACGGGAGCCATTGTGGGCGGCATTGTCCCTTTATTTGACAAACTGCCCAAACCCACTTTCGAAGACAAAGTCGTTGGCACTCAGAAGTTTTTCAAAGAATTGAACCGTGTTGGCGTGACCGGCGTGATCGATCCAGGTGGCTTCAACATGGCGCCCAGTGAATACGCGCCCTTGTTCAATGTCTGGCGCAATCAAAACTTAACAGTGCGTGTGAATTACAGTTATTTTGCGCAAAAACCGAACAAAGAATTTGAAGAGTTCAAAGAACTCACGCAGCTTTTGCCCATGAAGTTTGGCGATGACATGCTGCGATTCAATGGCATTGGCGAGCGCGTCACCTTCAGCATGTACAACAATGACAAAGCCACGCCCGACGATCAAGACAAGTTTTACCAAGTTGCACGATGGGCCGCACAAAACGGCTACACCTTGACACAACACTGGCAAGAAAATGCTTCTGCCGCCTCATTGTTAGAGGTGTTTGAAAAAGTAAATCAAGAATTTCCCATCGCCAAATTACGCTGGTCCATCGCCCACTTGAACAATGGCACCGAGTCCACTTTCAAACGCATGAAAGCCCTGGGCGTTGGCTGGGCCATGCAAGACGCCATGTACTTGGACGGTGACAAAGCATTGCACCGCCATGGCGAGAAAAACTTGGAGCGCATGCCCCCCATCAACACAGCGCTCAAAATGGGCATCCCCATCGGAGCCGGCACCGATGCGCACCGTGTAGCCGACTACAACCCTTTCATTGCGCTGCGTTGGATGTTGGATGGCAAGTCGGCTTCAGGTCGAAAACTGCGCGGCAACGAAGAAATTCCATCGCGCATGCAAGCGCTGAAGATGTACACCTCTGGCAGTGCATGGCTTGCACACGATGAACATCAACGCGGCACCTTGGAAATCGGAAAACTGGCCGACTTGGCAGTCCTCAGCGAAGATTACTTAGAAGTGCCACTGGAGAAAATGGCGAACATTCATTCCAAGCTCACCATGGTGGGGGGGAAGATTGTTCACAAAGCCGATTGAAACAAACGGTGAGAAAACTCAACCAAACCAGTCTGACTGGCTTGGTTGACTTCTTAGCTCACCACACCCAAATGCCAGGGCACAAACTCATGATCCCCAAGACCAAGCAATTCGCTCTTGGTGGGCTGACCAGAAGCATGTTTGAGCAACTCTTCAAAAATGCGTTGCCCCATCTCTTGCACACTGACTTCGCCATCCAAAATCAAGCCGCAATTGATGTCCATGTCTTCTTCCAGTCGTTTGAACATCTCTGAATTGCTGGCCAATTTGATGGTCGGAGCAGGCCTGGAGCCAAACATCGAGCCTCGTCCCGTTGTGAAACAAATCAAATTGGCACCACTGGCAATTTGACCTGTCACGGCAACAGGGTCATAGCCTGGCGAGTCCATGAACACAAAACCTTTGTGAGCAATGGGCTCGGCGTATTCATAAAAAGCTTGCAGCGGTGAAGAACCGGCTTTCATGGCGGAGCCCAATGATTTTTCAAAAATATTGGCCAACCCGCCCTGCTGATTGCCATGCCCCACCACGCCATTGAACTGCACGTTGGTCCCCCGTGTGTATTCTTTCCACCAAGCCAACTTGTCTAATAATTTTTGTCCAACTTCTGGCGATATGGCTCGACGTGTAAGCATGTGCTCTACGCCATGAATCTCGGGCGTCTCGGACAAAATGGCCGTACCGCCATGTTGAACCAAAATGTCCATTGCAGCACCCAATGCAGGATTGCAAGTGATGCCAGAAAAACCATCGGAGCCACCACACTCCAAGCCAATTGACAAGTGGCTGGCAGGCACACTGGTACGTTGCACATTGTTGGCGTCGGCCAACATGCTTTCGACAGCGGCAACACCAGCTTGAATGGTGGCGCGAGTACCCCCTGCTTCTTGCATCACCAAAGTTTGCATGAGCTGACCAGGCCGAAGTGCTTGCGAAGCCACTAAATCAGCCACTTGATTGCGCTCACAGCCCAAACCGACGATGAGTGCCCCCACCAAATTGGGATGACGCACATAGCCCGCAATGGTGCGACGTAGCAAATCAAAGTGAGGGCTGGGCGATGCCATGCCACAGCCAGTTGTTTGCGCAAACGCCACCACGCCATCGATGTTGGGATAAGCAGCCAAGCGCTCGGGTGTGAAATGCGCGGCAATTTTGTGAATGACTGTGGCTGAGCAATTGACCGAAGAAAACAGTCCGATGAAGTTTCGTGTGCCCACCCGTCCATCGGGACGAACATAGCCCATGAAACGGGCTTGTTGATTTTCAGGCAGCACAGCAAGCGCTTTGACATCCGCCCCAAACGCTGGATCGTGATAGAAATCAGCCAATGCCAGATTGTGACTGTGCACATGCTCACCCGCAGCAATGTCACGCGTGGCCACGCCAATTTCGGTGTTGTATTTCAGAATGCGCTCACCTTTGGCAATGGTAGTAGCCGCAATTTTGTGACCTGCGGGTACTTGCGCGCGCGTTTTAATTTGCCAGTTGGCCACAACCTCCCCCAAAGCTAGGGGGCGTTTGGCAATTAAAACGTTGTCGCTGGCGTGGAGTCGAATGAGTGGCATTGGTTAACTCTTGATCAACTCTTTGAGTTTCAACTTCTCGATGAGCACTGTTTCTTTTTTGTAGACCTGCGCCACATAACTTTCGTACTCTGGACCGTCCAAATACAACACAGGTGCGTCAATCTTGTCGCAAGACTGCTTGAACTCTTGACTGGCCACGGCCGATTTGAATGCCTGCCGCAGCCGCAAAGCCACGGCTGGCTCCAAGCCTTTGGGGGCGCCAATGCCATTCGGTGCGTCCACCACAACATTGAAACCAGCTTCTTTCAAAGTGGGCGCGTCTTTAAAGCGCCCCACGCGTTTCTCCCCCCAAGTCGCCAAGAGATGCATCTTGCCCGCCTCCACGTGAGGTGCCCAGGATGAGGAATCCACCAGCACATCAACATGGCCACCTAACACAGCTTGCAATGCCTCTGCCCCGCCTTTGTAGGGGATGTGATTGAACTTGACGCCGGCCGCCATTGCAAACTCTTCCATGCCCACATGTGTGGCACCACCGACACCTGCGTGTGCATAAGTAATCTTGCCGGGATTGGCCCTCGCTTCTGCCACCAACTCTTGCAGGTTCTTCCACCGACTGCCCGCCACCGTGGCCATGCCAAAGGTTTGACCTGAGGTGCGGGCAATGTAAGTGATGTCTTTCAAGGGATCGATGGCCACTGAACCCAGTTGCGAAAAGCGCGTGACTGAAATTGGAATTTGCCCAATGGTGTAACCGTCTGGCTTGGCAGTGGCCAAAGCTTTCAAACCAATCATGCCGGAGGCACCCACTTTGTTTTCAACAGCGATGGGCTGACCCAACTCCCTGCTGGCTGCAGCGCACAGCGCGCGCATGGTTTGATCGGCTGTGCCACCAGCTGGCCAAGGACAAATAAAGGTGATCGGTTTTTCAGGGTACGCGGCCGCGAGGCTGGGCAGTGAAAAAACCAAGGGGCTGCTGGCCAATGCCAGTGCTTTTTGAGCAAACAAACGACGAGATTGACGCATGGTGATGTCTCCTATGTTTGTCCTTATTCTTGCGCCACTCTTCATAACGATCTAATGAATATTTGTACTATATTCATAACCAAATGAGAATGTATGTAAAAAATCATGAACAACATTGACCGTGTCTTGCGATCCAACCTCAAACTCAAACATTTGCAATTGCTTGTCGCCCTGGACCAGCTCAGGCATCTGGGAAAAACCGCGGAATTTTTGGCCATCACTCAGCCTGCAGTGTCTAAAACCTTGGCCGAAATCGAACGGATGTTTGATCTCAGTCTTTTCAACCGATCAACCCGAGGCACAGAGCCAACGCCTTATGGCGAAAGTGTGATTCGGTTTGCGAAAAATGTACTCAATGAGTTCGAAAAAACGAAAGAGGAATTAGAAGATACTTTGTCGGGCGCCTCAGGCAAAACCAATGTGGGTGCAATGGTGGTGGCCATGCCAAGCTTGCTCAGTCCGGCCATTGAAAAACTCAAAAACCAATCTGTCAAAACCAGAATCTACATCGAGGAAGGTGACCTGACACGCTTGCTGCCCAGACTTCGCAGCGGTGCGCTCGACATTCTGGTCGGTCGCCTAGAACCAGGCTATGCGGCACCTGACTTAAAAACAGAGGTCCTTTACAACGAACCCATGTGTCTGGTGGTTCAAAAAGGACACGCCATGGCTAAAAAAAGAAAAGTTCTTTGGACTGATTTGGCGCAGTCAGCTTGGGTCGTACCACCCACATGGGCTTCATCGCGAACCAAGCTCATTCAAGCCTTTCACGAACAGGGGCTGAATCCACCCGATAACTTGATTGAAACCGCTTCATTTTTAGGCATCTTCAACGCGGTCATTGATCACAATGCCGTTGGATTTGTGGCACACGAAGTGGGCAAATATTTCGAACATAAAGGCTTATTCAAAATATTGCCCATCGAATTGGCAATGGACTTGCCACCCGTCGGCTTGATCACACTGCGCGCACAAAAAGTCAGTCAGTCAACGCTGAAGCTCATGGATTGCTTGAGAAGTGTGGCAAAGTCAAAACATTGACACACATCAAGACTGCATCAACCGTATCACTGTTAAATTGAAGTCACTTGGCCGAGTACTTAACTTCCAACTTAGACCGAAAGTTTCTAATGAAAACAAACCATCAAATCGGTCTCATTGCACTCATCAAACGCTCTCGGCCCATTAATCTCATCACGGGCCCCATTATTTACAGCATGGTGTTTCCCATCATGCTGCTAGATTTGTGCGTTTCGTTTTATCAATGGACTTGCTTTCCCATTTACGGCATCCCAAAGTTCTCACGCAAAGACTTCATCATTTTTGACAGACAGGAACTGAAGTACTTGGATTGGGTTTCAAAATTTCACTGCACTTACTGTGCATATGGTGTTGGCGTGGCGGGCTATGTGAATGAAATCATCAAGGCTACAGAAGCTTATTTTTGCCCCATCAAGCACAAAGACAAAAAGTTGGCGGAGTCACATCGCCATTGGCAAGCGATTGCCTTTGAACAAGGCCCTGATTTTGATTTTGGTGCTTACCTAGAAGAAGCAAGACAAGCAATGAATCAGAAAGCCAAACCATGAAGCAATATGGCTTCAAACACATCCTTGCAACATGCTTGGTTTTGAATTCACTCTGCTTGGCATCGACATGCCGAGCCAGCGACAGTTTTACCAGTGAATTCAGTCATGCGGCAAGTGGTGCCGTCATGGCTGGCTACATCACGCATCTTTATGCGGAATCAGAAAACAGAGCATGGATTGGGTTTGGTATCAGCACTGCATTCATCATTGCTGAGCAAAATTATGAAATCTCAAAATCTGGAAAGCGTGCCAGTCAGCAATTGGACATGGCAGCACACGCACTAGGTTCGGCCATTGGGGCTTGGTATACAGACAAATATTTGATATTGCCCGTAGTGACCAAAAATTCGGTAGGGCTGAGGCTCTATCGGAACTTTGAGTAGCGCATCTCAAAAGCGTTTTTAACTAAAGCGAAGCCCATCTAGCTGCACATTACTCCGGCTTGATGCCCGCCGCCAATACAGCTTTTCCAAATCGCTCATTTTCGCTAGCAATCACTTTGGCATGTTCCGCCACACTACCGCCAACGGCCTCTACACCTGCATTGCTCAGTATTTGAAGCGTCTCGGGCATTCGGGCAACCTTGGCAACGTCTGCGCTCATTTTGTCAATCACGGCTTGCGGTGTTCCCGCTGCGGCAAACACACCAATGGTGGGTGAAAAATCGTAGCCGGGTATGAGCTCTGCAATGGCCGGCACATTGGGTTCTTGCGCAGACCGTTTGGCCGCATTGTTGCCCATCAAACGGACCTGCCCCGTTTTGACAAATCCAGACAAGGATGGCAGAGCCGAAAACAGCATGTCCACTTGACCCCCAATCAAGGCCGGCACCGACTGACCTGAGCCCTTGAAGGGGATGTGCTGAATGTCGAGAGAAAGCGCCGACTTCAAAGCTTCCATGGACAAATGGTGCGTGCTGCCAACACCGGACGAGCCATAGGTCAGTTCACCGGGCTTGCTCTTGATGTAGGCAATCAACTCACGCAAATTGTTCGCTTTGATGCGCGGATGGACCGCCAAATACAAAGGCGCACTGGCGGCCAGTGAGACAGGCAGAAAGTCACGTCGATAGTCATAGCTGAGTGACTTGTACAAATGGGGGTTGATGGAAAACATAGAACCGTCAGCCACCAAAAATGCCGAGCCGTCTTTGGGACCATTGGAAAGCACTTGGGCTGCAATCATGCCGTTGGCGCCGGGTCGGTTGTCCACGATCACAGTTTGGCCCAATTTTTCTGTCATCTTCTGCGCAAAAACCCGTGCAACCGTGTCAGGCAAGCCGCCCGCTGGATTAGGCACAACGAATTTGATGGTGCGCTCATCGGCCATGGCCAAGCCTTGGCCAGTCGCCAACATACTCAAAACACCAAGGTCTTGAAGAAAATCACGCCTGTTTGGAGCTGCTGGCTTGGACATGGTTCAAATCTTTCTGATTGCGTTGAATTTCATGAGACACTATTTTCAATGGCAGTCTGTGAGCAAAACGACCACCCCCTGCGCGGCCTAACGCCTACCCCGGCACGGTTGATTCTGGCTATTTTGTACCATCTATAACCTAAGTTTCATTGAAAATTACAGGGCAACGGCTACCATGCCTTGAGCTATGACGAACCAAAACTCCAATGCACTTCTGATCATCGACGATCACCCGGTCTATCGGGAGGCATTGGGTGAAATACTCACACGAGAATTCGGCAGTCTGGGCATTGGGGTTTTGACGGCCAGCAATGCCAGCGAAGGCCTCGAATTGGTGGACGCCATGGACAAGGTATGGGTGGTGCTTTTGGACGTCAAAATGCCTGGGCTCAGCGGTCTGGCCGGCATCAAAGTATTCAAACAAAAAACCAATGTCGAACACGTGGTGTCTATTTCTGGTCTGGAGTCTCCCACCTGGGAGCCTCGCGCTGTTGCAGCCGGCGCCACCCTGTTTCTGTCAAAAAACAGCACGTCCCTGAGCATCTACAGCAAGCTTCAAAAGTTGTTTGAGTTCAACCACCAGCGCCCTGTTGTTGCGGCCACAGAAGAACAGCCCGATTTTCGACTGACCCAAAGACAGCTGGAAGTTTTGCATCTGATCTCTTTAGGGCATCCCAACAAGATCATTGCCGACTTTCTCGAAATTAAAGAGCAAACGGTCAAAATTCACATCAATCAAATTTTCAAAGAGTTGCGGGTTTTCAATCGGACGCAGGCTGTTTTAAAAGCGCAAAAATTTCAGTTGTTAAGCAATTAAGATGCATCTGATGATCACCCTGCAAGCTTGACATGACCTCAGAAAACCTACGGGCTGACTTCCCTAATTTTGAACAGCTTGTAGCCACAGAGAAGCTGCAGTACATGCACAGCTTCGCCAAATCCAGCACCATTGCGACGGTGTTGGCGCCACTCTTGTGCATCCCTCTGTATTTGGAAACAACTGACAATCTGTTGTTCAACGCTTGGTTTGCGTTGATGGCTGTGGTGGTGGTTGGCCGGTTCTTTTTGATCAAGAAAATTGACCTTAAAGGAGACGTTCAGAAAAATTTACTGTTGCTCAACATTGCATTGGGTGCCGTAACTTTTGTGTGGGGTATAGGCTGGTTTATTTTCGTTGACACCGCAGATCCGGCCAACTATTTGATTTATCAAATCATCAGCTTGACCATCCTGTTTGTGGGCATGGTGGGCTACTGTGTCAGTTGGAAATCTTTCAACTTCTTTGTCTTGCCGCTCAAAATACCAGAGCTGCTTTTCATTGTGACGCATTACAAATTCATTTTCTGGCCCATTCCCATCGGCTCAATGGTGGCTTTTTATTTGGCCATCAGAATGGCCGTGATGTTTTCTCAGTCCTGGGAAAAATCTTTTTCACTGCGACTCAAAAATGACGCCATGATTGATCAGTTGGTGGCAGAAAAAAACGCATCCATTGCCGCCAACATTGCCAAGTCAGAGTTCATTTCGACAGCCAGTCATGATTTGAGACAACCCATGCAATCCATCAACATTTTTGTTGACATGATTGATTCTAAAAATTTGCCTGAATACGAAAACCGCGTGTTCTCTCGCATGCGAAACAGCATTGCCGTGTTGAACAAGATGTTCAACACCTTGTTAGACATCAGCAAACTGGATTCTGGATTTGCACCCCGTGACATTGAGTTTTCAATTGCACAATTGGCGCACGATTTAGAAGTTAGCTTTTCTGATTTATGCAAAGAGAAAAACCTCGCTTTGGCATTGAACCACCAAGACATCATCGCCAAAGGTGACCCACAACTGATCGAACAAATTCTGCGAAATTTACTGTCCAACGCCATTCAGTACACAGACCAGGGCAGCATTGTGCTGACCTTTGAAAATGAAAACGGCCATTTGAAATTTAGCGTCCAAGACACGGGACATGGTATTCCGACAGAAGATTTGCCGGTCATTTTCAAAGAGTTTTTCCGTTCA
>CALEYZ010000044.1 GCA_937928195.1 uncultured Limnohabitans sp.
TGTGCTCTTCCGATCTGCTGGCTCAATGTGGGGGTGGTGATTCAGCCCAGCGAAATTCTCAAAATTGCCATGCCGCTCATGCTGTCGTGGTGGTTTCAAAAGCGGGAAGGTCAATTGCGCCCGCTGGATTTTGGGGTGGCTGCTGCGCTGCTCATGGTCCCTGTGGGGCTCATCATGCGACAGCCTGATTTGGGCACCGCCCTGCTGGTCTTGAGCACCGGTGTGGCCGTTTTGTTTTTTGCCGGTTTGAGCTGGCGCCTCATCTTGCCGCCTGTGTTGCTGGGCTTGGCGGGCTTGATTTTGCTGGTGGTGTTTGAAACGCAACTGTGTGCCGATGATGTCGATTGGAAGGTCTTGCACGAGTACCAAAGACAGCGCGTTTGCACTTTGCTTGACCCTGCGCGCGACCCCTTAGGCAAAGGCTTTCACATCATCCAAGGCATGATTGCCATCGGCTCAGGTGGCTTCTGGGGCAAGGGTTTCATGCAAGGCACACAAACGCATTTGGAATTCATTCCCGAGCGAACCACCGACTTCATTTTTGCCGCATTTTCTGAAGAATTTGGCTTGGTTGGCACCTTGCTGTTGATCACTGGTTTCTTCTTTTTGGTGTTCCGCGGCCTGGTCATTGCCAAGGAAGCTCCTTCCTTGTTCACACGCCTGTTGGCCGGCAGTGTCAGCATGATTTTCTTCACCTATGCCTTTGTCAACATGGGCATGGTCAGTGGCATCTTGCCGGTGGTGGGGGTGCCTTTGCCCTTCATCAGTTATGGTGGCACGGCCATGGTCACCTTGGGCTTGGGCTTGGGCATTTTGATGTCGATTGCCAAAGCCAAACGCTTGGTGCAAACCTGAGCGCTTTGCGAATGAAAGGCCGGCTGGCCCCCTCTCAGCAGGGCCTTCCGAGCTTGCCTACAATGGCAACATGATTTCACGCGAACCCACCATTGAACGCTTGGCCACGGCCAGGTCCTTGTTGCTTGAGCCTTTTGGCTTGGACGAAACCCACTTGGCCAAAGCCTTGAACGCCATCAAAGCACACAAAGTGGACGATGCCGACTTGTATTTCCAATACACCCGTGCCGAAGGCTGGAGTTTGGAAGAGGGCATTGTCAAAACAGGCAGCTTCAGCATTGACCAAGGTGTGGGTGTGCGTGCGGTGGCAGGCGAAAAAACGGCCTTTGCTTATTCGGATGACATCTCTGAGGCCTCTTTGATGGACGCTGCACAAACCGTGCGCGCCATTGCACAAGCCAATCAAAACAAAAAAGCCAAGGTGCCTGCGCGCAAAATTGCGGGCATTCGTTCGCTGTATCCCGCACTCGACCCCATGGGCACCCTGAATAGCACAGACAAAGTGCAGTTGCTTGAAAAAGTCGAGCAATTGGCCCGCGCCAAAGACCCTCGCGTGGTGCAAGTCATGGCCGGTTTGGCCAGTGAATACGATGTGGTCATGGTGGCCCGCGCCGATGGCACTTTGGCCGCCGATGTGCGTCCTTTGGTGCGCTTGTCGGTCACGGTCATTGCCGAACAAAACGGTCGACGTGAAGTGGGCAGCGGCGGCGGCGGTGGTCGCTTTGGCTTGGCGTATTTTGACGATGCCATGGTCAATGCGTATGTGGACGATGCTGTGCATGCCGCGCTCACCAACTTAGATGCACGCCCTGCGCCTGCGGGTGTGATGACGGTGGTCTTAGGCCCAGGTTGGCCAGGTGTGTTGTTGCACGAAGCCATTGGCCATGGCTTGGAGGGTGATTTCAACCGCAAAGGTTCTAGTGCGTTCAGTGGCATGGTTGGCAAGCGCGTGGCCGCCAAAGGCGTCACGGTGCTGGACGATGGCACCATGGCGGATCGCCGCGGTTCTTTGAATGTGGACGATGAAGGTTGTCCCAGCCAGCGCAATGTGCTGATTGAAGATGGCATTTTGAAGGGCTACATCCAAGACGCCATGAATGCGCGCCTCATGGGTGTGAAGCCCACAGGCAACGGCCGCCGTGAAAGTTATGCGCACATTCCGATGCCCCGCATGACCAACACTTACATGCTGGGCGGCGACAAAGCCCCCGAAGAAATCGTGGCCAGCATCAAGAAAGGCTTGTACGCCACCAATTTTGGCGGTGGCCAAGTGGACATCACCAGCGGCAAGTTCGTGTTCTCGGCCAGCGAAGCCTATTGGGTTGAAAACGGCAAGATTCAATACCCGGTGAAGGGGGCCACCCTGGTCGGCAGCGGTCCAGAATGCTTGAAGCATGTCAGCATGATTGGCAACGACATGCGCCTGGATTCAGGTGTCGGTGTGTGCGGTAAAGAAGGCCAAAGTGTGCCGGTGGGGGTGGGGCAGCCCACTTTGCGCATTGAAGGCCTGACGGTGGGCGGCACGGCTTAAAGGGTTTTCTCTCAATGCCTTTGTCAGAAAACCGTCTCAAACTTGTGCTACATTCTTTTCTCATGACCACGCGCTTCAGCTTTTTTAGCTTTTATTTTGCATTCTCAGTCCTAGGCGGACGAGAGGCCAGCGCATAAGTCACTGAACCCCTCTACCAACCGCCGGACTCAACCCCCGGCGGTTTTTTTTGCCTTTCTTACTTTTAATTTCTCAACTTTTGAACAGGAGCACACGATGAACACCAAAGCCAAAGCCAATTCGGAGCCTCGTTATGCGAACCCTACAGATCGCACAGGGCAGACCGATGACGAACGCATCAAGGACATCACCGTGTTGCCGCCTCCAGAGCATTTGATGCGCTTCTTCCCGATCACGGGAACGGCTGTGGAAAGCCTGATTTCACAGACACGTCGCAAAATCCACAACATCATGGACGGCAAGGACGATCGCTTGCTGGTGGTCATTGGCCCCTGTTCTATTCATGATCCAGCCGCTGCGCTGGACTACGCCCGCCGCCTCAAGCCGCTGCGGGACAAATACCAAGACACCTTGGAAATTGTGATGCGCGTGTACTTTGAAAAGCCACGCACCACCGTGGGCTGGAAGGGCCTGATCAACGATCCATACTTGGACGAGAGTTTCCGCATTGACGAAGGTTTGCGCATTGCGCGTCAGTTGTTGATTGAAATCAATCGCCAAGGCTTGCCTGCAGGCAGTGAGTTCTTGGATGTGATCTCGCCTCAGTACATTGGTGACTTGATCAGCTGGGGCGCCATTGGCGCACGCACCACCGAAAGCCAAGTGCACCGCGAATTGGCATCGGGTTTGTCAGCGCCCATTGGCTTCAAAAATGGTACCGATGGCAACATCAAAATCGCCACCGATGCCATTCAAGCCGCAGAGCGTGGGCACCACTTTTTGTCGGTGCACAAGAATGGTCAAGTGGCGATTGTGCAAACACAAGGTAACCCCGATTGCCACGTGATTTTGCGCGGTGGCAAAGCGCCCAACTATGATGAAGCCAGTGTGAATGCAGCTTGCAAAGACTTGGCCGCTGCCAAACTCAAGCCCACCTTGATGATCGATTGCAGTCATGCCAACAGCAGCAAGCAACACGAGCGCCAAGTCGATGTGACGAACGACATTTCCGCGCAAATCAGCAAGGGTTCACGTCAAATTTTTGGCGTGATGGTGGAGAGTCATTTGGAAGGGGGTGCGCAGAAGTTCACGCCAGGCAAAGACGATCCCGCGGCCTTGAAGTATGCGCAAAGCATCACCGACGCTTGCATCGGATGGGCTGACAGCGAAAAGGTGTTGGCGACTTTGTCCAAAGCCGTGCTGGCACGCCGTCAAAAATAAATGCAAAGGACGCGGGCCTGGTGAACAAGGCCCATGCCAATGCTTCAAAAGCGCCTGTGCCCAGGCGCTTTTTTTATGCGGGCTTCAGTGCCCTCAAGAGCTTGTCATGAATGCCGCCAAATCCGCCATTGCTCATGCACAGCAAATGGTCGCCTGGCTGCACCTTCGCCATGACTTGCTGGACCACTTCATCGATGTTGCCAGCCACTTGGGCTTTGGTGCCCATCTCGGCCAATGCCGCATGAGCATCCCAGTCCAAGCCGCCGCTGTGGCAAAAGGACAGATCGGCTTGTT
Organism: uncultured Limnohabitans sp.; assembly: GCA_937928195.1. Taxonomy (GTDB): domain Bacteria; phylum Pseudomonadota; class Gammaproteobacteria; order Burkholderiales; family Burkholderiaceae_C; genus Limnohabitans_A. The sequence continues at coordinate 4,040 of CALEYZ010000044.1, forward strand.
CCAAGCTCCAGGGCAGCTGTGACTTCATGGTGCCAAGCTTCATGGTGTTACTGCGGGGCTCAAAGATGGCCAAGATGCGTTGCGAACCAACTTGCCTGCGCAAACCATCCAGAGTGGTGCGAATGGCCGTGGGGTGATGCGCAAAGTCATCGTAGACCGTCACGCCGGCCACCGTGCCGCGCACTTCCATGCGGCGCTTGACATTCTGAAAACTTGACAGGGCCTTGGCGGCAATTTCAGGCGAGACGCCCACGTGTTCAGCAGCTGCAATGGCGGCCAGTGCATTGAGTTGGTTGTGCACGCCGCCCAGTGTCCAATTGACGTGTGCCACTTTTTTGCCTAAGTGCAAAACATCAAAATCGCCCGGTTCGCCTTCTGCTGAAAAATCGCTGACAGCGGCGCCAAAGCTGCGCACGTCGCTCCAGCATCCTTGTGCGAGTACGCGGGTCAAACTTTCTTCCAATCCGTTGACTACCAAGCGTCCTTGGCCTGGCACCGTGCGCACCAAGTGATGGAACTGACGTTCAATGGCTTTGAGGTCGTCAAAGATATCGGCGTGGTCAAACTCTAAATTGTTCAAGATGGCTGTGCGAGGACGGTAGTGCACAAACTTGCTGCGCTTGTCAAAAAAGGCCGTGTCATATTCGTCAGCCTCAATCACAAAATAGGGGCGTGCGTGGCCAGTGGCCAATTGGCCCAAGCGGGCCGATACACCAAAGTTGAGCGGCACGCCACCCACCAAAAAGCCAGGCGCGAGGCCCGCGGCTTCCAAAATCCATGTGAGCATGGAGGTGGTGGAGGTTTTGCCGTGGGTGCCTGCAACGGCCAACACGTGGCGACCTTGCAGCATGTGTTCCGACAGCCACTGGGGCCCACTGGTGTAGGGCGCACCCGATTCAAGAATGGCTTCCATCAAGGGAAATTTGGGCTCGCCCGAGGGCAGTCGGCTGCGGCTGACCACGTTGCCAATCACGTACAGGTCAGGTTTGAGCTGCATTTGATCAACGCCAAAGCCTTCAATCAGCTCAATGCCCAAAGCTTCCAATTGATCGCTCATGGGCGGATAAACACCGGCATCGCAACCCGTGACACGGTGTCCTGCTTCTCTTGCCAAGGCGGCCAGACCTCCCATGAAGGTGCCGCAAATTCCCAAAATATGAATGTGCATGGGGGGATTTTAGGCGGTGCACAATGGTGCCATGGCAGATTTAACAGATGAAATTGCAGCTTCGGCTGCGCAGTGTGTGGTGGAGGAGGGCTTGGAGTACGGGCCGGCCAAGCGACGCGCCCTGAAAGTATTGGGCTTGCCGCCCAGAACGCCGCTGCCCAACAACGACCAAGTTGAAGCGCAAGTGCGAGAATACATTGCCCTTTTTTGCGCAGACACGCAGCCAGCCGAGCTCTTGGCGTTGCGACAGCATGCCTTGATGTGGATGCAGCGGTTGCAAGATTTCAGGCCCTATTTGGGTGGCGCTGTGTGGCATGGTACGGCTACACGTCTGTCAGACATTTACCTGCAGTTGTTTTGCGATGACGAAAAATCTTGTGAAATTGAACTCATCAACAAAGGTGTGGACTTTGAAGCCCGTACCGTGAATGGCTTGCAGGGGGAGCCCGTTGAGGCTTTGAGCATTCACAGTTTCTGCCAAGAGTTGGGCGAGGAAATTGGTGTTCACCTGTTGATCAATGACTATGACGATGTTCGAGGTGTCATGAAGGCTGATGCGCAGGGCCGTACGCCGCGTGGTGATGTTGCTGCTGTACAGCGCCTGATTCAGGCATGATTGAGTCAAATAAACGAAGTTAGTGGAAAAAGAATGTCAGATCAGCAAAATTTGAAGCAAGCATTTGAGGCAGAGGCCGCATTGCCCAATGCGGTTGTCGATCGGCGTCACTGGCTCATGGCAGGTGTGGCGGTCAGCGCTGGCCTAGCGGGTGCCTTTGTGGCGTGGCAAAAGTACCAACCTCAGGGCGTGGTGGACAGCGCGGTTCAAAGTTTCTGGGCGCAAGAGTTTGAGAAGCCAGAAGGAGGTACTTTGCGCATGCAAGACTTGCGTGGCAAACCTTTGTTGGTGAATTTTTGGGCCACTTGGTGCCCACCTTGCATTGAAGAACTTCCGTTAATTGATGCCTTTTACAAGCAAAACCAATCTAAATCATTTCAAGTTGTTGGACTGGCTGTAGATCAACCCAGCCAAGTCAAACGCTTTTTGACGCAAAAACCTTTGCAATTCCCCAATGGCTTGGCTGGCCTGAACGGCACTCAGCTGGGTGTCAGCCTTGGCAATGCAGAAAGTGTTTTGCCATTCAGTGTGCTTTTCGATGCAAAAGGCAAGCTTTTGGCGCAAAAAGCAGGCAAATTAGAGCAAAAAGATCTGGACAGTTGGCTCCAAAAAGTCCTCTGAACCCTGGCGCAGTCAGGTGACCCCTTGCAGAAGCCGTTCCAATGCGGTTTCTTTCCCCATTTGCTTATGAAAATGAGAGCATTTGTTGCTATTTAAGTGTGTTTTTGGTGTAAATTCCACGTTTTCGACAGCAAACACAGGGGGTAACATGGATTTGCGCAAATTGAAAACCTTGATCGACTTGGTTTCCGACTCCAACGTCACTGAATTGGAGATTACTGAGGCAGAAGGCAAGGTTCGCATTGTCAAGGGTTCTGTGGCTTCAGGTGCTCCTGTCCTCACACAGCAAGTGATGGTGCCCGCTGCTGCACAGGTTGCTGCTCCCACCGCTGCCCCTACTGTGGCAGAAATTGCAGAAGCCGCCGCCGTCACGGCTGCCGCTGTTGCTGCAGAGGCCGCCGCCGCAGGCCATACGGTCAAGTCGCCCATGGTGGGCACGTTCTACAGATCTTCCAGCCCAGGCGCAGCACCTTTTGTCCAGGTGGGCGATACCGTTAAAGAAGGCGACACACTTTGCATCATCGAAGCCATGAAGATTTTGAATGAAATCGAATCTGACAAGGCCGGTACGGTGAAGCAAGTCTTGTGCGAAAACGGTCAGGCTGTTGAATACGGTCAAGCCCTCTACATCATCGAATAACCCACCGGGATTCTCATGTTCAAGAAAATTCTGGTTGCAAATCGCGGGGAGATTGCTCTGCGAATTCAGCGTGCCTGCCGCGAGCTCGGCATCAAGGCTGTCATGGTTTATTCCGAAGCTGACCGCGAAGCCAAGTACGTCAAGTTGGCCGAGGAAGCTGTTTGCATTGGACCTGCTGCGTCCAACCTCAGTTACCTCAACATGCCGGCCATCATTTCCGCGGCCGAAGTCACCGATGCTGAAGCCATTCACCCGGGCTATGGTTTCCTGAGTGAAAACGCCGACTTTGCAGAGCGTGTTGAAAAAAGTGGTTTCCAATTCATTGGCCCCACGCCTGAATCGATCCGCATCATGGGCGACAAAGTGTCGGCCAAGCAAGCCATGATCAAAGCCGGTGTGCCATGCGTGCCTGGCTCTGAGGGCGAGCTGCCAGATGACCCCATCATCATTCGCCGCACGGCCAAGAGCATTGGATACCCGGTCATCATCAAAGCTGCAGGTGGCGGTGGTGGTCGCGGCATGCGCGTGGTGCACACCGAGGCCGCGCTCATCAATGCTGTGCAAATGACCAAGGCCGAAGCCGGTGCCGCCTTTGGCAATCCTGCGGTCTACATGGAAAAGTATTTGCAGAATCCGCGCCACATTGAAATCCAAATCTTGGCAGACAAGCACAAGAATGCGGTTTACTTGGGTGAGCGTGATTGCTCCATGCAACGTCGCCACCAAAAAGTGGTTGAAGAAGCGCCGGCGCCTGGTATTCCCCGCAAACTGATCGACAAGATCGGTGAGCGTTGTGTGGCGGCTTGTAAAAAAATCAATTACCGCGGAGCGGGCACCTTTGAGTTCTTGTACGAAAACGGCGAGTTCTATTTCATTGAAATGAACACCCGCGTGCAGGTGGAGCACCCTGTGACGGAATACATCACCGGCGTGGACATCGTGAAAACACAAATCATGGTGGCTGCTGGTTTGAAGTTGCCTTTCGCGCAGCGCGACATCGAAGTGCGCGGTCACTCGATCGAGTGCCGTATCAACGCGGAAGACCCGTTCAAGTTCATCCCGTCCCCTGGTCGCATCACCATGTGGCACGCACCCGGCGGCCCCGGCGTGCGTGTGGATTCACACATCTACACCAACTACTACGTGCCACCGAATTACGACTCGATGATCGGCAAAATCATCGTGCACGGTGACACCCGTGACGAAGCCTTGGCACGCATGCGCACCGCCTTGGCTGAGACCTTGGTCGAAGGCATCAACACCAACATCCCGCTGCACCGCGAGTTGATGGTGGACGCCAAGTTCATGGCCGGTGGTACCAACATTCATTACTTGGAAGAGTGGCTCGCTGCTCACAAGCGCTGATGTTTGAGCTGCGACTGATGTGCCCCGAAGACAGTGTCGAAGCTGTCTGCGAGGCGCTCGATGCACTCGATGCTTTGAGTGTGTCTGTGGAAGATGCCGATGCTCAAACCGATGCCGAGCAAGCCTTGTTTGGCGAGCCCGGCATGCCGCCGCCGAAAGAAGGCTGGAAGCGTTCGCGCATCGTTGCGTTGTTTGCAAAAGAAACAGAGGCTCAAGACGCATCGCGTTTGCTGGCCTTGCAAGACTTTTTTGCCGGCAGTCAAGTGCTGGGCATTCAGCCTGTGGCCGATCAAGACTGGGTGCGTTTGACACAGTCGCAGTTCGCGCCTGTTGACATCACGCCTGAGTTTTGGATTGTTCCCACTTGGCACGAACCACCCGCTCAAGCTCAAAAAGTCATTCGCTTAGACCCCGGTTTGGCGTTTGGCACAGGCACGCACCCAACCACGCGCATGTGTTTGCGTTGGATTGCCACGCACGATGTGAGCAACCAACGCGTGCTCGACTACGGCTGCGGCTCTGGCATTTTGGCCATTGGTGCGGCCTTGCATGGTGCCAACACGATTGATGCGGTTGACATTGACGAGGCAGCCGTGACGGCCACCGTGCTCAATGCCGATGCCAACAACGTACGCTTGAACGCTGGCTTGCCCGACAAAGCCACCGGGCACTACCAAACCGTGTTGGCCAACATTTTGGCCACGCCGCTCAAAGTGCTGGCACCGCTGCTGCGCAGCCATGTGGCGGCAGGTGGCAACTTGGTGTTAGCGGGTATCCTTGAGCGACAAGCCCAAGAGCTCAAAGACGCGTACGCGCCGTATTGCACGTTGCAAGTGAGCGATTCTGAAGACGGCTGGATTTTGATGACCGCCCACTGCTGATGCACATTACCCACTGCCCCCAATGCGAGACCGCCTTCAAGGTGTCGCCCCAACAGCTAGAGCTGGCCAAAGGGTGGGTGCGGTGTGGTCGTTGTGCGCATGTGTTCGAAGCGGCCTTGCATTTTGAAACGCCGCCAGATATTCCAACACCGCCTGTGCCCAGTGCGGATGCCCCTTCGTTGTTCCGTTCGGTGATGGCTTCTGCTGCCGCCCATGAGCATCAGCCCGCGGCATCTGCCAATCCTGTTGAACCGTCAGATCATGCACACGCTGCTTGGCCTGTGCCTTGGGTTGTGGGTTCGGTTGTGTTGATGCTGGCTTTGTTGTTTCAGTTTTTGGTGGCCCAGCGCCACTGGCTAGGCGCAGAAGAACCAGCACTGCGCCCTGTGCTTTCGGCGTTGTGTGCGTGCGAAGTCACTTGGCCGCGCGAGCCCGAGGCGGTGCTGATTGAAAGCAGCAGCTTCACCGAAAACCCACAAGGCGGCTACACCGTGCAACTGCGTTTGAAAAATACGCAGCACCATCCGGTGGCCATGCCTGCTTTGGAGCTGAGCTTGACCGACTTGCAAAACCAAGTCTTGGTGCGCCGTGTGTTCACCGCTGAAGAACTCTCAGGCAAAGACCACGTGCAAGCCTTGCGCGATGTGCGTTCAACCTTGAACTTCGACCTCGACGACAAGGTCAGCAAACGCATCACCGGCTTTCGCGCCATCGTTTTCTACCCTTAATTTTTCCCGAAAGTATTTTTATGGCATCGCTGATTTGCGGCTCGCTCGCGTTTGACACCATCATGGACTTTGAAGGCCGATTTGCAGAGCAAATCTTGCCGGACCAATTGCATATCTTGAATGTGTCGTTCTTGGTGCCCGCTTTGCGCCGTGACTTTGGCGGTTGCGCAGGCAACATCGCCTATAGCTTGAAGGTGTTGGGCGGCACGCCACTGCCGATGGCGACGTTGGGTACCGATGCGGCCGACTATTTGCAACGCCTCAAAACACTGGGCATTTCAACCGAGTATGTGCGCCAAGTCGAAGGCAGCTACACCGCGCAAGCCATGATCATGACCGACCGTGACAACAACCAAATCACGGCGTTCCATCCGGGCGCGATGATGCAAGCGCACACCACCCAGATTGAAAAGCGCTCGGACATCAAGCTGGCCATCATTTCGCCCGATGGCCGTGATGCGATGGTGCAGCACGCTGAGCAGCTCAAGGCCGCAGACATTCCTTTTGTGTTCGATCCAGGTCAAGGCTTACCCATGTTTGATGGCACTGACCTGATGCGCTTCATTGACCAAGCCACTTGGGTGACGGTGAATGACTACGAAGGCAAGATGCTGAGTGACCGCACAGATCTGAGTCATGCCGATATTTCACGCCGCGTGAAGGGCTTGATCGTCACATTGGGTGCCGAAGGTTGCGAGGTCTGGGTGGATGGCGAGAAGACGCTTGTGCCACCGGTGAAGGCTGCTGCTGTGGTTGACCCGACAGGCTGTGGCGATGCTTGGCGCGGTGCGCTGTTGTTTGGTTTGGAGCAGGGCTGGTCTTTGGCGAAGTGCGCGGCCTTGGGCAACCAAGTGGGCGCTTTGAAAATCGCACAACGCGGACCGCAGAACTACAACGTGAACGGCTTGGTGATCGCCTAAGCCGGCTAATTTAAAGCCGACCAATTGGCTTTGGCACAAGCAGCTGCGCTCACCCGCAGCTGTTTTCGTTTGGAGGTTTGTCCACGGATGAGTTCAACATCGCGCTTGGGCAATCCCAGCGTATCTGCCAGCCAGGCCTGAAGTGCCAAATTGGCTTTGCCGTCCACGGGGGGCGCATGCAAGCGTACACGCAAGGCTCCATCATGTTCACCATCTGCTTGGGTGCGTGAAGCGTTTGGAATGACGTGGATGTCCACAATTACAGCGCCTGTTTTTTCTAAGCGAAGGTAGGGTGTGGTGGGCAGCGTCATGAGCGGTGTGGGGCCAAGAAAAAGCCCGAGGCCTTGCGGCGTCGGGCTTGAGCTAACGGTAAACCGTTGCCTTGATCAGTGAAGATTAAGGCTTGCTAGCTGTTGGGAAAGGCCAAGCAGCTTGCGGGTTCAACGTGGTCTGTGCGCGGGCAGCGGGTGCTTTCGCAGCTTTCTTTGCAGCAGGCTTTTTAGCGGCTTTTTTAGCAGCTGGTTTTTTAGCAGCAGGCTTTTTAGCGACTGCTTTTTTTGCTACTTTTTTAGCAGCAGTTTTCTTAGCTGCTGGCTTTTTAGCTGCAACTTTTTTGGCAGCAGGCTTCTTAGCCGCTACTTTTTTAGCTGCTGGCTTTTTAGCCGCGACTTTCTTAGCTGCTGGCT
>CALEYZ010000045.1 GCA_937928195.1 uncultured Limnohabitans sp.
TGGCCAAGATGATTGCCCGCAAGGACAACGTTGTGAAGCAAAACAACGATGGCATTTTGTACTTGTTTAAAAAGAACAAAGTGTCTTTCTTCCACGGCCGTGCGGCATTCAGCAAAGCCGTTGAAGGCGGTTACGAAGTCAACGTGACGGGCGCCGCCAACGAAACTTTGGTGGGCAAGAACATCATTGTGGCCACAGGGTCCAATGCGCGCGCTTTGCCAGGTACACCCTTTGACGAAGTCAATGTGTTGTCCAACGACGGCGCATTGAAAGTCGGCGCTGTGCCCAAGAAATTGGTGCTCATCGGTTCCGGTGTGATCGGTTTGGAAATGGGTTCTGTCTGGCGTCGTCTGGGTTCTGAAGTCACCATCCTTGAAGGCTTGCCAACCTTCTTGGGTGCGGTCGATGAGCAGATCGCCAAAGAAGCCAAAAAAGCATTCGACAAGCAAGGTTTGAAAATTGAACTCGGCGTCAAAGTCGGTGAAATTCAAAACGGTAAAAAAGGCGTCAAAGTGGCCTACACCAATGCCAAAGGCGAAGCCCAAAGCATTGATGCAGACAAATTGATCGTTTCAATTGGCCGAGTGCCCAACACCATCGGTCTCAACACTGAAGCTGTGGGCCTCCAATTGGACGAGCGCGGCGCGATCGTGGTAGACGCTGAATGCAAAACCAACCTGCCAGGCGTTTGGGCCGTGGGTGACGTCGTACGCGGCCCCATGCTGGCACACAAAGCCGAAGAAGAGGGCGTTGCGGTGGCCGAGCGCATTGCGGGTCAACATGGCCACGTGAACTTCAACACCATTCCTTGGGTCATTTACACCAGCCCAGAAATTGCGTGGGTCGGCCGTACCGAGCAACAGCTCAAAGCCGACGGCGTGGCTTACAAAGCCGGCACCTTCCCATTCTTGGCCAACGGCCGTGCCCGTGCCTTGGGTGACACCACGGGCATGGTGAAGTTCTTGGCCGATGCCAAGACGGATGAAATCTTGGGTGTTCACATCGTCGGCCCGATGGCCAGCGAGTTGATCTCTGAGGCTGTTGTGGCCATGGAATTCCGCGCCAGTGCAGAAGACATTGCACGCATTTGCCATGCGCACCCATCCTTGAGTGAAGCTACCAAAGAAGCTGCGCTGGCAGTGGACAAACGGACCTTGAACTTCTAAGTTTTTGAAGTCTCGTTAAACTATGAAGCCCGGGCCAGCCCCGGGTTTTCTCATTCCAAAGAACCTTTATTAAAAGCACTTTCACATGTCCGTTCGTTCAGCCTATGACCAAGAACTTCTGAGCAGAGGCTATCAGGCTGACCCTGCGCAACTTCGAGCGGTTGCTGCTTTGGAACGCTGCGCACAAGAATGGGCTGGCTATCAAGAAAGCATCAAAAGCCCTTTTCGGTTTTTGAAGAAAAAGCCTGAACTGCCTCGCGGTGTTTACATGTTCGGTGGGGTGGGGCGTGGCAAGAGCTTCTTGATGGACTGCTTTTACAACGCAGTGCCTGTCAAAGACAAAACCCGTTTGCATTTTCACGAATTCATGCGGGAAGTGCACCGCGAATTGGCCTTGATGCAAGGGACCGTCAATCCACTGGACGAACTCGGCCGAAGAATGGCCAAGCGCTACCAGTTGATTTGCTTTGATGAGTTTCATGTGGCCGACATTACCGATGCCATGATCTTGCATCGACTGCTGGTGTCTTTGTTTGAAAATGGTGTGAGTTTTGTCACCACTTCCAATTTCAAGCCAGACAATTTGTACCCCGATGGGTTGCACCGAGATCGTTTGTTGCCGGCCATTGCGTTGTTGAATCAGCGCATGGAAGTGCTGAATGTTGACAATGGCACAGACTATCGCAGACGCACACTTGAGATGGTGAAGCTCTATCATTGCCCATTAGGTAATTCAGCTGATGCTGAAATGACCGACGCCTTCAATCGACTGGCCAGCAGTCATGATGAAGATCCGATCTTGCACATTGAAGCGCGTGAAATCACCAGCAAACGAAGAGCAGGTGGTGTGGTGTGGTTCGACTTTAGAGCTTTGTGTGGCGGACCACGATCTCAAAATGATTATTTGGAAATCGCCACACAATTTCACACTGTCTTACTAAGCAATGTTCCCATGATGCCGCCACGCCTGGCATCAGAAGCAAGGCGTTTTACCTGGCTCATCGACGTTTTGTACGACAGGCGTGTTAAATTGATTCTGTCGGCAGAGGTTGAGCCCGAGGCACTGTACACCGAAGGGCCTTTGGCCCATGAATTTCCCCGAACCATTTCAAGGCTGCACGAAATGCAGTCTTCCGAATTTTTGGCACTTGAACATCGAACCGTAGACACGCATCTCACATGAGAGTTTCTTCTTACTTGTTGCGCCAGATGTGCTTGACGGGCCTGTGCGCTGTGCAGGCTGCGTTGGCGCAAACAGAGGCCTCGTCAACTGCGGAGATGGCCGCCATGAATGAGCAGAGAGCCATCATTGAACAAGAGAAAAAACAAGTTCTCGACCAGTTCCAAACAGCGTCTAAGGCATGCTGGAAAAGGTTTGCTGTCAATGATTGCTTGGCCAATGTGCGTCGTCAAAAATACCAAGACCTAGCGCCTCTAGACCAACGTGAAATTCAACTCAATGCAAGGCAGCGAGAGCTGAAAGAGCTTGAGCGCCAGCAACGTCTCACGGACAAAGCATCTACCAAAGGCAATTCTTGAGTTCTTACTTTGAAACAGTGGCAAGCGCCTTCAGGCCAGAGGGTGTGCTTGCCAAGGCCAATTCACAATTTAAACCGCGGTCTGGACAGACTGACATGGCCATGGCAGTGGCCGAAACCATTGCAACTGGCGGTGAGCTGGTGGTTGAGGCCGGAACGGGTGTGGGCAAAACCTATGCTTACTTGGTGCCAGTGCTTTTGAGTGGGCAGCGTGCGTTGGTCTCCACAGCCACCAAGGCCTTGCAAGATCAGTTGTTTTCTCGCGATATTCCCAGGCTGATCGATGCGTTCAATTTGCCCATTCGAGTGGCTTTATTGAAAGGCCGTGGCAGTTATTTGTGCACACAGCGTTTGTCACAGGCTCGCCAAAGTCACGATGCATCGTTGCGCATTCATGCCCATGCACTTGGCAAAATTGAAACTTGGGCGCAATCCACCCGAACAGGTGATTTGTCGGAGTTGTCCGGGCTTGATGATCGCTCCCCCGTTATTCCTTTGGTCACATCCAATCGAGACAATTGTTTGGGGTCGCCCTGTCCTCAATTTAAATCGTGTCATGTCAATTTGGCGCGCAAAGAGGCCATGGCCGCCGATGTGGTGGTCATCAATCATCATTTGTTTTTTGCCGATTTGAATGTGCGAGAAACTGGCATGGCCGAACTTTTGCCCTCCGTGCAAACGGTGGTGTTCGATGAAGCCCATCAGTTGAATGAAATTGGCATCAATTTTCTAGGCCGTCATCTCAGCACCAGTCAATTGCTCGAATTGACAAGGGATGTTTTAGGCGCTGGTGTGCAATTGGCAAGGGGTTTGGTCGATTGGAATTTGATTTGCAGTGTGCTCGAAAAGTCCACCCGCGATCTTCGTTTAACGGCGCAGCACGCTAGGGCGGGTTCTCGTTTGCGTTGGGCGGATCCAATCCCAAACGACATTGACACGGCCGAATGGCTCACCGCCTTGGCGCAGCTTGAAGTTGCCCTGAATGCAGCCCAAGCTGCGCTCGACACGGTCTCTGAAATGGCCCCCGACTTTGTTCGCTTGCATGAACGTGTCACTTTGCAATTGAAAACTTTGCATGATTTTCAAGAGCCTTGTCCCGAAGGTTCGGTGCGTTGGGTTGAAGTTGGCGCACAGATGCGCTTGGTGGAATCGCCACTTGATATTTCTCGTGCGGTTCAAACGCACATGATTCATCGCACAGAGTCCAGCCAAGTGATGGCGGATACAAAGGCTGAGGTGCAAGCGGTTCAAGCGCAACGCGCTTGGATTTTCACATCGGCGACATTGGGTGAAGACGCGCAAATGCGTTGGTTCACCGAGCCTTGCGGCTTAAGTGACGCACGAAAATTAAGAGTGGCCAGTCCGTTTGATTACGAGTTAATGTCTGCTATTTATGTGCCACCCAGCATGCCCAAACCCAACGATGTCAATCACACACGTTCAGTGGCCAGTTGGGTTGAGAAATACGCCAGACAACTCGGCGGCCGCACCCTTGTCCTAACCACCACCCTGAATGCCATGCGCAACATCGGTGAAGCCTTGACAGCATCTCTGGGACACAGTGGCGAGCTGGAGATCCTGGTACAAGGTCAAGGCCCGAAGCGCCGTTTGATGGAACGCTTTAGAGAAGGCAGTAGTCAAGGGGGCTTAGGCTGTGTGCTGGTGGCCTCCGCGTCATTTTGGGAGGGCTTTGATGTTCCGGGTGATGCATTGCAATTGGTGGTGATCGACAAGTTGCCCTTCCCACCCCCTAATGACCCCTTGGTTGAAGCGAGGGCGCAACGTTTAGAGCTGCAAGGTCAAAGTTCGTTTTCTGATTACAGCGTGCCTGAGGCAGCCGTCGCTTTGAAACAAGGCGCAGGACGCTTGATTCGCAGCGAAACGGACACTGGCGTGTTGGTGGTATGCGACCCACGTTTAACTGGCATGGCCTATGGCAAACGATTGTTGGCGTGTTTGCCACCCATGCGCAAACTCAGCAATGAAGCTGAGTTTGGTTTGGCGCTGACTCAGCTCACCAAAATTTCCACCACGCTGTCGACTTTTGATTTGTCGAAGTAGGTGGCGTTGGGAAGTTTTTGTCCAGTACGCGTTGGGTATCTTCTTTGAGATTTTGCATGCCCAAGGCATCGTATGACTTGATCAAAATTTCTAAGGCTTCTTTGATGGCGGGGACGCCTGGGTAGTCTGTAATGGCCAGTTGTGCACGATTGACGGCTGCCACGTAGGCGCCTTTACTGTAGTAATAACGTGCCACGTGCACTTCATAGGATGCCAGTGAGTTCACGATGTAGGTCATTCGCTGGCGTGCATCGGGACTGTACTTGGAGTCCGGGAAGCGCGTGATCAATTCTTTGAATGCCTCAAACGAATCTTTCGCCGCTTTTTGATCGCGTTCGGACAAATCTTGTTTGGTAATGAACGAAAAAAGACCCAAGTTGTCATTGAAGTTGACCAAGCCTTTCAGGTACAAGGCGTAGTCAATGGCAGGGCTGGCGGGGTGTAGCTTAAGGAAACGATCCAAAGTGGCAATGGCCTGAACTTTTTCAGTGGCGCGGTATTGTGCGTAGGCCTTTTCAATCTGGGCCTGCTGAGCCAAAGGTGTGCCTGCTGCACGGCCCTCTAATTTATCGAACAACATGGCCGCTCGATCCCATGCGCCCGCATTGACTTCATCGCGCGCCTCGCTGTAGATTTTTTCAGGAGCCCATGCGGCTGTGGGATCAGCTGGTGTGCTTGAACAACCTGATAACAGGAATGTGGCAGCAAAGCCAACAAGCGTGAGCGCAAGCACCGATAATCTGATCTTCAACATCTGGCAACCTTGGAAATAAACCAAATTGATTATATCGAGCCCCTCAGATCTAGACGAGACCGATGATCTTGTAGACGAATCCTTGGTGGACCCAGGGGAAACGGCACATCAGGTCGAGATTCGGGACATTGTGGTCAGCCCAGAGTTCCATGGTCAGCGGATCGATCGCATGCTGGTCTCGGCCGTACCCGAATTCTCCAGAAGTTACTTGCAACAATTGTTGGAGGATGGCGCGGTCACTCGAGCAGGCTTGCCCGCACTGAAATCGTCTCACAAGGTCAAGGCTGGCGAGGTCTGGACCATCGCGCTGCGAGCGACACCTCAGTCGCAAGCTTTCAAGCCAGAGCAGATGGCTTTGAACCTTGTCTACGAAGATGCGCATTTGCGAATCATTGACAAGCCTGTGGGCATGGTGGTTCATCCCGCGCCGGGCCACTGGTCTGGCACTTTGATGAATGGATTGCTGGGTCTGGATGCCCAGTTGATGGATTTACCACGGGCAGGTATTGTTCATCGGCTTGACAAAGACACCAGCGGCTTGATGGTTGTGGCGCGTACGCGCCAAGCCATGGACGCCTTGGTTAAACAAATCGCAGCGCGTGAGGTGAAGCGCCAATATTTGGCCATCAGTGACAAGGTCTGGAGCGGCAGTCAACAAAAAACGGTGAACCTGCCGATTGGCCGAGATCCCTCGCAGCGCTTGCGAATGGCCGTGGTTGACTTGGCCAAAAATGCGGGCAAAGCTGCCACCACCCATTTCCATGTCTTGGATCAGAGTGAGCAGGGCGTTTTGGTTCGTTGCATTCTAGAGACGGGGCGCACACACCAAATTCGTGTCCATATGGCCTCGCTCAAACTCCCTTTGGTTGGTGACAGTCTTTACGGTGGTACACCGAATGCCCTGATGCCTCGTCAGGCCTTGCATGCGGAGCAATTGGCCTTTGAGCACCCCATGACCCATGAAAAGTTGGCTTTCAAGTCGGCTTTGCCTCAAGATTTTCAGGATTTGCTGAAGGCTTGGTCGCTCAGTTACAATGAAAAAGCCTAATACCAGGCCAGGGCGGTTCGTCAGAATCGCTTGAATTCTTTTGATGTCACGCACCAAGGAGCCTTGTGCTCCTGTTGGTTTCAAGCCAACCCCAGTGTGCGTTTCAGTTCGCGCTTTAGGCGCATTTATCCCGGAAGATTGACACCATGAATACGGCTCAGGCCAAGCGTGTCCTTGAAACAGCGTTGCTATGCTCAACACAGCCCGTCACGGTTCGTGACATGCGCGTGTTGTTTGACGACGCTTTAGGCGCTGACACCCTTAAAGTTCTTTTGGAAGAGCTGCAACTTGACTGGGCCGAGCGTGGCCTGGAACTGGTTTCTGTGGCCACCGGCTGGCGCTTTCAAAGTCGCCCCGAACTTCGCATGTATCTCGACAGGCTCAATCCCGAGAAGCCGCCGAAGTACACGCGTGCTGTGATGGAAACCTTGGCCATCATTGCCTACAGGCAGCCTGTCACACGGGGAGACATGGAGGACATTCGTGGCGTCACGATCAACACCCAAATTTTGAAGCAATTGGAAGATCGGGGCTGGATTGAAGTGATTGGCCATCGCGAGTCGGTGGGTCGTCCCGGCTTGTACGCCACGACAAGGCATTTCCTTGACGATTTAGGCCTGTCTTCACTCGATCAGCTGCCATTGCTGGCCAGCGTGGAGGGGCAAGCGGCCGTCTTGGCCAGCCTCAACCCACCCGAAGAAGATGCCAACCAAGCTTCTTTGTCTTTGGACGAAGCTTTGGCGGTCGTTGCCGCCGACGACAGCTCAGAAGAGGCGACAGAGGCATTGACAGAAATTTCGACAGAAACTACGACAGAAACTACGACAGAAACTACGACAGAACCATCGCCTGAGGTTACGGTCGAAAATTCTGATGTCCTCGAGTCCCTAGCTACCGAAGAACCGCCTGGTACTTCGTCTGAAAGCCCCCCCCATGAATGAATTGCCTGAGGCGCCTCTGACGCCTGACACGCCGCAGGATGTGGATCACGATATCTTCCGGCCCATTGCCATCGAAGATGTCGTATCAGGTCAATTCGACCAAGAGGCTGAGGGTGTTGTTTCCCCTTTGATGACAAAGCGCGTACTGCCACCACAGGCAGAGTCACCGAAACTTCACAAAGTCTTGGCGCAGGCAGGTCTGGGTTCGCGCCTTGAAATGGAGCAACTCATTTTGGAGGGCCGAATTTCGGTCAACAACGAACCTGCACACGTTGGTCAACGGATCCAATATGGCGACCAAGTCAGAGTAAACGGACGCCCCATTCGTGTTCGCATCGATCCACCACCGGCACGCGTCATTGCGTATCACAAGCCTGCCGGAGAGATCGTCTCTCATGACGATCCCAAAAATCGTCCAACAGTGTTTCGCAAATTGCCGCGTCTTCAGCATGGCAAATGGCAGTCCGTTGGCCGCCTGGATTTGAATACGGAAGGCCTGCTGCTGTTTACCAGTTCCGGCGAACTTGCCAATCGGTTGATGCATCCGCGTTTTGGTTTGGAGCGAGAGTATGCGGTTCGTGTATTGGGCGCTTTGAGCAACGAGGAAAAGCAAAAGTTATTGGATGGCGTCATGCTGGAGGATGGCATGGCCCAATTTGGTTCCATCGAAAATGGTGGCGGTGAAGGCTCTAACTGCTGGTACCGCGTGACCATTTCTGAAGGACGCAATCGTGAAGTTCGCCGAATGATGGAAGCCGTCGGACATGCCGTGAGTCGTCTCATTCGCATTCGTTATGGCGCCATGGTGTTGCCACACGGTTTGCGTCGCAGCACTTTCATGGAGTTGGACGAAGCCGATATTCGGGCTCTGACGAATGCAGCCAACAAAGCGGGCGCAGCCCGTGATGATGTTGAATTGGCATCGGGTCAACCCAAAGCGCCAACCAACCGACCGTCTGAACGGCGCACCCAGAATCCACGTAACCGTGCTTTCGGTGCTAAAAAGCCAGCTCAAGGTGCGGGTTCTCAGCGTCGCGGAAAGACTGACGGCGGTCAGCCCGATCCCTTGAAAACGTCTGTGGGATACATCGGTGCTGACAGTTTCAGCCGTCAGCGGAAAGAGCAAGGCCCAGGGGGGCGTTCTGGTGGTCCCCGCCGAAACGGTGGCCGAAGCCGCTAGTTCTTGAGCAATGGAGGGAGGAGGTACTCATGCCACCCTCCCATTTGCAAGGACTTTCAAATCCTTTTTGCCTCTGGGGAAACCCTTGGGTCGGGTTAGAATAGCGGGCTTGCTTCAAGGCAACCCCGCTTTAAAAACAAAGTTTTTAAGATCCATTTTTTAAAATAAAACTGAGGAATCTCATCATGGCTATCGAACGCACACTCTCCATCATCAAGCCTGACGCCGTTGCTAAAAACGTCATCGGTCAAATCTACGCTCGTTTCGAAGCTGCCGGCCTCAAAGTTGTTGCTGCCAAAATGGCGCACCTGTCACGTGGCGAAGCAGAAGCTTTCTACGCTGTGCACAAAGAGCGTCCTTTCTTCAAAGACTTGGTCGACTTCATGATCTCTGGCCCCGTCATGATCCAAGCTTTGGAAGGCGAAGGCGCAATCTTGAAAAACCGCGACTTGATGGGTGCAACAGATCCTAAGAAAGCCGCACCTGGCACCATCCGTGCTGACTTTGCTGACAGCATTGATGCCAACGCAGTTCACGGCTCCGATGCCGCTGAAACAGCCGCTGTTGAAATCGGCTTTTTCTTCGCTGGCATGAACGTTTACTCACGTTAAGCCAGGCTGAACTTTTCAGCCCATTATCTGCGGCATAGAAACTCACATTCTTCCGCTATGACGGCCAACCTTCTTGATTTCGACCTTGAAAGCTTGGCCGTTTTTTGTGAAGGCTTAGGCGAAAAACGTTTTCGCGCCACCCAATTGTTTCGCTGGATTCACCAGCGCGGTATGTCTCAATTCGATGACATGTCCGACTTGGCAAAGTCTCTCCGAGAAAAGCTCAAAGTACATGCCCATGTGGCTGCTTTGCCTATTCTTTCTCAGCAAATCTCCAAAGACGGCACCATCAAGTGGTTGTTTGATGTGGGTGCCGGTGATGCCGTCGAAACAGTCTTCATTCCTGAAGATGATCGAGGTACATTGTGCGTATCTTCCCAGGCAGGTTGTGCCGTGGGCTGTCGATTTTGCTCAACGGGGCATCAAGGCTTCAGTCGCAATCTGACCACGGCCGAAATACTGGCGCAGTTGTGGTTTGCTGAGCATTTTTTGCGTCAGCACTTGAATCAACCTGATCGCGTGATCTCCAATGTGGTCATGATGGGCATGGGCGAGCCGCTTCAAAACTACAACGCCCTTGTGCCTGCCTTGAAAACCATGCTGGACGACCATGGATATGGCCTGTCGCGCCGGCGCGTCACAGTCTCCACCTCGGGCGTTGTGCCCATGATGACGCGTTTGTCGCAAGACTGTCCTGTGGCGCTTGCCGTTTCTTTGCACGCACCAAACAATGCTTTGCGTGACAACTTGGTACCACTCAATCGCAAGTATCCCTTGGATGAATTGCTAGCAGAGTGCACGCATTACTTGACCAAAGCCCCGCGCGACTTCATCACTTTTGAATATTGCATGCTGAAAGGTGTGAACGATCAGCCAGAGCATGCGCAAGAGCTGGTTCAACTGATCAAACGCCATGCAGCGCAAGGTTTGCGCTGCAAATTTAACCTGATTCCGTTCAACCCCTTTAAAGAGTCTGGCCTGTTGCGTTCAGACGATGCCACAGTTTCACAATTTGCTGAGACTCTGATTCAGGCAGGTTTCGTGACCACCGTTCGCAAAACACGCGGCGACGACATTGATGCAGCGTGTGGCCAGTTGGCTGGTGACGTCAAAGACAGAACAGACGTGGCCCATCGAATCGCTCAGCAGCGTGCTGTGCCAGTTCAATGGGTTAAAGATCCTGCCGCCTTCATTGCTGGTAAAGCCTAATGGGCAGTTTGTGTTTCGCACCCTCCTGTTGGAGGGTGGGACTGGTTCGGCACTTACGTTTGCCTGCCATCTCACGACTGTTCCTTTCATTGATGTATCTGATGACCGCCACTTCGTATGCCCATCAAGATCCGCGCGTCCAAACCCGCTTGGCCTTGGCTTCCGCGTATTTACATGCGGGCATGTTGACAGTTGCAATGGATGAGACTGACAAAGTTTTAGATGTCACCCGACAATTGCCAGAGGCATTGGCCTTGAAGGCGGTGATTTTTCACCAACAGAATCGCCCTGACTTGGCCAATCTTTACTTTCAACAAGCCAGTTTGCTGTCGCCCAACAGTCCACAAATTGCCCACAATTGGGCTGTTTTGGCCTGTCAGGAAGGTCATTTTGAGGCTGCATTTTCTAAATTTGCGCATGCCGAAGCACACTCGGAAGGTTTGGAGCGAGACAAAAGTTTGTGGGCATGGGGGGCCTGCTTTCAACAAAACCATCAATGGGAAGCTGCCGATTCCAAGATGAGCCTGGCGCTTCTCCACCAACCTAGCTTCATTTCTGAGGGTTTGGTCCTGGCTGGCCTCAAAATTCAGCTGGGGAGAGATGTCGAAGCTGAGAAAATTCTGGATTTGGTGAATGATTCTCCCTCTGTGAGTGCACAATCGCTATGGTTGTCTGTGCAGCTCGCACAGCGTCAAAATCAAGCAGTCAAAAAGAACCATTGGGGCAAGATGTTAGGACTTCTATTTTCAAATTCAACGCAGTGGCGCGCATACCAAGAAGGGGCATCGAATGACTGAGTCTGTGAGTGAGGCGGTCATGCCGCTCTTGCCAACATCTCCTGGCGCCTTGATCAAGGCGGGTCGAGAACGTGCGGGTGTTCACATGGCTGTGTTGTCTGTCAACCTCAAGGTCACGGTCAAACAACTTGAAGCCCTTGAAGCGGATCAATATGACTTCCTGTCTGGTCCTGTGTTTGCACGTGCATTGGCTTCCAAAGTTTGTCGTTTTCTCAAAATGGACCCGCAGCCAGTGCTGGCCCTGATGCCCGCTACCACCAATGGCCTGAAGCCACTGAATATCATTGGCGCTGATCAAGCTCCAGCTTACTCGTCCCATCAAACTTCATCGCACGGCGCCGTCATGGGCCGTGGCTTGAAGTTAGGCTTGCTTGTCCTTCTTCTGGCTTTGCTCACCCTGATTTTCGGCGCCAATTGGTTCGTTTCAGTGTTGCGGCTAGACAATGGGTCAGATGCTGCTGAAGTGGTACCCACCATGCCGCCCGTTCAAGAACCTGTGACACCCGACGCCTCGCAAGCAGATTTGCCCAAAGCCTTGGTGTTTGACGGTGCCACAACCCCAAACAACGTGACAACGCCTGCAGCCCAGCCTGCGGCCGCCAACACGCCTGCAGAGACCCTCAAATGAACGCGCCTGTCGCTATTCCAGCCGCATCACCACTGCCAAGACGCAGTTTGCAAGCCCGCGTTCAATGGGGACAACGCATTGTCACGGTGGGGGGGGATGCGCCTGTGCGTGTTCAGTCCATGACCAACACGGACACCGTGGATGTCATTGGTTCGGCCATTCAAGTGAAGGAGCTGGCTTTGGCTGGCTCTGAAATGGTTCGGTTGACGGTCAACACGCCAGAAGCTGCTGAGGCCGTACCGCACATTCGAGATCAACTCGACAAGATGGGTGTTGATGTCCCGCTCATTGGCGATTTTCATTACAACGGTCATCGGCTTTTGAACGACTATCCTGCCTGTGCAGAAGCTTTGTCAAAGTACCGCATCAACCCTGGCAATGTTGGCAAAGGCGAGAAGCACGATCTGCAATTTGGGCAGATGATCGAAGCGGCCATGAAGTGGAACAAGCCTGTTCGCATTGGCGTGAATTGGGGCAGCCTCGACCAAGAGCTGTTGGCCTCTTTGATGGACCAAAATAGCCAACGTCCCACGCCATGGGAAGCGCGTCAAGTGATGTATGAGGCCCTCATTACCTCAGCCATTGGCTCTGCAGACAAAGCCCATGAAATGGGCATGTTGCGCTCGCAAATCTTGTTGTCCTGCAAAGTATCTGGCGTACAAGATTTGATTGCGGTGTACCGTGAGTTAGGCCGTCGGACAGATTACCCATTGCATTTGGGTTTGACCGAGGCAGGGATGGGCACCAAGGGGACTGTGGCATCGTCAACAGCCTTGGGTATTTTGTTGCAGGAAGGCATTGGCGACACCATTCGTGTTTCACTCACGCCCCAGCCTGGCGAAGCCAGAACACAAGAAGTGATCATTGCATCCGAAATTTTGCAGTCTCTGGGTCTTCGCATTTTTGTGCCCAGTGTCACTGCCTGCCCAGGCTGCGGTCGAACAACCAGCAGCACTTTCCAAGAGTTGGCAAAGCAGATTGATGATTTCTTGCGTGCTCAAATGCCGGTTTGGCGTCATCGCTATCCAGGCGTAGAAAACTTAAAATTGGCGGTCATGGGTTGTATTGTGAACGGCCCAGGCGAAAGCAAGCACGCCGACATCGGCATCAGTTTGCCTGGCACCGGAGAAGCACCTGCGGCCCCCGTGTTCATTGATGGTGAAAAGAAACTGACGCTGCGTGGTGACAACATTGCCCAAGAGTTTCAAGCGCTTGTGGCCAAGTACATCGAGCAACGATTTGGCAGCCAGCAAACTACAGCAGAGTGATGTGGCCCATTGATACAGATATGTCCGATATGAAATCTACAGAATCAAGCCCTAAGGCGACAGCTTTTAAAAAGCTCACAGCCGTCAAAGGTATGAATGACATCTTGCCGGGGGAGTCTGGCAAGTGGGAATGGTTGGAAACCACCGTTCGCAGTTTGATGGCCGGTTACGCCTATCGCAATATTCGCACCCCGATTGTTGAGCCGACAGCATTGTTTGTGCGTGGCCTAGGGGAAGTGACCGACATCGTTGAAAAGGAAATGTATTCCTTTGAGGACCGCCTCAACGGCGAAGCGCTCACACTTCGACCTGAAAGCACGGCGGGTGTGGTGCGCGCTGTGGTTGAACACAACATGCTGTACGAAGGTGGCAAGCGGCTTTATTACATGGGCCCCATGTTTCGCCATGAGCGCCCTCAGCGCGGTCGCTATCGACAGTTTCACCAAATTGGCGCTGAAGTCTTGGGCTTTCAAGGCCCAGAAATTGACGCGGAAGTCATTTTGCTGGCGCATGATTTATGGAAGGCCATTGGTCTGAAGGATGTTCGTCTAGAACTTAACAGTCTGGGGCAGCCGCCGGAGCGTTTGGCGCACCGCGCCGCCTTGATCGCACACTTTGAAAAGTACCAAGATGTGCTTGACGAAGATGCCAAGCGCCGCCTGTATTCCAATCCTCTGAGAATTTTGGACACCAAAAACCCCGCCATGAAAGAAGTGGTTGAAGCCGCGCCCAAATTGATGGATTTTTTAGGTGAACAATCTCTGGCCCACTTCAATGCCTTGCGTCAAATTTTGGATGCCAATGGCGTGTCATATTCTTTGAACCCTCGTTTGGTTCGAGGCATGGATTACTACAACCTCACGGTGTTTGAATTCATCACCGATCAACTGGGCTCGCAGGGTACGGTATGTGGTGGTGGCCGATACGACTATTTGATTGAACAAGTGGGAGGCAAACCTGCCCCTGCGGTGGGTTGGGCTTTGGGCATAGAACGTGTCTTGGCTTTGCTTGAAGAGCAGGGCGCTGCTTTGCCCGAATCTGTGCCCCATGCCTATGCCATCGTGCCTGATGCCCAAAGTTTACCCACCGTGTTGAAGCACTTGCGTGAATTGCGTGCGCTGGGTGTCCATGTTCAGATGCACGCCGGTTCAGGCGAAGGTGTTGGCAGTATGAAAAGCCAATTTAAAAAGGCGGACAGCAGTGGTGCTCGTTTCGCCTTGATTTTTGGTGCCGATGAGCTTGCTCAAAATACCGTATCCGTGAAGTCCCTGCGTGACGGTGGCGGTGCACAAAGAACGGAATCATTGGAAAACCCAGGTCATTGGGCTCAGAGCCTACAATTGACCTCTTGATACAAAGCTGAACATGTCCTCACATCTCGACCTCGAAGAACAAGAACAACTTGACGAACTCAAGCACTTTTGGAAGCAATACGGCAACGCCATCACATGGTTTTTGATTGTGGTGATGGGCGCTTATGCCGGTTGGAATGGCTACCAATACTGGGAACGGCAGCAGTCTGCCAAGGCTTCTGCTTTGTTTGATGAAGTCGAAAGAACCGCAGCCTCCGGTGATTCTGCCAAGCTTGAACGCTCGTGGAATGACATGAAAGAGCGGTTCCCTAGAACCACTTTTGCTGCGCAATCTGCATTGTTGGCGGCCAAGGTGTTTCAGCAGACAGACAAAAACGATGCCGCCATCACCGCTTTGAAATGGGCCAGTGACAACGCTGCAGACGAAGCCAGTGCGCAGTTGGCGCGCATTCGCTTGGCCAACTTGCAAGCCCAGCAAAAGGCCTACGATGAGGCCTTGAAAACATTGTCCAAACCTTTTCAACCTGCCTTTGCTGGTTTGGCTGCCGATGTTCAAGGTGACATTTTGATCGCACAAAACAAGCCCCTTGATGCTGTCAAAGCTTACAACGATGCTTGGCTTCAACTGGCTGACATTGCCGAATACCGGCGCTTGGTTGCTGCTAAATTGAATGCGCTGGGTGTCGATCCTGCACAAGACAAAGGTGTCACAAAATGACAGGGCTTTATCGCAAGCTTCGCGCGCGCGCGCTCTCCGTTGTCGGGGGGGCTTTATTGGCTGTTTTCTTGACTGCTTGTTCAAGCACACCTGACAAACCAGCACCGACCGCTTTGGGCGATTTCAAGACCCAAATCAATGTGACCAAACTTTGGTCTGCTCAATTAGGCCCAGTGTCATCACCTTTGAGCGGGCAGATCGCCAAGGGGCAAATGGCCATTGCATCGACCAACGGTCTTGTGGCACTTTTAAATGCCGAAACAGGTGCTGAGACTTGGCGTTTGGCACTCGGTACGTCCTTGTCAGCAGGCGTCGGCACGGATGGCGTACGCCTTGCGGTCATTACGCAGGCCAATGAGTTAGTCACTTTGTCTCAGGGCAAAATCCTGTGGAAAAACAAGTTGCCAGCTTTGTCGTTCACTGCACCCCTGGTGGCGGGAGACCGCGTCTTTGTTCTGACCGCAGATCGAACTGTGATGGCCTTTGACGGTGCTTCGGGTCAAAAGCTTTGGAGCCAGCAACGTACGGGCGATGCATTGGTTTTGAAGCAAGCTGGCATTCTGACCACATTTCAAGACAATTTGCTGGTGGGATTGTCTGGCCGTCTGGTGGCCATGAACCCTGCTAACGGTGTGTCGAAATGGGAAGTTGCGATTGGTTCTTCAAGGGGAACCAACGAAGTGGAACGATTGGTCGATTTGATCGCAGGGGTTTCCCGAGTGAACAATGTCATTTGTGCCCGCGCTTTCCAAACATCGGTCACCTGCGTCGATGCCCTTAAGGGAAGCAACCTGTGGACCCGTTCTGCGCAGGGTCATGTCGGCCTCACTGGCACAGAGACGGCCCTGTTTGGCGCTGAGTCTGATGGTAAGTTGATGGCGTGGAATCGATCGAGTGGTCAAGTGCTATGGCAAACCGAGGCCTTACGCTTTCGTGGCTTGACAGCGCCAGTGGCTGCCGACGGGCAGCTGTTACTTGGTGACGAGCTGGGTTGGCTGCATTGGATTGATGCAAGCAACGGTCAAACGCTGGCCCGCTTACAAATTGATGCGTCTGGCATAGCCATGCCAGCGATGCGTGATGGAAAAACTTGGGTTGTCGTTGCTAAAAATGGCTTGATTCAAGCCCTGCGTGCCGACTAAAGCTCAACTGAAAGATAGATTTGAAACCCGTACTGGCCCTGGTCGGACGCCCCAATGTAGGCAAGTCCACGCTCTTTAACCGTCTTACCAAAAGTCGAGATGCCATCGTGGCCGACTTTGCTGGACTCACACGCGACCGCCACTACGGCCAAGGTCGTCAAGGCCGTTACGAGTACATCGTGATTGACACGGGCGGTTTTGAACCCGACGCCAGTGCTGGCATCTACAAAGAAATGGCAAAGCAAACGCAGCAGGCGGTTGCCGAGGCCGATGTGGTTGTGTTTGTGGTGGATGCCAGAGCTGGTGTTTCCGCGCAAGACCATGACATTGCAAAATACCTGCGTCGCATTGGCAAACCTTGCTTGTTGGTGGCCAACAAAGCAGAAGGTATGCGAGAGGGCGTTCAAATCAGCGAGTTCTACGAACTGGGTCTGGGTGAGGTGATTCCTGTCTCTGCAGCACACGGTCAGGGTGTCCGCAGTTTGATCGAGTTGGCTTTAGATCCACTCATGTTGCCGGAGGACGATGCAGACGCTGAGGTGGACACCTCCATCGTCAAACTGGCTGTGGCAGGGCGTCCCAATGTGGGCAAATCCACCCTCATCAACACGTGGTTAGGTGAGGAACGTCTGGTTGCCTTTGACATGCCTGGCACTACACGCGACGCCATCACCGTTCCATTTGAACGCGATGGCCAAAAATTTGAACTGATCGATACCGCCGGTTTGAGACGCAAAGGAAAGGTGTTTGAAGCCATTGAGAAGTTCTCTGTGGTCAAAACACTTCAAGCCATTGAATCTGCCAACGTTGTCCTGTTATTGCTGGACGCGACGCAAGGTGTGACGGAACAGGATGCGCACATTGCAGGCTTTATCTTGGACAGTGGCCGAGCCGTGGTTCTTGCCGTCAATAAATGGGATGCCGTCGATGAGTACCAACGTGAATTGGTGCACCGCTCCATCGAAAATCGACTGCCATTTCTCAAGTTCGCCAATTTGCACACCATTTCTGCCAAAAAGCGCCAAGGTTTGGGGCCTGTTTGGAAATCCATCACGCAGGCGCACAAGTCTGCCATGGTCAAAATGACCACGCCGGTTCTCACACGTTTGTTGCTAGAGTCAGTGCAATTCCAAAGTCCGCAACGCGGTGGCATGTTCCGACCCAAACTGCGCTACGCGCATCAAGGCGGCATGAACCCCCCCGTCATTGTCATTCACGGCAACTCGCTAGAGCATGTGACGGAAACTTACAAGCGCTACCTTGAGGGTCGATTCAGAAAAGCCTTTGACTTGTCTGGCACACCCTTGCGGATTGAGATGAAAACGTCCCAAAATCCCTACGCTGACAAAGATTCGGACTAATTTGTAAGGTTTTGACTGCTTTTGCGCAGCTTGTCTTTCAAGCATGTGTTAAGGTAAAACCCTTAATTCAATTCAGAACACGGAGAATATCGTGAACAACAAAGGGCAACTTTTGCAAGACCCCTTCCTCAACGCATTGCGCCGAGAGCATGTGCCTGTGTCCATTTATTTGGTCAATGGCATCAAACTTCAAGGCCAAATTGAGTCCTTCGACCAGTATGTGGTGTTGCTTCGCAACACAGTGACACAAATGGTCTACAAGCACGCCATTTCAACCATTGTCCCAGGACGCGCAGTTAACCTTCCTGGTGCTGACGCTCCTGAAGACACGCCAGCCTAATCGCCTCCTTTGAGTAAAGATTTGGTCGATTCAACACCAGCTTTGTTGGTTGGTGTTGATTTTGGTTTGCCGCATTTCGATGGTGAACTGGATGAGTTAAGCCAATTGGCAATGACAGCTGGCATGCGGCCAGTTGCCAAAATCACTTGCAAACGCAAGGCGCCAGATGCTGCTTTGTTTGTGGGTACTGGAAAAGCTGACGAAATCAAATTCATGGCCGAGCAGGTGGGGGCCCGTGAAATCTTGTTTGATCAATCACTCAGCCCAGCGCAGCAGCGAAATTTGGAACGGCACATGGGGCTGCCAGTCAACGATCGAACCTTGCTGATTCTGGAGATTTTTGCCCAGCGAGCGCGCAGTCATGATGGTAAATTGCAAGTGGAGTTGGCAAGGCTTCAATACCTCAGCACGCGTTTGGTACGCCGCTGGTCCCACTTGGAGCGCCAAAGGGGTGGTATCGGTACGCGCGGTGGTCCTGGCGAGACTCAAATTGAATTGGACCGTCGCATGATTGGCGATGCCATCAAGCGCACCAAAGAACGTTTGTCTAAAGTTAAAAAGCAGCGCTCGACGCAGCGCCGGCAGCGCGATCGCCGTAACGCATTCAATGTGTCTTTAGTGGGGTACACCAACGCGGGCAAATCCACTTTGTTCAACGCCTTGGTCAAGGCTCGCGCCTATGCTGCCGATCAATTGTTTGCCACGCTGGACACCACCACACGCCAGTTGTATTTGGGTGAAGCTGGGCGCAGTGCTTCGGTATCGGACACAGTGGGTTTCATTCGAGATTTGCCGCATGGTTTGATTGATGCATTTCAGGCCACCTTGCAAGAGGCCGCCGATGCGGACTTGCTGATTCATGTGGTGGATGCCTCCAATCCCAATTTTCCCGAGCAGATGGCGGAAGTCAAACGTGTGCTGCATGAAATTGGCGCAGATCCTGTTCCGCAGTGGTTGGTCTTCAATAAAATTGACAACCTGCCAACCGAACGACGCCCCTTGGTTTTTCAAGATCAATACGAAGTCGATGGTCAAGCACTGACACGCATTTTTGTCAGTGCACAAACAGGCGAAGGCTTGCCATTGTTGCGACAACTGTTGGCGGAAGAAGTCATGAAAACCGCCTCAGAGCCTGAGCGCCAGGATGATCCGCGTTTTGACCTTGATATTTCCGGGGAAAATCCGGATGAATTTCCCTAATAACTGATGTGATTGTGCACAATGAGTGCCAGCAGATAAATACGTTAGAAAACGAATGAACTTCAATCCCCGTGCTATCGACTGGCCCGCCATTCCACAACGCCTTCGCGGCATGTTCAATTTGAACGATCAGCGATGGGGACGAGGCGATGACAAACCCACACAGGATGGACAAGAGGGTGCACAGCCTACAGCGCCACCCAGCGGTTCGGGGCCATCGCAGCAGCCTAACCAGCCGCATTCGGCACCGTCTTCCAACAAACCGGGCGCAAACTCGGGCCCACCTGACCTTGATGAGCTGTGGCGTGACTTGAACCGCAAGTTGTCTCAGTTTTTGGGTGGCAAAAATGGTGGCCCCCCTCACAAAGGTCCTCCCAATGGGTCTGGGCCCAATGGCATGCCGCCGGTTTTCAGAAATCTGGGCGTGGGTGTTATCTTGGGTGCCTTGCTGCTGATCTGGATGGGCACCGGTTTTTTCATTGTGCAAGAGGGCCAACAAGCCGTCATCACACAATTTGGCAAGTACAAAACAACGGTAGGTGCTGGCTTTAATTGGCGGTTGCCTTACCCCATTCAAAAGCACGAACTGGTGTTTGTGACCCAAATCCGTTCGGTTGACATTGGTCGAGACAATGTCATCAAGGCAACTGGCCTGCGTGAGTCAGCCATGCTGACAGAGGATGAAAACATCGTCGAAATCAAGTTCGCGGTTCAATACCGTTTGAATGATGCACGCGCTTATTTGTTCGAAAGTAAAAACCCCACAGAGGCTGTTGTTCAAGCGGCTGAAACAGCCGTGCGCGAGGTTGTCGGAAAAATGAAAATGGATTCAGCCTTGGCAGAGGAGCGTGATCAAATTGCGCCGCGTGTCAGGGCCTTGATGCAAAACATCCTTGACCGCTACAAAGTCGGCATTGAAGTGGTGGGTATCAATTTGCAGCAAGGTGGTGTTCGGCCGCCCGAGCAAGTGCAAGCTGCTTTTGATGATGTGCTGAAAGCTGGTCAAGAGCGAGAGCGAGCCAAAAATGAGGCGCAGGCTTATGCCAACGATGTGGTTCCACGTGCCGTAGGTGCAGCATCCCGTTTGAAAGAAGAGTCGCAGGCTTATCGTGAGCGCATTGTGGCGCAAGCAGAAGGTGATGCGCAACGCTTTAAAGCCATCTTGCCTGAGTACCAAAAAGCACCGCAGGTGACACGCGATCGGATGTATTTGGATGCAATGCAACAAATTTACACCAACGTCACCAAAGTGGTGGTTGACAGCAAACAGGGCTCTAATTTGATGTACTTGCCCTTGGACAAGCTGATGCAAGTCACCAGCTCGCCTTTGGCGGCACCGGTTGCCCCTGAAGCTGCAACCAGTGGCAACATAACCCCAGCGCCGGCTCAGGGTGCGACACCTGCCGACCCTAGATCACGAGACAGTCTTCGTTCTCGTGATCGTGAAATTCGTTAAGGACTCAGCAAAATGAATCGTATTGGAATGTGGGCTTCGTCCCTTTTGCTGGTCCTGGCATTGGCCAGCTCCATGTTGTTTGTGGTGGATCAGCGTCAATTTGGTGTGGTTTACGCTTTGGGACAAATCAAAGAAGTCATCACGGAACCAGGTCTGAATATCAAGCTACCGCCACCTTTGCAAAATGTCACCTACATTGACAAGCGTTTGCTGACTTTGGACAGCCCCGATACTGAACCCATGCTGACGGCTGAGAAGCAACGCGTCGTCATTGATTGGTATGTTCGCTGGCGCATCACTGATCCAATGGCCTACATTCGCAATGTGGGTTTGGATGAAAAAGCAGGTGCCAATCAATTGAACCGTGTTGTGCGCAATGCATTTCAAGAAGAGATTAACAAGCGGACTGTCAAGGACTTGCTGTCTCTCAGTCGTGATGTTCTGATGAACGATGTCAAACGTGAAGTGCTCGAGAAGGTCCGCGGCGATAAGCCTTGGGGCGTGGATGTGGTCGATGTTCGCATCACGCGGGCAGACTATGTGGATGCCATCACAGAATCTGTTTATCGTCGCATGGAGGCCGAGCGTAAGCGTGTGGCCAATGAATTGCGTTCTACGGGTGCAGCCGAGGGTGAAAAAATTCGAGCAGATGCAGATCGCCAGCGCGAAGTGACCATTGCCAATGCCTACCGTGAAGCCCAAAAAATCAAAGGGCAGGGTGATTCCCAAGCAGCTCGCATCTACAACGAATCCTTTGGCCGCGACCCCCAATTCGCACAGTTTTATCGCAGCTTGGATGCGTACAAAGCCAGTTTTGCGAAGAAGAGTGACGTGATGGTTCTGGACCCTAGCAACTCTGATTTTTTCAAAACCATGCGCGGCAACGCTGTCCCTGCATCCGTGGCAGCCCCTGCAAAGAAATAAGTGAATTTTTGGCCTTCGGTCTTGGCGGCATTGGCCTTGGTTTTGATTTTTGAGGGGCTTTTGCCCCTCATTTCGCCAAGCAAATGGCGAGACATGTTCAGGCAGTTGCTGCAGCTTCAGGACGGTCAAATTCGTTTTTTTGGGCTGACCACTGTCTTACTGGGCTTCTTTCTTTTGATTTGGCTCATTTAGAGCCTGTTTGAACCGGTAAAATCCCTGTTTTAACAGCCCCCTTATTTGCCATGTCCGCTTGGGTCCTGCCGGATCACATCGCCGATGTCTTGCCTTCAGAAGCCAGACACATCGAAGAACTCCGAAGATTGCTTTTAGACACTGCCCGAAGCTATGGCTTTGAGCTGGTGTCGCCGCCGCTGCTTGAGCACATCGAGTCATTGCTCACAGGCACTGGCAAAGCCCTTGATTTGCAAACCTTCAAACTGGTCGACCAAATTTCAGGTCGCATGATGGGTTTACGGGCGGATACCACGCCTCAGGTTGCACGCATTGACGCACACTTGCTGAACCGCCAGGGCGTGACACGCCTGTGCTACTGTGGTCCCGTGCTTCACACGCAGCCAGATCGTCCGCACGCGACTCGCGAGCCCTTGCAGTTGGGGGCCGAAATTTTTGGGCATGCGGGTCTAGAAGCCGATTTGGAAGTCTTGCAGTTGGCTTTGGATTGCCTACAAGCCGCCCAAATGGGGGAAGTACTGGTTGACCTGGCCGATGCGCGCATCGTCAGCAGTCTCCTCGATGGCTTGTCTTTGACAGAGGCCATGCGTGGCGAGGTCTATGCTGCTTTGGCTTCCAAAAACTCATCGGCACTGGCCGAGTTGTCGCAAAAGTTTCCGGCCGACATTCAGGCAGGCTTGATGAACCTGATCGATTTGTATGGCGATGCCTCGGTTTTGAATCGTGCTCTCGAGACGCTGCCTGCCAATCCGCAAATTAAATTGGCCATTGAGCAATTGAAATGGCTCAGCGAACAGTTGCCGCAAGTTCAATTCAAGTTTGATCTGGCCGATGCGCGGGGATACGCTTATTACAGTGGTTTGCGTTTTGCCATTTATGCCAAAGGTGCCAGCGATGCGGTGGTTCGCGGTGGCCGCTACGACGGTGTTGGTGCCGTGTTTGGTCATGAAATCAGCCGCGACCGACCTGCTGTCGGTTTCAGCCTAGACCTGAAGCAATGGGTCGGTGTAGTGCCTCAACTGTCACTCAAGGCCGCCATTCGCGCACCTTGGGGAACGTCGGCAGACCTGCGTTCAGCCATTACCAAACTTCGCCAGCAAGGTGAAACTGTTGTCTGCCACTTACCTGGCCATGACAGTGAAATTGATGAATTCCAATGCGATCGCCAGCTGACTGAAGTGGCGGGGCAATGGGTAGTTAAAGCCATTGAAAACAAAGCAAAATGAACATGACCAAAGGACGTAACGTTGTCGTTGTAGGTACCCAATGGGGTGACGAAGGCAAGGGTAAATTAGTGGACTGGCTGACCGAAAGTGCACAAGGTGTTGTGCGTTTTCAAGGTGGCCACAATGCAGGCCATACCTTGGTCATCAATGGTGTCAAAACCGCCTTGCATTTGATTCCAAGTGGCATCATGCGACCCGGTGTGAAGTGCTACATCGGTAACGGCGTGGTGCTTTCTGCCGGCAAATTGTTTGAAGAAATTGCAGGTCTCGAAAAAGCAGGCGTTGAAGTTAGATCTCGTTTGCGTATCAGTGAAGCTTGTCCTCTGATTTTGCCTTTTCACGCAGCCATTGACGTTGCACGTGAAGCAGCGCGCGAGCAAGGTGGTGCAGAGAAAATTGGTACCACGGGTCGCGGCATTGGCCCTGCCTACGAAGACAAAATTGCTCGGCGTGCCCTGCGTGTCCAAGATTTGAAATACCCCGAACGTTTTGCTACCAAACTCAAAGAACTTTTGGATTTGCACAACCATGTGTTGACCACTTATTTGGGTTCTGAAAAGTTCACATTTGGTGATGCCCTCAAGCCTTATGTCAAAAACGGTCAGGTGCAGTTTGATGTGGTTTACAACGAAGCCATGACACATGCAGAGTTGCTCAAACCCATGATGGCCGATGTTTCTCGCGAATTGAATGACGCCCATCGCATGGGTGCCAATTTGTTGTTTGAAGGTGCGCAAGGTACCTTGCTTGACGTTGATCACGGCACATACCCTTACGTGACGTCCAGCAACTGTGTCGCAGGCAATGCTGCCGCTGGTGCCGGCGTCGGACCAGGCATGCTTCACTACGTTCTGGGCATCACTAAGGCCTATTGCACACGTGTTGGTGGCGGTCCTTTCCCGACTGAACTTGAATGGGAAAAAGAAGGAACACCTGGTTGGCATATGAGCACCATTGGTGCTGAAAAAGGTGTGACCACTGGTCGCAGTCGCCGATGTGGTTGGTTTGATGCAGCTTTGCTCAAACGCAGTGCGCAAGTGAACGGCTTGTCTGGACTGTGCATTACCAAACTCGATGTGCTTGATGGCATGAAGGAGTTGGAACTTTGCACAGGCTACGAGTTGGATGGCGAAATTGTGGACATCTTGCCGATGGGGGCAGACGACATCGCCCGATGCAAGCCCATCTATGAAACCATTCAAGGCTGGACTGACAGCACGGTCGGTGTGACGCAGTTGGACAAACTGCCTGTCAATGCCCGTTTGTATTTACAACGCATTGAAGAAGTCACGGGTGTGCCCATCCACATGGTCTCAACCAGTCCCGATCGCGACCACACCATCTTGATGCACGATCCTTTTTCTGCATCCCTTTAATTGAATTTCAACACCTCATTGCACAGTGGTGTGCAGTGAACAAACCTTTGGAGATATCTCATGCTGACAGAAGACGGCAAACACCTGTACGTAAGCTACGACGAGTACCACAATCAAATTGAAAAATTGGCCATCAAGGTTCACCAGTCTGGCTGGGAATTTGACACCATCCTTTGTTTGGCGCGTGGCGGCATGCGCCCTGGTGACATCTTGTCGCGCATCTTTGACAAGCCTTTGGCCATCATGTCCACCAGTTCCTACCGTGCAGACGCAGGCACCGTACAAGGCCATTTGGACATCGCGCGTTTCATCACCACACCCAAGGGCGAAATTGCCGGTCGTGTGCTGTTGGTCGACGATTTGGCAGACTCAGGCCACACCCTGAACGCAGTGGTCAACATGCTTAAAAACAACTACAAACCCATAACTGAATTGCGCACGGCGGTGATTTGGACCAAGGGTGTTTCAGGCTTCCAGCCCGACTACTCGGTAGAGTTTTTGCCCACCAATCCTTGGATCCATCAACCCTTTGAAGGCTATGACAGCCTGAACCCTGAAAAATTGATGGAAAAGTGGAAAGTCTGACGGTAACATGGGGGGATGACTGAAAAAAATGCATCCCATCCTTCAACCCAACTGATCCATCACGGCTACACGCCACCGGCTGAGTTTCAAGCACCTCAGCCGGGTATTTTCAAAGCCTCCACGGTTTTCTTTCCCAATGTGGCCGCCATGCGCCAACGCGAGTGGAAAGACAAATCTGCCTACACCTACGGCACACACGGCACCCCCTCATCTTTCACACTAGAAGAACGTTTGTGCACCTTGGAAGGTGGCAAGCATTGCGTGCTCACGCCCAGCGGCCTCTCAGCCTTGGCGGTGGCAGCTTTCGCTGTGCTTAAAACTGGTGACCATGTCCTCATTCCCGACAATTCTTACGGTCCCAATAAAGTGCTGGCCGAAGGCGAGTTGCAGTCGTTTGGCATCACACACAGCTACTACGACGCCATGAATCCACAGGACCTGGCCGCCAAAATTCAACCCAACACCAAATTGGTGTGGCTGGAAGCGCCAGGTTCGGTCAGCATGGAATTTCCAGACCTTGTGAATTTGCTTCAAACTTGCAAGGCGCACTCAGTGGTGACAGCACTGGACAATACATGGGGTGCAGGTTTGGCTTTCAAGCCATTTGATTTGTTGGGCGATGGCAGCCTGTCAGTCGATCTCACGGCCCACGCACTCACCAAATATCCCAGTGGCGGCGGTGATGTGCTGATGGGCAGCGTCATGACCCGTGACGATGCCCTGGGACTGAAACTCAAACTCACCATGATGCGTTTGGGCATTTGCGTCGGACCTAACGACGTTGAGTCCATTTTGCGTTCCTTGCCCACCATCACTTTGCGCTATGAAGCCCAAGACCGTGCTGCACGCCAATTGGCTACATGGTGGCAAACTCAATCAGCGTGTGTCCAAGTGATGCACCCAGCCATTGAAGGATCTCCTGGCCATGCCCACTGGCAAGCACTGTGTGCTCCCAATGGGGGTGAGGGGCATGCCGCTGGCCTGTTCAGTGTCATGCTCAGTCCCAAGCTCACGCAAACCCAGGTCGATGCATTTTGCGACAATTTGAAGTTGTTCAAAATTGGTTACAGCTGGGGCGGCCCCGTCAGTTTGGTGGTTCCGTACGACATTGCGAGCATGCGCTCGAACTGGCCAACGCATTTGAAGCAAGGTTACTTGGTTCGTTTCTCAACCGGCTTTGAAGCAGTCAATGATTTGATTGCCGATTTGTCTCAAGCTGCAACACGCTGCTTGAATATTTAAGCGAATTGCCAAGAGATGGATGGCAAGCTGATACAGTGGATGCCATTCATTAGAAAGTAATACCTTGGCAACTCCCAATTACGGCTACGAAAAACGTCAAAAAGAATTGGCGAAGAAGCGCAAGAAAGAAGACAAACTCAAAGCCAAAGCTGAGCGCAAATTGGACACGCCCGAAGATGGTGAAAACGGCATTGAATTGAACGATGGTTCTGAAATGCCGTCAGCCCAAGCCGAACCACCACAGACCTAATCAAGACCGCTCAGGTCTTCGTTAACACCATTTTTTTCAACTGCGGCCAGATGTTCTTCATCATCTGCGGCTGTGCCTTTTCGTTCGGATGAATGCGATCCGCTTGAAACCATTTCAACGGGTCTGGGTCGTCGGCCACGCCTTTTAAAAATTGCTGATTCAATTGCGCAGCCGTGCTTTTTGTCACCTTCTCATAGGCCGCTGACATTTGTTTCAAATAGTTGGCGCCGTAATTGGGCGGCACCTGCATGGCAATGACCAACACGCGCGCACCTGCCATTTGCGAGGCCTTGATCATGTTCAGAAGATTGGCTTGCGTGAGGTTCATGTCCAGACCCCGAAGCGCATCGTTGCCCCCCAACTCAATCACCACAATGTTGGGTTGGTGAAGTTTCAAAAGCGCCGGCAGACGCGATACGCCGCCCGATGTGGTATCGCCACTGATGCTGGCATTGGTCAACTGTACTGCGACTGATTCAGCTTTGGCTTGTTGCATCATGTGTTCCACCCAGCCTGTGCCTCTTGTCAGGCCATATTCCGCACTCAGCGAATCACCCACGATCAAGACTTTGGTCGCAGACGGCAAAAGTTCGGCCGAGCCTGCCATAGAGGCCGTGGCAAAGAGGCAAATACCCGTGGTCAACAAGCCCACAACAAGGCGGTTAAAGTGTCGGTGTCGCAATAAAGGTTGGTGCATGTC
Organism: uncultured Limnohabitans sp.; assembly: GCA_937928195.1. Lineage (GTDB taxonomy): Bacteria > Pseudomonadota > Gammaproteobacteria > Burkholderiales > Burkholderiaceae_C > Limnohabitans_A. The sequence goes on from CALEYZ010000045.1 coordinate 27,227, forward strand.
AGAAACAATCATTTCAATCCAGCACGTGAGCAAAGCAGTGCAAGATGTCGGTGGAACGCTGTCTATTTTGCGTGATATTGATTTCTCCGTGAAAGCTGGGGAGACTGTGGCCATCTTGGGGGCTTCAGGCTCTGGCAAAAGCACCTTGCTTTCAATCATGGCCGGTTTAGACACACCCACATCGGGACGGGTTGAATTGGCCGGCCAATCTTTGTTTGACATGACGGAAGACGAGAGAGCGGCATGGCGAGGGCAGCACTTGGGTTTTGTGTTTCAAAACTTTCAATTAATGGGGCACCTCACGGCCCTTGAAAACGTGATGTTGCCTCTGGAACTCGCTGGCAGCAAAGATGCCAAGCAGCAGGCCAAGACCATTTTGAGTCAGGTGGGCTTGGCAGAGCGCTTGAACCATTTCCCCAAAGTCCTCAGTGGTGGCGAACAACAACGCGTTGCTTTGGCTCGGGCGTTTGTGGTGGAACCTCAATTGTTGTTGGCCGATGAGCCAACCGGCAGTTTGGATGCCCAAACCGGTGAAAGCATCATGGATTTGATGCTTTCCTTGAACCAAGCGCGAGGAACCACGCTTATTTTGGTGACCCATGATCAAAAATTGGCGCTGCGCTGCAGCAGAACCCTCACTTTGCAGGCTGGACAGCTCATATCCCAAGGATAATCGGGGCTATGTCATCACCCAAAGTCCTGTTCGGTTTTCATGCCGTAGGTGTTCGTTTGAAAACGGCACCGCAATCCATTGTTGAAATTTATTTTGAGTCTACGCGCCGTGATGCACGGATGCGTCAGTTCATTGAGCGAGCCCAAGAGGCCGGTGTGCGTTTGATCGAAGCCGACAGCATGCGACTGGCCAAGTTGGCCGGTAGCCATGGTCACCAGGGTGTTGCCGCAAGGGTTGAGTCTTTGCCTCAAGCGCATTCTTTGGACGACTTGTTGGACCAAGTGCAAGGACCGCCTTTGCTGCTGGTCTTGGACGGCATCACTGATCCACACAATTTGGGGGCTTGTTTGCGGGTGGCCGATGGCGCCGGCGCGCATGCCGTCATTGCACCCAAAGACCATGCTGCAGGCATCAACGCCACAGTGGCCAAAGTGGCCAGTGGCGCAGCGGAAACTGTGCCGTACTTCATGGTGACCAATTTGGCACGCACATTGGGTGAACTCAAAGAGCGCTCAATCTGGGTCATTGGCACCAGTGGCGATGCACCGAAAAACATTTACCAAGTCGATTTGAAAGCGCCAGTGGCCTTGGTGTTGGGCGCGGAAGGCCCTGGCATGCGACAGCTGACGCGCAAGACATGTGATGAACTCGTCAGCATTCCAATGCAAGGTGCTGTTGAAAGCCTTAACGTCTCAGTGGCCAGTGGCGTGTGCTTGTTTGAAGCGGTGCGTCAGCGTTTGGTTTAAAGCAAGCCCGCAGCGCCCAAGGCGCCGCCAATGGCAATCATCCACAACAGGTGGATCGATGTTTTCATCATCAGTAGAGTGGCGGCGCCCGTCACCAGCCAGAGTTTCCAATCTTGCTGAAGATCACGGTGAGCCGCCGACAACAACCAGCCAGTTGACACCAACAGGCCAATGACGATGGGGGCCATGCCTGTTTTGAAAGCGCGGACAGAACGCAAATTTCTGTTCTTGTGAGCCCATTGTGTGGCTTGGTAGGTCAGGATGGAGGAGGGCAACATAATGCCCAACATGGTGATGAGCACACCCCATAAGCCCAACCACCATGCGGCGGGTCCTGCGGCCAAACCGCCGCCCGCATTCAAGCCAACGTTCCAACCCATCAAGGCTACGAACAGCACATTGGGCCCGGGTGCAGACTGTGCCAATGCGATGGACGACGAAAAGGAGGCATCTGTCAGCCAATGTTTTTCATCAACCAAAAAACGATGCATTTCAGGCGCGGTGGTGATGGCGCCCCCAACGCCCAGCAAAGAGAGCACGGCGAAATGCATGAACAACTCAAACCAATCTTGCGGACTCAAATTCAGCATCAGACTCATGGCGTCTCCTTGTCGGTCGCTTGGTGAGTCACTTGGGCGGTGACGTCCAGCGCGCGATAGGCAAGGAGGCAAGCCAGGCTCCCGAATCCCAGCAAGACCCAAACGAGCGGCAAACGCAGAATGCCCACGGCCGTGAATGAGAGCATTGCAAATGCAAGTGCAGGCGCCAAGCCCATCGGGTTTTTGGGCAAGCTGGAGGTCAGCTTCAATCCTGTTGCAATGATCAATCCGCCCGAGACCGCACCCATGCCTTTCAAGGCGCCTTGCGCAATTGCACTGTCAGACACGCCGCCAAATAAAACAGCCAAGCACAAGACCACGGCCATGGGCGCCAAAATCAAACCGCACACGGCAGCCATGGCGCCGCCCAGTCCAAAATACTTGCCACCCAGCATCAAGCACAAATTGACCACGTTGGGGCCGGGCATGACTTGGGCTACAGACCATTCTTCAACAAATTGCGCATGGGTCAGCCATTTTCTGCGCTCGACCAGCTCGTGTTGAACAATCGCCAACACGCCGCCAACGCCCTGAAGCGCAAGCAAGGTGAAGACGAAAAAAAGTTCAGTTTTCGATTGGGGCTGATGAGTTTCGGGGGCTTCTGCAGACATGCGAGGATTATCGTTGAGGGCCAGGGTTGGATGACGGCTCGGTCCAAGCCAGTTTGCCTTGACCGAGATCGTTCAGGCTTTTTTGCCATGCCTGCGATTGGGTTTGGGGCAATTCAAATTCAAATCGCACCAATCTGTCGTGATGCACGTTCAGCACCGCCACTTCTGCAAGTTGGGCTTGCCGCCTTAACCAGCCCTCCATGTCATACGGAACCAGACAAGCCAATTGAATTTTAGGAACGATGGGCACTTTATCCGCTTTGACCAGCGCCTGCGCCACTGCATCCGTATAGGCACGAACCAAGCCGCCTGCGCCCAGTTTGATGCCACCAAAATAACGGACCACGGTGGCCAATACGCCTTCTAGGTCTTGGTGGCGCAAAACCTCCATCATGGGCCGGCCGGCTGTACCGCTAGGTTCTCCATCGTCTTGAGCCGCAGAATCACCCCCAGCCAGCATGGCCCAACAGACATGCACCGCATCAGGGTGGGCCGACTTCAGCTGTTGAACGATGGCTTGCGCTTCAGAGCGGTTTTGAATGGGCTGCACGCAGGCCAAAAATCGGCTTTTTTTGATGACCAACTCATGGTCAACTGGGGCAAGCAAGGTCATGGACATTGGACGATTATCCAACGTGAAAGACCTTTCAAGGGACACAAAGCGGGCAGAGGCTTAAACTCGGGGCATTGCATTTAAATTTGGTCCATGAACGCCTTTGTCGACGTCTCCTTTTTCCCGCGTGAAGCGAAGCCCCTGAACAGTTATCGAAAGTTCTGGGCTTCACGTTTTGGCACGGCGCCATTTTTGCCCATGAGTCGTGCAGAAATGACGCAGTTGGGCTGGGACAGTTGCGACATCATTTTGGTGACGGGCGATGCTTATGTCGACCATCCCAGTTTTGGCATGGCCGTCATTGGTCGCATGCTGGAAGCACAGGGGTTTCGGGTGGGCATCATTGCACAACCCGACTGGCAAAGTGCCGAGGCATTCAGAGCTTTGGGCAAGCCCAATTTGTTTTGGGGTGTGACCGCCGGCAACATGGACTCCATGATCAATCGGTACACCGCCGATCGCAAAATCAGATCAGACGACGCCTACACCCCCGGCGATGTGGGCGGCAAGCGACCCGACCGTGCAGCCATTGTTTACAGCCAACGCTGTCGAGAAGCGTTCCCAGAGGTTCCCATTGTGTTGGGGGGCATTGAAGGTTCTTTGCGTCGCATTGCGCATTACGACTACTGGTCTGACAAAGTTCGCCGTTCCATTGTGGTTGACAGCAAATGTGATCTCTTGCTCTATGGCAATGCTGAACGTGCTGTGGTTGAAATTGCCCACCGATTGGCCGCCAAAGTGCCCGTCCAAGACATCACCGATGTGCGGGGTACCGCATTTGTGCGGCGCCAAACCCCAGAGGGCTGGTTCGAAATTGACTCAACGTCTGTTGACACGCCGGGCCATGTGGAAGCCCATGTCAATCCGTACCTGATGATTTCAGAGCAGGCTAAAAGTAATGGCGCGACGTGTGCTCGGGAAGACGAAGCACAGGCCGTTGCAGAACAAGAAAACTCGAAGTCAGCAAAGCCTTCATTGGCCACAGTTCAGCCGCTGCAATTTGTAAGCAACCCCAACATGCCCGCCTTGAAAGGCAAAGGCATGCACAAGGTGCCGCCTCGCGATCGAAGTGTGATTCGCTTGCCCAGTTATGAGCAAGTCAAAAGTGACCCCGTTTTGTATGCACACGCCAATCGGGTGTTGCACCTCGAAACCAATCCAGGCAATGCGCGCTGTTTGGTTCAAGCACATGGTGACGATCACACCGCGCGAGATGTATGGATCACGCCGCCCCCCATTCCCTTAACCACCGCTGAAATGGACGCGGTGTTTGATTTGCCATATGCCCGTAGCCCGCACCCTGGCTATGCAGATGCCAATGGCTCGCACGATGGCGCGACCAAAATTCCTGCGTGGGAAATGATTCGCTTCTCGGTCAACATCATGCGCGGTTGTTTTGGCGGTTGTACCTTCTGTTCTATCACGGAGCACGAAGGCCGCATCATTCAAAGTCGCAGCGAAGCTTCCGTCTTGCGTGAAATTGAGGAAATTCGCGACAAGGTCAAAGGCTTCACAGGGGTCATCTCCGACTTGGGTGGACCCACAGCCAACATGTACCGCTTGGGTTGCAAAAGCCCCGAAATCGAGTCTGCATGCCGCAAGCCAAGTTGCGTGTTTCCAGGCATTTGCAGCAACCTCACCACCGATCATGGCCCCTTGGTTCAGATGTACCGCAAGGCTCGCGGCCTTAAGGGCATTAAGAAAATTTTGATTGGTTCAGGTTTGCGTTATGACTTGGCGGTACAAAGCCCTGAGTACGTCAAGGAACTGGTCACGCACCATGTGGGTGGCTATTTGAAAATTGCCCCAGAGCACACAGAGTCTGGGCCTTTGTCCAAAATGATGAAGCCAGGCATCGGCACTTACGATCGCTTCAAAAGCATGTTCGACAAGTTCAGCGCAGAAGCGGGCAAGAAGCAATTCTTGGTGCCGTATTTCATTGCGGCGCACCCGGGCACCAGCGACGAAGACATGATGAATTTGGCCATCTGGCTCAAGAAGAATGGCTTCAGAGCCGACCAGGTTCAGACCTTCTACCCCAGCCCGATGGCAAGTGCCACCACGATGTACCACACCACGCGAAACCCGCTGCGCAAAATCACGCGTGACAGCGAAAAAGTGGACGTGGTCAAAGGTGAAAAACGGCGACGCTTGCACAAAGCGTTTTTGCGCTATCACGATGCCAATCATTGGCCTTTGTTGCGCGAAGCATTGAAAGCCATGGGCCGTGCCGATTTGATCGGCAACGGCAAGCATCATCTGATTCCCACATGGCAGCCTTTGTCTGACGATTACCAAAGTGCCCGACGCAAAAACAGCACGCCGAGTGGCGCACCTCGCAAGGGTCAAGCATTGACGCAGCACACGGGCTTGCCACCGCGCAAGAAACGTTAACGTGCTGACCCACTGTGAGTGGGTCATGGGACCGCATGATTAAGCTTGCAGAACCTGCAGCAATTCGGTTTCAATCGCAATTTGCTCGCGATTGTGTTGAAGGGCAGAGCCTTCTATCAAAAAGGTGTCTTCTACCCGTTCGCCCAACGTGCTGATCTTGGCCAACTTCAAACTGATGCCGTGCTTGGCCAGCACGGTGGCCACGCTGTAGAGCAAACCCAAACGATCGCTGGCAGAGATGCCCAATAACCAACTTTGAGCTTTTTCGTCCGGGTGCAAAGTGACGCGTGGCGCAATAGGAAAGTTCCGCACACGTCGTGAAACTCGACCCTTGGTGGGAGGGGGCAGCGTGCCTTGGCGGTCAATGGTGGTGCTCAGACCCGATTCCACCATGGTGATCAACTCGCGGTAGTGTTCAGGCAACAAAGAGGTGACAACTTGGAAGGTGTCCAGTGCGTACCCATTTTTGGCGGTGTGAATTTTGGCATCCAAAATGCTGAAACCCGCTTGGTCAAAGTACCCGCAAATGCGCGCGAACAAATCGGTTTGGTCGGCTGTGTAAACCAATATTTGCAGGCCCTCACCGATAGGTGAGATGCGCGCCCTGACGATGCTCTTTCCGCCAAGGTTGGCGATGGCTGCTTCACCTGGTTTGGCCACATAGCGCGACAACTGACGCGCATGCCAAGCAATTTCGCTGGCATCGTGGCGCATGAAGTAGCCAACGTCCAAAGTGTCCCAAAGTGCCTTCTGACCTTCATGGGGCTGTGAGTGGCGTGCCAACTCAATCAATGCATCGCGCTTTCGTGCTTCAATGTCGGCATTGGCATCAGGGGCGCGACCGCCTAAAACACGCAATGTGTAACGGTACAAGTCCTCCAGCAGTTTGCCTTTCCAAGCATTCCAAACTTTGGGGCTGGTGCCGCGGATGTCTGCCACGGTGAGCAAATACAAAGCCGTGAGCCTTCGCTCATTGCCGACACGCTTGGCAAAAGCAGAGATCACATCGGGGTCGCTGAGGTCTTCTTTTTGCGCGACATGGCTCATGGTCAAGTGTTCTCCGACCAAGAAGGCAATCAGCTCTGCATCTTCAGAGGGAATGCCATGTTGTCTGCAAAAACTTTTGACTTCGACCACACCCAGTTTGGAGTGATCGCCGCCGCGGCCTTTGGCAATGTCATGAAACAAGGCCGCCGTGTACAAGATGTAGGGCTTGTCCCATCCCGCTGCAAGTTGTGAACAAAACGGGTACTCATGGGCATGATCGGCAATGAAAAATCGACGCACATTGCGCAACACCATCATGATGTGTTGGTCAACCGTGTACACATGAAACAGGTCGTGCTGCATCTGACCCACAATGTTTCGGAAGACCCACAAATACCGGCCTAAGACCGAAGTCTGGTTCATGAGACGAAATGCGTGCGTGATGCCTTGACCTTGCTGAAGGATTTTCAAGAAGGTGCTGCGGTTAACAGGATCGCGCCTAAATTTGGCATCCATCACATTGCGCACGTTGTAGAGCGCGCGCAGCGTTTTGGCCGACAGTCCTTTGACACCATGTGTCTCTTGATACAACAAAAATGTTTCAAGAATGGCATGCGGGTGCTGTTGGTACAAATCATCTTGGGCCACTTCTAGCAAACCATTTCTTTCGAAGAAGTGATCGTTCAAGGGCCGTGCTTCAATGTGAATGTCACCCCGTTGCGCTTGCAAGTGCGCCTCGATGTTGAGCATCAAAATTTGATTCAACTGTGTTACTGCTTTGGCCGACCAGTAGTACTGACGCATCAACACTTCACTGGCGCGTTGCGTATGTTTGCCTTCGGGTGTGATTTTGGCTTGGTAGCCAAAGCTCTCGGCCAAGGCATGCTGCAAGTCAAAAACCAAGCGATCTTCTCGCCGTTTGGCCAATAAATGGAGCCTCGCACGGATGAGACTTAGGACCGCTTCATTTCGCTTGATTTGTTTCACTTCAAGGGGGGTTGCTAAGCCTTTTTGGGCCAGATCGTCCCAAGTGCTGCCAAGTCCGGCCGCTCTGGCCACCCATAAAATAATTTGCAAATCGCGCAAGCCTCCTGGCGATTCTTTGCAATTGGGCTCAAGGGAATAGGGCGTGTTCTCGAATTTGTTGTGTCGTTGTTGCAGTTCCAAAGACTTCGCCACGAAGAAGGCGTGTGGGTCCATGGCCGCTTGGTAGCTGCTTTCAAACGCATCAAACAGGGACTTGCTGCCTGTGATGTAGCGGCTTTCAAGGAGTGAGGTTTGAACGGTGATGTCTTTTGCAGACTCTTCCAAACAATCGTTCAGGTTGCGAACACTGGCGCCAATTTCCAAGCCACTGTCCCAGCAACTGCCAATGAAAGTTTCCAGTTGCGCTTTGAGTGCTGCCGAGGCTTCAGGATCGGCATGTTCAGGCAACAAAACCAACACATCGACATCGGAGGAGGGGAACAATTCGCCTCGGCCAAAACCACCTACGGCGACAAGGCATTCGCCGTTTTGAAAGCCCGCCTGATTCCACAGCTGAATCAATAATTTGTCTGCCAAATGGGCAAGACGCATCAGGCTGCGCTTCAAACTTCGCCCATTGGCCGCGCTGCTGGCAATGTGAGCCCACAGCGCTTGCTTGTCATGACGATATTGCTCCTTGAATACCGACAAGTCAGCCATGCCTTAACCCTTGATAAAAGCAGGTGCAGGAGGGCTGCCAGCGGACAACGTCAAAACTTCGTAACCGGTTTCTGTAACCAAAATGGTGTGTTCCCACTGGGCAGACAAAGAGCGGTCTTTGGTGACGATGGTCCAACCGTCGCCCATTTCTTTGATCTCGCGTTTACCAGCGTTGATCATGGGCTCGATGGTGAACGTCATGCCAGGCTTGAGCTCTTCCAAGGTGCCAGGTTTTCCATAATGCAAAACTTGGGGTTCTTCGTGAAAGACGCGGCCAATCCCATGGCCGCAGAATTCGCGAACGATGGAAAAGCCCATGTTTTCTGCAAATTTCTGAATCGCCCAACCGATGTCACCCAAGCGAGCACCAGGCTTGACCTGGGCAATGCCGTGCCACATGGCCTCGTAAGTGGCGTTGCAGAGACGTTTGGCGGCAATGGACACATCGCCCACCATGAACATGCGACTCGTATCGCCGTGCCAGCCGTCTTTGATGACGGTGATGTCAATGTTCACAATGTCACCCTTTTTGAGGGCTTTGTCGTTGGGAATGCCATGACAAACCTGCTGGTTGATCGATGTGCAAATTGACTTAGGGTAGGGGGCGTAACCTGGCGGCTGGTAGTTCAACGGGGCAGGAATGGTGCCCTGGACATTGACCATGTAATCATGGGCCAACTTGTCCAATTCATTGGTGGTGACACCTGGCACCACGAAGGGGGTCAGGTAATCGAGGACTTCAGATGCAAGTCGGCCAGCGACACGCATGCCTTCTGCGCCTTGGGGGTCTTTGGGGGTGATCGTCATGGGGCATGATTATCCCATTCATCGCAGGACTTTGCCAAAAGAGGGCTTGTCAGCGGTTAAAATAATCGCTCGTTCAATACCCCAGTCAGCGGTATTTGAGACACTTTCCCATCAGCCCTCAAGGCCACCCAGTGACCCTGCAAACTCTCATCCTCGACGGCGGCAACGCCCTCAGTGAATTCCGTGTTCAACAGCTTCTGCCACGCCTACAGGCCATTTGCCCCGAGGTGCTGGGGTTGTCGGGCCACTATCTGCACCTTGTGGCCAGTGAGGGGCCGATTGAAGGACCCTCTCAAACGGTTTTGAGTCAGCTGCTCACTTACGGTGAGCCTGCGCTCGAAGCCGCTCTAACTTCCGCTGCTTGGCAAGTGTGCGTGTCGCCCCGCTTGGGTACGGTGTCGCCTTGGGCCTCTAAAGCCACTGACATTGCACACAACTGTGGTTTGAAGCTTCGCAGAATTGAACGTTTGGTCGAGTACAGCTTGCAGCTGAAGTCTGCCGCGCAGGTCCCAAGTCTCAGTCCGAGCATCAAGCTCGCGTTGGCCGACGTGTTGCACGATCGCATGACAGAGTCAATTTTGTCGCAGCGCTCAGAAGCACTCGCCTTGTTCACAGAGCTTGACGCGCAACCCCTGCTGCACGTTGATGTGCTTCAAGGTGGCCGTAGCGCATTGGTGGAAGCGAATGCGCAATTTGGTTTGGCCTTGGCCGAAGATGAAATTGATTATTTGCTGACGTCGTTTCAACAACTGGCGCGCAATCCCAGCGATGTTGAACTGATGATGTTTGCGCAGGCCAACAGTGAGCATTGCCGCCACAAAATTTTCAATGCAGAGTTCACCATCGATGGACAAGCGCAAGCGCACAGTTTGTTCGGCATGATTCGGCACACGCATCAGCAAAATCCGCAGCACACTGTGGTGGCTTACTCAGACAATGCCTCCATCATGTCCGGTCATGAAGTTGAACGATTTGTGGCCAAAAACGGCGGCGCCTACGTCAAAGAAAAGGCCTTGCACCACGTGTTGATGAAGGTGGAAACGCACAACCATCCCACCGCCATTTCTCCCTTTCCCGGTGCCTCGACTGGCGCAGGCGGCGAAATTCGCGATGAAGGCGCCACAGGACGAGGTTCCAAACCTAAAGCCGGCCTGACGGGCTTTACGGTTTCAAAATTGTGGAATGGCACGCATGGCAAACCAGACCACATTGCCAGTCCATTGCAAATCATGACCGAAGGCCCTTTGGGCGGCGCTGCGTTCAACAATGAATTCGGTCGGCCCAATTTGTTGGGTTACTTTCGCGAATACGAACAAGAAGTTGACGGCGTTTTGCGGGGCTACCACAAGCCCATCATGATTGCAGGCGGCTTGGGTGTGATTGACGACATTCAGACGCAAAAAATTCAATTTCCAGCGGGTACTTTGCTCATTCAGTTGGGCGGTCCGGGTATGCTGATTGGCATGGGGGGCAGTGCGGCCAGCTCCATGGCATCAGGAACCAATGCGGCTAATTTGGATTTTGATTCCGTGCAGCGCGGTAACCCTGAAATTGAACGTCGCGCACAAGAGGTCATCAACCACTGCTGGGTGATGGGGCAAGACAATCCCATTTTGGCCATCCACGATGTGGGCGCGGGCGGCTTGTCCAATGCATTTCCTGAACTGACCAACGATGCTGGGCGTGGTGCGCGATTTGATTTGCGCGCAGTGCCTTTGGAAGCCTCGGGCCTGTCGCCCAAAGAAATTTGGTCGAATGAGAGTCAAGAACGCTATGTGCTTGCCATTGCGCCTGAATCGCTTGATACCTTCAAAGCTTTTTGCGAACGCGAACGTTGCCCATTTGCCGTTGTGGGTGTGGCCACCGAAGAGCGTCATTTGATTTTGGCAGACGATCAAGCAACATCACCTGAGACGCAAAAACCAGTTGACATGCCCATGAACGTGCTCTTGGGCAAGCCCCCCAAAATGCACCGCGATGTGAAGTCACTTCAGCGCAACATCACGCCCATCGACCTCACAGGAGTTGACTTGCAAGATGCGGTGGTTCAAGTCTTGAGCCATCCCACGGTTGCTTCCAAACGATTCCTCATCACCATCGGTGATCGCACTGTGGGCGGCTTGACGCACAGAGATCAGATGGTCGGTCCTTGGCAGGTTCCTGTGGCCG